>NZ_CP115463.1:1077500-1420000 GCF_027912495.1 Caulobacter sp. NIBR1757 | reverse complement strand
CGAAACAGGCGTCGAGGAAGGCGGTGAACTTCGCGTCCGCGCTGTCCTGCGCGAAAGCCGTCTGGCTGAGCGGCCCGGCGAGAACGAGCCCGGCGAGGGCAAGGCGGCGACTGATGAGCAGATGGGACACGGCGGCGACTCCCGGAATTTCAGGTCGCCGCAGTCTTCACGGTTCGCGCCCCCTGTCACCTGTCGGTTTTGTCATGATCGGCAGGCGGCAACTTCCTTCCCCAACCTCGCCCCGAACTCCGCTTTCGACGCACTTTTGTTGCGCCGCACTGGACGGCACGCCCTGCCCCGTCCTAAACCGCCTGCATGGCCGGCAAGACCCTCTACGACAAGATCTGGGACGCTCACGCTGTCGCTCAGGACGGTGGCGAGACAGTCCTCTACATCGACCTGCACCTCATCCATGAGGTGACGACGCCCCAGGCCTTCGCCGGCCTTCGCGCCGCCGGCCGCAAGGTGCGCCGCCCCGACCGCACCCTGGCCGTCGCCGACCACAACACCCCGACCATCGGCCAGGCGCTGGGCGTCGACGCCGTCGAGGACCCGGAAGCCCGCCTGCAGCTGCAGACGCTGGGCCGCAACGTCGTCGACCACGGGATCGAGTACTTTCCGATGGGCGACATCCGCAACGGCATCGTCCATGTCGTCGGCCCCGAACAGGGCCGCACCCAGCCCGGCATGACCGTGGTCTGCGGCGACTCCCACACCTCGACCCATGGGGCCTTCGGCGCCCTCGCCCAGGGCATCGGCACCACCGAGGTCGAACACGTCCTGGCGACCCAGACCCTGCGCCAGGCCAAGTCGAAGAACATGCGGGTGACCGTCGACGGCCAGCTCGGCCCCGGCGTCACCGCCAAGGACATGGCCCTGGCCATCATCGGGACCATCGGCACGGCCGGCGGCACCGGCTCGGTCATCGAGTTCGCCGGCGAGGCCGTGCGCGGCCTGTCGATGGAGGGCCGCATGACCCTCTGCAACCTGACCATCGAGGGCGGGGCCCGCGCCGGTCTGATCGCGCCGGACGAGACCACCTTCGCCTACATCCAGGGCCGCCCGGCCGCGCCGAAGGGCGCCGCCTGGGAGATGGCGCTCAGCTACTGGAAGACCTTCTTCAGCGACGACGACGCTCCCTTCGACCGCGAGGTCCGGCTGCAGGCCGAGGACATCGCCCCCACCGTCACCTGGGGCACCAGCCCGGAAGACACCGTCGCCGTGACCGGCAATGTCCCCGACCCCGCCAGCTTCTCCACCCCCGACAAGCGCGCCTCCGCCGAACGGGCGCTGGAATACATGGGCCTTAACCCCGGCCAGCCGATCACCGACGCCAAGGTCGACGTCGTCTTCATCGGCAGCTGCACCAACAGCCGCATCGAAGACCTGCGCGCCGCCGCCAAGGTCGCCCAGGACGCCTTCCTGCACGGCCGCATGGTCGCGCCCCACGTTCGGGCCATGGTGGTTCCTGGCTCTGGCCTGGTCGCCGCCCAGGCGGAAGAGGAAGGCCTCGACGCCATCCTCAAGGCCTCCGGCTTCGAATGGCGCGAACCGGGCTGCTCGATGTGCCTGGGCATGAACCCAGACAAGCTCACCCCCGGCCAGCGCTGCGCCTCGACCTCCAACCGCAATTTCGAAGGCCGCCAGGGCCGCGGCGGCCGCACCCATCTGATGAGCCCGGCCATGGCGGCGGCGGCGGCCATCGCGGGGCATATCGTCGACGTGCGCAGCTTTCTGGAAGCTTGACCAACTTGGTCAAGGCGCGCACCCTATGAGCCATGAAGCAGGTCAACCTCTACGAGGCGAAGACGAACCTGTCGGCCCTGGTGGATCAGGCCGCCGACGGCGAGGACATTGTCATTGCCAAGAACGGCAAGCCCCGCGCCGTGATCGTGTCGCTGGACCGCGCGCCGCGAAAGCCGCGCCGCGTTCCGGAATTCGGCTTCTGGGAGTCCGAAGGGTTCAAGCTTCCGGACGACTTCAACGATCCCGATCCCGAGATCGAGGCGCTCTTCGCGGGCGATCATGCGGACTCTACGTGAAGCTGCTCGACACAAACGTCCTGCTGTTCCTGGCGCTTGATCGGTCGAAACTCTCAGCTTCGACCTTGGCGGCCGTAGCGGCGCCAGATGCCGGGCTGCACATCAGTCCGGTCAGTGCGATCGAGATCGCCATCAAGAGCTCGCTCGGCAAACTGATCCTGCCCAAAGCCTTTCAAGCCGACTTCCGGTCCGCATTCTCCACCATGGTGGATCGAATGGGGGCGACGCTGCTGGACATCGATCTTCCCGCCATCAGCCGCCTGCAGGAACTGCCGCTTATCCACCGTGACCCCTTCGACCGGCTGCTTATCGCCCAGGCGCTGGAGTATGATCTGGAGCTTGTCAGCAGCGACCGTATCTTCAGCCGGTACCGCGGTTTGAAAGTTGTGGCCGCATGACCATCACCGCCCTCGACCACCTCGCCATCGTGGTCAACGACCTCGACCCCGCCGTTGACGGCTACGCCAGGCTCCTCGGCCGCGAGCCTGACTGGCGCGGCGCCAGCGGTCCGGTCCGTCATGCCTGGTTCCAGCTGGGCAACACCGCCCTCGACATCATCGCTCCCGGTGAGCTCGGTCCGTCCGGCGGCTGGCTCAAGGCCAACGGCGAGGGCCTCTGGGGCCTGGCCCTCGCCAGCGACGACGTCGAGGCCGAGCGCAAGCGCCTCGCCCGCCTGACGATGCCCTCGACCGACGTCATGCCGATCCGCACGAAGAACGAGGCCGGCGAGGCCCGCACCTGGCCGACCTCGATCCTCGACGTTGAAGCGACGGCCGGCGTCACCACCTTCCTGATCGGCGAGACGCCCGACTGGCCGCCCTGCCCCGTCGTCGGCGACGAGGCCGCCGCCGTCAGCGGGCTCGATCACGTCGTCGTCTCCACCCGCCATCCCAACCGCGCCGCCGCCCTCTACGGCGCCCGCCTCGGCCTCGACTTCAAGCTTGACCGCAGCAACGAGGCCTGGGGCACGCGGCTGATGTTCTTCAAGATCGGCGACCTCGTCGTCGAGGTCGCCCACCAACTGAAGAACGAGCCGAACGACGACCCCGACAGCCTCTGGGGTCTGACCTGGCGCGTGCCCGACGTCGCCGCCGCCCATGCCCGGATCGCTCAGGCCTTCGCCGTCAGCGAGGTCCGCGAGGGCCGCAAGCCCGGCACCCGGGTCTTCACCATCAAGGATGCTCCGGCCGGCATTCCAACCCTGATCATCGGACCCGCCTGATGAAAGCCTTCACCCGCCTCGACGGCCGCGCCGCTCCGCTGCAGCTCGCCAACGTCGACACCGACCAGATCATCCCGGCCCAGTTCCTCAAGACCGTTGAGCGCGAGGGCCTGAGCAAGGGCCTGTTCTTCGCCCTGCGCTTCGATGACCAGGGCGGCGTGCGGCCCGAGTTCGTGCTCAACAAGCCGGAGTACAAGGGCGCCTCCATCCTCATCGCCGGCGACAATTTCGGCTGCGGCTCCAGCCGTGAGCACGCGCCGTGGGCTCTGATGGACTTCGGCATCACCTGCGTGATCAGCTCCAGCTTCGCCGACATCTTCAAGAACAACTGCCTGAACAACGGCCTGCTGCCCGTCATCCTCAAGCCTGAGGAAGTCGAGGCCCTGATGGACGAGGCCAAGGGCGGCAACCACGTCTTCACCGTCGATCTGGAGAGCCAGACCGTCACCGCCCCGTCGGGCGCGAAGTTCCACTTCGACATCGACCCCGACCGCAAGGACAAGCTGATGAAGGGCCTCGACGCCATCGGCGAGACCCTGCAGCACGCTGGCGATATCGACCTCTACGAAAGCAAGCGCGCGCTCAGCACGCCCTGGATGGAGGCCTGAATGGTCATCGTCATGGGCACGGTCCGGGTCGATCCGGACGCGGTTCAGCGCCTGCGCCCCGCCATGGAGGCGATGACGGCCGCCAGCCGCGCCGAGGACGGCTGCCTGACCTACGCCTATGCGCTCGACATGCTGGAGCCCGGCCTGGTCCGGGTCTCCGAACTGTGGACCGACCGCGCCAGCCTGGAGGCGCATTTCAAGACTGCCCATATGGCCACCTGGCGGGCGGCGCTGACGGGCCAGGTGCGCGAACGCGACATCAAGCTGTATGAAGCCGATGACGGCGAAGCCTTCTAACCTCCCTCCCCGAATGGGGAGGGCAGGCCGAAGGCCGGGTGGGGAAGTGGGTCACCACCCTCTGCCCGCCCGTAGCCGACAGCCCCACCCGACGCGCAACGCGCGTCTGCCCTCCCCATTCGGTGAGGGAGGATCGAGAGCGACATGACGACCCTTCTCCTGCTTCCCGGCGACGGCATCGGCCCCGAAGTCACCGCCCAGGCCGCCCGTATCGCCAAAGCCCTGACCCCCGACATCACGCTCGATGAGCGCGACTTCGGCGGCATCTCCTTCGACCGCCACGGCGCGCCGATCACCGATGAAGCGGTCGCCGCCGCCATCGCCGCCGACGCCGTGCTGATGGGCGCCGTGGGCGGACCCAAGTGGGCCGGCGTCGCCCGCCAGAGCCGGCCCGAAGCCGGCCTGCTGCGCCTGCGCAAGGAGATGCAGGTGTTCGCCAACCTGCGCCCGGCCCTCTGTTTCGACGCCCTGGCCGATGCCTCCAGCCTCAAGCGCGAGCTGGTCGCCGGCCTCGACATCATGATCGTCCGTGAGTTGACCGGCGGCGTCTATTTCGGCGAACCGCGCGGCATCGAGACCCTGCCCGACGGCCAGCGCCGCGGCTTCGACACCCAGGTCTATACGACCAGCGAGATCGAGCGCGTCTCCCGCGTCGCCTTCGAACTGGCGCGCGGCCGCAGGAACAAGGTGCACAGCGCCGAGAAGTCCAACGTCATGGAATCGGGCCTGCTCTGGCGCGAGGTCGTCACCGACCTGCACAAACGTGAATACGCCGACGTCCAGCTCGAACACATCCTGGCCGACAACGCCGCCATGCAGCTGGTCCGCGCTCCCACCCAGTTCGACGTCCTGCTGACCGACAACCTGTTCGGCGACATCCTGTCCGACGCCGCCGCCCAGCTGACCGGCTCGCTCGGCATGCTGCCCAGCGCCGCGCTCGGCGAAGCCGGCCGCCCGGGCCTGTACGAGCCCATCCACGGCTCGGCCCCGGACATCGCCGGCCAGGGCGTCGCCAACCCGCTGGCCGCCATCCTCAGCTTCGAGATGGCCCTGCGCTGGAGCCTGAACCGCCCGGCCGAAGCCGACCGTCTCTATAGGGCCGTCGAGACCGCCCTGGCGAACGGGGCCCGCACGCGCGACCTCGGCGGACAGCTTTCGACTGTTGAAATGGGCGATGCGGTTCTGGCCGCGTTGTAAGGCCTGATGGCCCGTCTGGACGCGCACGAGGAAGCCGCCCTCGCCGAACTGGAAGCCTGGCGGCTCAAGATCGCCAGGCCGCCCGGCCCCATGGACCGCGCCGCGCGCAACATGCAGGCGACGGTCAACAACCTGATCCCCGAGCAGCTCCACAGAGCCATAACAAAAGTCATTGAGGGCCTGACCCGCACCATCCTCACCGGCTCGGACCTCACCACCGCCAAGCCGCTGCAGAACGCCTCCTTCGGGGCCCGGGAAGGCCTGGTCCGCCAGCGCATCGCCGCCTACCGCACCATGGCGGCGGCCGAGGGCGGCGTCGCCGGGGCCGGCGGCTTCCTGCTGGCGGCCGCCGACTTCCCGGTGCTGATCGGCTTCAAGATCAAGCTCTTGTTCGAGATCGCCGCCCTCTATGGCCACGACGGCGAGAGCTGGAACGAGCGGCTCTACATCCTCTCCATCTTCCAGCTGGCCTTCTCGAACGCCGACCATCGCCAGGCCGTGCTGCAGACCCTGGAGACCTGGGACACGACCCCGCACCCGGCCTCACCCAAGGACTTCGACTGGCGCACCTTCCAGCAGCAGTACCGCGACTACATCGACTTGGCGAAACTGGCCCAGCTGATCCCGGTCATCGGCGCCCCGGTCGGGGCCTTCGTCAACTTCCGCCTGCTCGACCAGCTGGGCGTCGTGGCGATGAACGCCTATCGCCTCCGCTGGCTTCGCGAGCGGGGGTGACCTCGCCGTTGCCCTGATCCAGACTATCTCCTGCTCATCCCCCAGGAGTTCCCCATGGCCCGCGACGACGACACCCCTCCCGGCATCCGCCACGATCCGAAAATCTCCCGACGGGGCTTCGGCCTCGCCTCGCTGGCTATCGGCTCGGCGGTCGCCGCCCCGGCCCTGGCCGAGGACGGCATCATGGAGATGGACGTCAGCGTCCCCACGCCGGACGGAACCTGTGACGCCGCCTTCTTCCATGGCAAGAAGAAAGCGCCCGGCGTGGTCATCATCCCGGACATCGTCGGCCTGCGCCCCGCTTTCCGCCGCATGGGCCGGCGGCTGGCGACAGCCGGCTACAGCGTGCTGGTCATCAACCCCTACTACCGCGACGCCAAGGCGCCGGTCGTGCCGGAGACCTTCGACTTCGCCAAGCCCGAGGACCGCGCCATCGTCTTCGGCCTGCGCGGGAAAATGACCACGAAGACCATCGACATCGACACCGCCGCCTTCGTCGACTGGCTGGACAAGAGCCACCACGTGTCGAAGGCGAAGATCGGCTTCACCGGCTATTGCATGGGCGGCGCCATCGTCATGCGCGCCGCCGCCATTCGTCCCGACCGCGTCGGCGCCGGCGCCAGCTGGCACGGCGGCGGCCTGGTCTCCGCCGCCCCCGACAGCCCCCACCTGCTGGCCCCGAAGATCAAGGCGGAGATGACGTTCGGCGTCGCCCAGGACGATGACGCCAAGTATCCCGAGGGCAAGACCCTCCTCAAGAAGGCGATGGACGACGCCGGCGTGAAAGCGAAGGTCGAGGTCTACAAGGCCAACCACGGCTGGTGCGTCCCGGGTTCCGCCGCCTACAACGAGCCGGAAGCCGAACGGGCCTGGGCCGAGCTGCTGGCGCTCTACAAGCGGGCGCTGGTTTAACCTCCCTCCCCGAATGGGGAGGGCAGACGCGCGGTTACGCGCGTCGGGTGGGGAAGTCGGTCACTGACCTTCGAGACGATGCGCTGAGACGCTTAACCGGCGGGCGATGGTGACCCACTGCCCCACCCGGCCTGTCGGCCTACCCTCCCCATTCGGGGAGGGAGGTTAACCCAGCACCATCTGCGTCTGGATCACCAGCCCCACCAACTTGCCGTCCTCCCGCTCGATCCGCGTCTGCCAGACGCTGGTGCGGCCGCCGATGTGCAGCGGCGTCGCGGTTCCCGTCACCGTCGTCCCGGCCTTGGCGGCGCCGAGGAAGTTGGTCTTGCTCTCGATGGTCGTGGTGTGCTGGCCGGCCGCGAGATTGAGAAAGCCGCCGACCGCGCCGAGGCTGTCGGCGAAGGCCATCACCGCCCCGCCATGCAGGATGGACCCGGCTGTGCAGAGGTCGTCGCGGACCAGCAGCCTGCCGACCACCCTATCCTTGGTGGCCTCAGTGAACTCCACGCCCATCAGCTTGGCGAACGGCAGGGCGGCGGCGTCGAAGGTCATGGCGAAGGCTCCGTTTGCGCCAGCATGCCAGCGCGCCGACCCCTCCGCCATGACCCGCGAGGTAAACTATTTCTCGCTGTCGAGGTGGGCCATCATCGCCGTCGGATAGCGGTCGCCCTGGGCGGCACCCTTGGGGATCGCCGCTTCGATGGCGGCCAGATCCTCGGCCGTCAGGCTGACGTCCAGCGCGCCGAGCGCCTCGGCCAGCCGCTCGCGCCTGCGGGCCCCGACCAGCGGGATGATGTCCTGCCCCTGCGCCGCCACCCAGGCGATGGCCAGCTGGGCCGTGGTCGCACCCTTGGCCTCCGCCAGCCGGCCAAGCGTCCCGGCAATGCCGAGGTTATGGTCGAGGTTCTCGCCCACGAACCGCGGACTGAAACCGCGCAGGTCGCGCCCGGCCGCCTTGCGGTCCTTGCTCCAGTGGCCGCTGATCAGCCCCCGGGCCAGCACGCCATAGGCCGTGACCCCGATGCCCAGCTCGCGGCAGGTCGGCAGGATGGCCGTCTCGATGCCGCGGCTGATCACCGAATACTCGATCTGCAGGTCGCTGATGGCGTGGGTGGCGGCGGCCCTGCGGATGGTGTCGGCCCCGACCTCGGACAGGCCGATATGGCGCACGTAGCCGGCCTGCACCATCTCGCCGATGGCCCCGACGGTGTCCTCGATCGGCACCGCCGGATCCAGCCGCGACAGGCGGTAGACGTCGACATAGTCGACCTGCAGCCGGCGCAGCGACATGGTCAGGTAGTTCTTCATCGCGTCGGGCCGGCCGTCATAGCCGACGAAGGCGCCATCCGGCCCGCGCAGGGCCCCGAACTTGACGCTCAGCTCGTAGCGGTCGCGCGGCACGCCCCGCAGCGCCTCGGCCAGAAGCATCTCGTTGTGGCCGCTGCCGTAGAAGTCGCCGGTGTCGATCAGGGTGATCCCGGCATCGAGGGCGGCATGGACGGTGGCGAGGCTCTCGGCCCGGTCGCTGGGGCCGTACATGTCGCTCATGCCCATGGCGCCGAGGCCGAGGGCGGAAACTTTGGGGCCGGTACGGCCGAGTTGGCGGGTCTGCATGAAAGCTCTCCTTGTCTTCGAGCGGTCTTATGCGCCGAGCCCCGCTGTGCGATAATCCCCTCAAGTCGCCACGGCCCGTACGGAAATATGCACAATGATCGATCTTGCCGATCTCGACGCCTTCACCGCCGTGGCCCGGGCCCGGGGGTTCCGCACCGCCGCCGTCGGCCGCCAGGTCTCCGCCTCGACTCTCAGCCAGGCCGTGCGCCGGCTGGAGGACCGACTAGGCGTGCGCCTGCTCAACCGCACCACCCGCAGCGTCTCCCTGACCGAAGCCGGGGCGCGCCTGCTCGAGCGGCTGGAACCGGCGCTGGGCGGCGTCGCCAGCGCCCTGGAGGCGGTCAACGCCTTCCGCGACACCCCGATGGGCACGCTGCGCCTCAACGTCTCCGGCGTCGTCGCCCGCCTGATTCTGCCGCCGATGTTGCCGGGCTTCCTGGCCGAGAACCCCGGCGTCACCGTCGAGGTCATCGTCGAGGACAGCTTCGTCGATATCTTCGCCGCCGGCTTCGACGCCGGCGTGCGCTTCGAGGAGGCGCTGGAGCAGGACATGATTGCCATCCCCATCGGCCCGCCGATGCGCTTCGCCCTGGTCGCCTCGCCCGCCTACCTCGCCGCCCGGGGGACGCCCACTCACCCCTCTGAGCTGGCCGCCCACGCCTGCGTCCGCCACCGCTTCCCGAGCGGGGCCATGACCCCCTGGGAGTTCGAGAAGGACGGCGAGATCCTGCGCGTCACCCCGGCCCGGGCGCCCCTGATCACCAACGCTATCGAGGCCCTGGTCGCCGGCGCGGTCGGCGGCGTCGGGCTGATGTTCACCTTCCCGGGCTTCGTCGAGGCCGAGCTGGCCGACGGCCGCCTCGTCGAACTGCTCCCCGACTGGGCCCAGCATTTCCCGGGTCCCAGCCTCTACTATCCCAGCCGCCGCCTGGTGCCGGGGCCGCTTCGGGCCTTCATCGATTTCGTCCGCCGACGTTCTGGTGATTGAAGCTTAACGCGCCGCCGGTCACGCTGTGCCGAGGGTCGATTCGGGAGGACTCCCCATGTTCAAGTCACTGCTTGCCGCCGCCGCGCTGGCCATCGCCGCCACGCCCGCCCTGGCCCAGACCGCGCCCGCGCAGGCGCCCTGCCAGGAGCCCGAGCGCCGGCAGTTCGACTTCTGGGTCGGCGAGTGGGACGTCTACCCCACCGGCCAGGACGTCCTGGTCGCCCGCAGCACCATCGAGAAGCTCTACGGCGGCTGCGCCGTGCGCGAGAACTGGAAGCCGCTCAAGGGCACCGGCGGCGGCAGCCTCAACGCCTGGCGCCCCGACGAAAAGGGCTGGCGCCAGACCTGGCTCGATTCCAGCGGCGCCTGGGCCGAGTTCCGCGGCGGCTGGACCGGCAGCGCCATCGTCATCCAGGGCGACTGGGCCGGCACCCTGACCCGCATGACCTACACCCCCGGCGCCGACGGCACCGTCCGCCAGTTCGGCGAAACCTCGGCCGACAAGGGCGCCACCTGGAAGACCAGCTTCGACCTGACCTACCGCCGGGCGCGGTAGGTCAGACCACCGCCTCGGCGATGATGAATTCCGGGTTGTCCACCAGGCCCATGAACTGGCCCATGATCGCCTGCACCACGCCGCCCGGCATGTCCTCGGCCACGAAGCCGGCGAGATCGGGAATGTCGAACACCTCGACGTGGTCGACGCTGGGGCTGCCTTCGCCGAGCAGCAGGCCGGTAGCCTTGTAGTTCACATAGGAGGCCACCCGCCGCAGGCCGCGCATGGCCGGGTAGTCCGTGGTCCGTATCCAGGCCTCGAAGTCTTCCGGTGCAGTTTCGGCTTTCAGCTTGTAGGTCAGGAACAGGGTCGCCATATCAGAGCCTCTCAACAGTGTGGGCTCAGACCTAGACCCGATCGGCGCGGTGCAAACCGCCCGAAAAGGGGGCCTTAACGGGCCAAGAGGTTTCCTCGCCTTGCATGGGTTCCGTCCGGGGCGTATCCGTCCCGGCCTTAAGTAAAACTGGAGACTACCGATGGGCTACCGAGTGGCCGTCGTCGGCGCCACGGGCAACGTGGGTCGCGAGCTGTTCAACATCCTCGAGGAACTGGAATTTCCGGTCGACGAGATCCATGCGATCGCGTCCCGCAAATCCATGGGCATGGAAGTCTCCTTCAAAGAGCAGATTCTGAAATGCAAGGATCTGGAACAGTTCGACTTCTCGACCGTCGACCTGGTGCTGATGAGCGCCGGTGGGTCTGTGTCCAAGGCCTGGGGTGAGAAGATCGGCCGCGCCGGTCCCATCGTCATCGACAACTCGAGCCACTTCCGCATGGACCCGGACGTGCCGCTGATCGTGCCGGAGGTGAACCCCGACGCCATCGAGGGCTTCCGGAAAAAGAATATCATCGCCAACCCCAACTGCACGACGGCGGGGTTGCTGGTGGCGCTCAAGCCCCTGCATGACGCGGCCAAGATCAAGCGCATCGTCGTCTCGACCTACCAGTCCGTCTCCGGCACCGGCAAGGCGGCCATGGACGAGCTGTGGGACCAGACCAAGGGCGTCTTCGTCCTCGGCGCCCCGCCGCCCAAGGTCTACCACAAGCAGATCGCCTTCAACGTCATCCCCCAGTGCGACGTTTTCCTGGACGACGGCTCGGGCGACACCAAGGAAGAGCGCAAGATGGCGGACGAGACGCACAAGATGCTCGATCCGGACATCAAGGTCTCGGCGACCTGCGTCCGCGTGCCGGTCTTCGTCGGCCACGGCGAGTCGGTGAACATCGAGTTCCACACCCCGCTCGACGACGACGCGGCCCGCGAAATCCTGCGTGAAGCGCCTGGCCTGGTCGTCATCGACAAGCGCGAGGACGGCGGCTACGCGACCCCGAAAGAGGTGCAGGGCGAGTTCCCGGTCTACGTCAGCCGCATCCGCAACGATCCGACCGTCGAGCACGGCCTGTCGCTGTGGGTGGTGTCGGACAACCTGCGCAAGGGCGCCGCCCTCAACGCCGTCCAGATCGCCCAGCTGCTGCACGAGCGCGGCCTGATCAACCAGAAGGCCCTGGCCTAGTCGATACATCCGCAACAAGCGGAGCGCATCGGGGGGCCCGGGACCGCAAGGTTCCGGGCCTCTTACCTTTGGAGTGTGTGCCTTGCCCAAACCCCGGAATGAAGGCCAGGCCGCCCTGTTCGCGGGCCTCGGAGCCTACGGAATCTGGGGCTTCCTGCCCCTCTACTTCCACCTGCTCGGCGGCTTTGGCGTCGGCACGGCCGAGATGATCGCCCATCGCACGGTCTGGAGCGTCTTCTGGGCCCTCGGTCTGGTCTGGCTCTCGCGCCAGGGGGCCGACGTCCGCCGCGTGCTGACCGAGCCCCGGACGCTGGGCCTGCTGGCCCTGTCGACGGCGGCCATCTTCATCAACTGGACGATCTATGTGGTGGCCGTGAACCATCAGAAGGTCATCGAGGCCAGCCTCGGCTACTATATCAACCCCCTGCTCAATATGGCTGTCGGGGCGCTGTTCTTCCGCGAGCGCATGCCGCTGACCGGCAAGATCGCCATCGTCCTGGCCACGATCGGCGTCGGCGTGCAGACCCTCGCCCTCGGTCACCTGCCGCTGATCTCGCTCGGCCTCGGCATAAGCTTCTGCGCCTACGGGGTGATCCGCAAACAGGTGAAGGCCGACGCCCAGACCGGCCTGTTCTTCGAATGCGCCTACCTGTCCCTGCCGGGCCTGGCCTATGTCCTGTGGCTGCAGTCGACCGGCGCCGGCCACTTCCTGGGCGGTTGGAACATTGCCCTGCTTTTGTTGGCCGCCGGGCCAGCCACTGTCGCGCCCCTGGCCCTGTTCTCCTGGTCGGCGCGGCGGCTCTCGCTCACCGCCCTCGGCTTCCTGCAGTTCGTCGCCCCGACCCTGCAGTTCTTCGTCGGCCTGGCGCTGGGAGAGGCCTTCACCCCCCTGCGCGCCTTGAGCTTCGCCTTCATCTGGGCCGGCGTCGCCGTCTTCGCCTGGGGCGCCTGGCGGGCCTCGCGCAGGACGGTGGTTGCTCCCGCCGAATAGCGGCTATGGTGACATCTCAATGGAGGCCCCGAGCGTGATTTCCAGACGGACCCTGATGGCGACGGCCGCCGCCGCCATGGCCTCCCCGGCCCTGTCACAAGACGACCCCTTCAGCCGCCTGCTGACCGGCGCCGGCGACCCGAAGCGCGCCATCCCCGGCTACGCCGTCATCGCCTTCCGCAAGGCCGAGCAGACCGCCGTCCTGGCCAAGGCCGGCGGCTACGCCATCGACGGCTTCGACACCGGCCGGATCATGCGCACCGAGTCGCCCATGCGTATCGCCAGCATCTCCAAGCTGGTCTGCGCCATCGGCTTCATGATGCTGCAGCAGCAGGAGCGTATCGGCCTCGACGAAGACGTCTCCGAACTGCTGCGCTTCAAGCTGCGCCATCCGCTGTTCCCCGACACCCCGATCACCCCGCGCATGCTGCTCAGCCACACCAGCGGCCTGCGCAATGGTCCCAGCTATCCCGTCGGCCTCGGCCGCCAGCTGGCCGACGCCCTGACCCCCGGCGGAAAGCAATGGGACAATGGCGCCTGGTTCGGCCCGGCCTCGCAGCCGCCCGGCCAGTATTTCGCCTATGCCGACGTCAACTTCGCGGTCATCGCCCAGCTGATCGAGCGCATGACCGGCATGCGCTTCGACCTCTACATGACCCGCCGGGTGTTCGAGCCCCTCGGCCTGGAGTGCGGCTACAACTGGTCGGGCGTGCCCCAGGCCCTGCGCAACTACGGCGCCGCCCTCTACCGCAAGGCGCCCTCCGAAGAGGGGCCATGGAACGCCGCCGGGCCATGGCTGCCCCAGTTCGACACGACGATTCCCAAGTTCCCGGAAATCTCCGTCACCCGCTCGCCGGAGGGCGAGATCCTGCGCCTGGAACCGGACGAGTACGAGGGCGGCAACGGCTTCGTCTTCTCGCCCCAGGGGGGCCTCCGGGCCAGCGCCCGCGACCTGGAGATCATCGCCCGGCTGATCGCCGGCGGCGGAGAGGTCAATGGCATCCGCCTGCTGCGCCCCGAGACCGCCAGGCTGATGGCCACCCCTGTCTGGCGCTACGACGCCGCCAAACCAAATGGCGACGCCTATGGGGGCGCGATCCTGGCCTATGGCCTCGGCATGCAGATCCTCACCGACACGGGCGGCGACAGCCTGTTCCCCGGTTGCGCCGGCTGGGTCGGTCACCCCGGCGACGCCTACGGCCTGGTCTCCGGCCTGTGGGTCGATCCCTCGAGCGGCCGGGGTCTGGTCTATCTGGTCAACGGCACGGCGGCGCCGCTGAGCGAGCTGCACGGCCGCTCGAAGTTCACCGCCGTCGAGGAACAGATCGCCGGAGTCCTGGCGACGGCCTAGAGGCTCTCGTAGGCCGCGTTGATCAGCCGGCGGCTGCGCGGGTCGCCGATCAGGTGGACGTCCTGGCGGTTCATCACATAGGCGCCGGCGAGACCAGCCTCGGGATCGGCAAAGGCGCAGGATCCGCCCCAGCCGCTGTGGCCGAAGGTCCCGATGCCGGAGCCGAAGAACATGTTGGGCGGATTGCGCATGAATCCCGCGCCCCAGCTCAGCACGAACGGCAGCACCAGGTCCGGGCCCTTGATCTGCTGGGCCCGCGCCAGGTCGCGCACGGCCGGCGACAGGATGTGCACCCCGTCGAGCTCACCGTCCCCGGCCAGGGCGCCCATGAACTTCGCCAGCGCCTCGGCCGTCGCATGGCCATTGGCGGACGGGACTTCCATCCGCCGCCATTCCGGCCCGCGCCCGTTCGGGGCCGCCCAGGGGGTCAGGAAGGCGGCCTTCTTGGGATCGGTGACCTCGCCGAAGGCCGGCAGGGCGGTCGGCGGCTTGAACTCGGCGGTGCGGTCATGCTCGCTGTCGGGCAGGCCGATCCACAGGTCCAGCCCGGCCGGATCGCAGATGTCGGCCTTCAGCGCCGTTCCCATCGAGCGGCCGTCGACCCGCCGGAAGATCTCGCCCGTCAGATAGCCGACGGTCAGGGCATGATAGCCGCTGGCGCTGCCTGGCGGCCACATCGGGGCCATGGCGGCCAGCTTGGCCGCGATGGCCGCGGGATCGAACCACAGGCCAGGGTCCATCTGCTCAACGAAACCCGGCAGGCCCGCCTGATGCGACAGAACCTGGGCGACGGTGATCGCGCCCTTGCCGTTCGCCGCGAACTCCGGCCAGACCGTGGCCACCGGCTGGTCGTAGGTCAGCCTGCCCTGCTCGACCAGGCGGGCGATCATCGTCGCGGCCACGGCCTTGGTGGTCGAATAGACCATGGTCAGGGTGCGCTCGTCGAAGGCCCGGGTCTGCGCCTTGTCGGCATGACCGGCCCACAGGTCGGCGACCACTTCCCCTTCGCAGACCAGGCTGAACCGCGCCCCCAACTCCAGCCCCTCGGCGAAGTTGGCCTCGAAGGCTTCCCAGACGGCGGAGAAAGCGACGTCGCAGTGGCCGTGGATGTCGGGGGTCACGCCAGGCGCTCCATGCGGACGGTGGGGCTGGCGTTCTTGATCTTGGCGCCCATGGCCACGATGGGCAGCTCCGGCGACTGCCAGATGCCGGCCGCCGCCACGGTCTCGGCCAGGCCGCCGACCGCCCGCGCCAGGCCATAGGACGGCGTCTGCCCCTCAAGCATCGCCGCGGCGAACAGGGCGGCCAGCAGGTCGCCGGTGCCGCTGGGAACATTGTCCACCTTCTGGTGCGCCGCCAGCCAGGCCTCGCGCTTGTCGGCGAAGACGACGCCGATCTCGGCCCCGCGCATCACCGAGCTGACCAGCGCCGGCCGGCCCATGCTGCGCGCCGCCCGCACGGCGGAGGCCGGATCGCGGACGTCCAGCGACGACATCCGCTGCAGTTCCCAGGCGTTGGGAGTGATCAGGTCGGCGAGCGGGACGAGATCGTCCTGGATGGCCCGCGCCACGTCGGCCCCGACATAGAGCCCCTTGCCGGCGTCGCCCATCACCGGATCGACGACGATATAGGGCTTGCGGGCCATGGGCCCTTCACGCGGGGCGCCGCGCACCGCCTCGATGGCCCGCCCGGCCGCGCGAACCTGTTCGACGGAGGCGAAATAGCCGGTGATGACCAGATCGATCTGGCCGAACAGACCGTTGGCCTCGACCCCGTCCAGCATCCCTTCAAACGCCTCGATCGGCACCTGCGCCCCGCCCGGCGCGCCCCAGCCGGGGTGGCGGCCGTAGAGGACGGTGGGGATGTGCACCGGATCGATCTTGAAATTGGCCAACGCCAGCGCCTGGGCCGAACCGCCGACGCGGCTGCCTGCAACGTGGCTGGAAAGGAGAAGCGCCATGGGCATGGCCAAGGGCTTAGCGGACCGCGAAACGCCGCGCTATGCCCAAAAAGAGCCACAACGAAAAAGGGCGGGCCCTCGCGGACCCGCCCCTGATCGTTCGCTGCTCGCGCAGGTTTAGTAGCGGTAGTGATCCGGCTTGAACGGGCCGGTTTCCGGCACGCCGATGTAGTCGGCCTGTTCCTTCTTGAGGGTCGTCAGCTTGGCGCCCAGCTTGGCCAGGTGCAGCATGGCCACCTTCTCGTCGAGGTGCTTGGGCAGGACGTAGACCTGGTTCTCGTACTTGGCCCGATTGGTCCACAGCTCCAGCTGGGCCAGCGTCTGGTTGGTGAAGCTGGCGCTCATCACGAAGCTGGGGTGACCCGTGGCGTTGCCGAGGTTAACGAGGCGGCCTTCCGACAGCAGGATGATCTTCTTGCCGTCCGGGAACTCGATGTGGTGGACCTGCGGCTTGATCTCGTCCCACTTGAAGTTCTTCAGGCCGGCGACCTGAATTTCACTGTCGAAGTGGCCGATGTTGCAGACGATGGCGTTGTTCTTCATCGCCCGCATGTGGTCGACGGTGATGACGTCCTTGTTGCCCGTGGCGGTGACAAAGATATCGGCGCGGCCGGCGCTGTCGTCCAGGGTCTGGACCTCATAGCCTTCCATCGCCGCCTGCAGGGCGCAGATCGGGTCGATCTCGGTGACGATGACGCGGGCGCCGCCCTGGCGCAGGCTGGCGGCCGAGCCCTTGCCGACGTCGCCGTAACCGCAGACCACGGCCACCTTGCCTGACAGCATTACGTCGGTGCCCCGGCGGATGGCGTCGACCAGGCTTTCGCGGCAGCCGTACAGGTTGTCGAACTTCGACTTGGTGACGCTGTCGTTGACGTTGATGGCCGGGAACGGCAGCTCGCCGGCGGCGGCCATCTGGTAGAGGCGGTGCACGCCCGTGGTGGTCTCTTCCGACACGCCTGTGACGCTGTCACGGATCGCCGAGTAGAAGCCGGGCTTTTCGGCGATGTACTTCTTCATCACCGCGAACAGGGCTTCCTCTTCCTCGTTCTGCGGGTTGGCCAGGACGCTGATGTCCTTCTCGGCCTTGGGGCCCAGAACGCAGAGCAGGGTGGCGTCGCCGCCGTCGTCGAGGATCAGGTTCGGGTAGCCGCCGTCATGCCACTCGAAGATCTTGTGGGCGTATTCCCAGTACTCGACCAGGGTCTCGCCCTTCAGGGCGAACACCGGGGTGCCGGTGGCGGCGATGGCCGCGGCGGCGTGATCCTGGGTGGAGAAGATGTTGCAGCTGGCCCAGCGCACCTCGGCCCCGAGCGCCTGCAGGGTCTCGATCAGCACCGCCGTCTGGATGGTCATGTGCAGGCTGCCGGCGATGCGGGCGCCCTTCAGCGGCTGGTCCTTGCCGAACTCCTCGCGCACGGCCATCAGCCCGGGCATTTCGGTCTCGGCGATGGCGATTTCCTTGCGGCCGAAGTCGGCCAGCGAGATGTCGCGCACGATGTAGTCAGCCACGGAGTGCTCCTTGAGGCGAAGATGGATTGCCGCCGTCTATAGCGGCGGCGCCCTCCAGTAGCAACCGGATATAAAGATATCCTTATATGCCGCCGGACATCCGCTTGCGGCAGGCGTCCCGCGTCGCTGCATCCATGTCCGGCTTCAACACCACCTTTCGCAGGACGTAGGTCCCCTCACCGACCGGCCGATAGGTGATCTTGCGCTCGCCCGCGCTGTCCTTGACCCCGACGACATAGTCGTACCGCTCGTCGCCCGTCACGCCGCTGCTCTTGCCGAGCAGGGTCATGCCGTCCCGGATGCCGGCCTTCCAGGCGTTGCTGCCCACCTTCACCTGGTCGAAGACAACGCCGCCCGGGACCTGCTTTGCCTCCCAGCCGCGTTCGAAGACGCCGCGCGTCTCGCGGGTGACCCGGGCGCAGTCGCCGAACAGGTCGTCCGGCAGCTCGAAGGCCTCGCCGTTCTCGACCAGCGCCGTCAGGTCGGCGGTGATATCGATGCCGGCCACGTCGCGCATGGCCAGCCGGAACGCCTCGCGCACCAGCGGCTTCGGTCCCGGCCCCCTTGCGCGGTCTTGCATGGCCAGCATGACGTCATCGAGGTCCTTTGCTCCGGCCGTCCTGACCCGGATCATCTGGTCCCAACGGTAGGCCAGCAGCATGCCGCGCCGGTAAGGCAGCCGCTGCGCCAGCTTGTCGGTCCAGAAGGCTTCGGCAATACGGCTGTTGGACCAGGTCCGGGCCGGCGAAACATCATGCGCCGCCATCTCCTCGTTCAGCTTGTCGACATAGGCCTCCAGGCTCCAACCGCCGGAGTTGAGCAGGGTGCGCAGCGCGTAGAAGTCAGTGAACCCCTCGCTGAACCAGTAGTCCGTCTGCTCGACGGGCGGCATCCGGCCAAGCCTGGCCGGAATCCAGCTGTGAATATGCTCGTGGGCAATCAGGTACCGCAGTCCGCCCGTGGCGTTCCGGGTCGAGAACAGCGCAAAGCCGTCCCCCCGCCCGGTGCCTCCGGCCGATCGCCAGTCTCCCGCCGGCGCGATCGGCGTCAGGCTGACGAAGAACGGCCCGTTGGCATCGCCCCAGAACCGCCGCTGGGCGCTGACGATGCTGGCCAGTTCATCGGCGAAAGCGCTGGTCTTGAAATCCCATTCGCCAAGCGCCGCGAACCGCAGGCGCCCGCCCTCGATCTCCCGCTCGTGGATGCTCAGCGCCGTGCCGCCGACCGACACGCTGTCGATCAGTTCCTGCGACCGCAACGTCCGGCCCCTCTCGCCATGGTCGAGGTCAGAGGCATGCCGCCAGGCCTTCGGCCAGCTCGTCCAGCGCACCTGCACCGGCGTCTCCTGTCGGCCTTCGACCTCGAGGAAGGCCGCATCGCCGATCAGCTGGAACCAGGTCGGCCGGATCACCGGCCGATAGGGATTGCCCGTCCCCGGCGCCGGATCGCCGTCATAGCCGTTGACCAGCCGGTAGCGCACGGTCAGCGCCGCGCCGGGCCGATGGCTGATGACCCGCCGGGCCGGCCCCGCCTCCCGCATCGTCCCGCCATCGACGCTGATCGCCTTGATATGCTTCCAGAGCTCGGCGTTGCCGGCCCATTCGTCGGGCACGACCAGTCGCGTCTCGCCGTCGGCGTCGCCGGCGAAGCTCAGCTCCACCGCGATAGCCTTCAACGCCCCCCGCTCGAAGACGGGCGACAGGGCGTAATGCAGGCTCGGCGGCGCCGCGGCCCCCATCAGCGGCAGGGCGAGGAACAGGGCGATCAGGGTCAGCAGGCGACGCATCGCCAAGTCCTAGCAACACCTCGCGCCCTCGCCTCCTTAATTCCTCGCAACCCTTCGCGGCCCGTCCTAGGCTGGCCCCAAACTGCTTTGGGGACCGGGTATGTTCAGACCCTTCAAGATCGCCGCCGCCATCGCCGCCGCGGCCCTGCTGGCCGGCTCGGCCGTCGCCCAAACCGAATCGGCCGGCGACCTGATCGTCGTCCATGCCGGGACCCTGCTCGAGCAGCCCGGCAAGGCCCCGCGCAAGAACGCCAGCGTCGTCATCCGGAACGGCAAGGTCGAGGCCATCAGGGACGGCTTCGTCGACATCCCCGGCGCAAAAGTCGTCGATCTCAAGGACAGCTTCGTCCTCCCCGGCCTGATCGACAGCCACGTCCATCTCGACAGCGACCGGGCCGGCGTCGAGGGCCTGCTGGTCGGGGTCACCGAGTCGGTCCCGGCCCACGCTTACGAAGCCCAGATGAACGCCAGGAAGACGCTGCTCGCCGGCTTCACCACCGTCCGCAACCTCGGCTCCAACGACGGCGTCACCCTGGCCCTGCGCGACGCCATCGCCAAGGGCTGGGTCGACGGTCCGCGCATCATCGACGCCGCCGCCGCCATCTCCACCAGCTCCGGCCACATGGACGGCCGCCTCGGCCTCAACGACCAGTTCCGCGAGGCCGTGCCGGTCACCAACGTCTGCGACGGTCCCGAAAGCTGCCGCCAGGCCGTCCGCCTGCAGGTCTCCCGCGGCGCCGACGTCATCAAGATCGCCACCACCGGCGGGGTGAACAGCATCATCGGGGCCGGCGTCGGCAAGCAGATGTTCGACGACGAGGCCGAGGCCCTGATCGCCACCGCCCATCTCTATGGCAAGAAGGTCGCCGTCCATGCCCACGGGGCCGACGGCATCAAGCTGGCCCTGATGCACGGCGCCGACAGCATCGAGCACGGCACCATCATGGACGAGGAAACGATCAAACTCTTCCTCAAGAACGGCGCCTACTACGTGCCGACCCTGTCGACGATCAACGGCTACCTCGAACGCATCGCCAGGGACCCGAACGCTTATCCGCCGGCGGTCCGCGCCAAGATCGACTGGCGCATCAAGATCACCGGCGAGAGCCTGCTCAAATGCGTGCCGCGCGGCGTCAAGATCGCCTTCGGCACCGACGCCGGCGTCTCCAAGCACGGCCGCAACGCCGACGAGTTCGAGCTGATGGTCAAGTTCGGCATGACCCCGATGCAGGCCATCCAGGCCGCCACCGTCAACGCCGCCGACCTGCTGGGCCTGTCGAGCGAGGTCGGCAGCCTGGAGCCCGGCAAGCAGGCCGACCTGATCGCCGTCCGCGGCGATCCGCTGACCGACGTACGGGTGCTGAAATCGGTCGGTTTCGTGATGCGCGGCGGGCGAATCTATAAGGGCTGACCCACCCCTGAATTCCGATCATCCCGACGAAAGTCGGGACCCAGCTGGCAAACCAGAAGACAGGCTGGCGCTGATCAGAGCCGAATCCGTCCACCCGTGGACACTGGGTCCCGACTTTCGTCGGGATGGTCGGGGGTGGGGGGTCGCGTAGCGTGAGCCTTCCCCTGCAGGCCCTCGCGCACTACAACGCCCTCGCCCGTCCCCAGCTTGAGGCCGCCTCATGAACGCCCCCGTCCAGTTCGTTGACCCCGCCCTGCCCCGCCACGACTGGCGCAAGGACGAGATCGAGGCGCTGTTCGAGCTGCCCTTCATGGAGCTGGTCTTCCAGGCCGCCCAGGTGCACCGCCGCTGGTTCGATCCCTCCGAGCTGCAGCTGTCCCAGCTCCTCTCCGTCAAGACCGGCGGCTGCGCCGAGAACTGCGGCTACTGCAGCCAGTCGGCCAGCTTCAAGACCGGCCTGCAGGCCTCCAAGCTGATGGACGCCGACACCGTCATCGCCGCCGCCAAGGCCGCCCAGGCCGGTGGCGCGCAACGGTTCTGCATGGGCGCCGCCTGGCGCGACCTGAAGGACCGCGATCTGCCGAAGGTCGCCGCCATGATCGGCGGGGTGAAGGCGCTCGGCCTCGAGACCTGCGCCACGCTGGGCATGCTGACCGCCGACCAGGCCGTCGCCCTCAAGGACGCCGGCCTCGACTACTACAACCACAACCTCGACACCTCGCCGGAGTACTATGGTGAGGTCGTCACCACCCGCACCTACCAGGACCGCCTGGACACGCTGGCCCACGTCCGCGACGCCGGCATGAGCACCTGCTGCGGCGGCATCGTCGGCATGGGCGAGACCCGGTCCGACCGCGCCGGCCTGCTGCACCAGCTGGCCACCCTGCCCGCCCACCCCGACAGCCTGCCGGTCAACGCCCTGGTCCCTGTCGGCGGCACCCCGCTCGGCGACCGGATCAAAGTCGAGGGCGAGCTGGACGGCATCGAATTCGTCCGCACCATCGCCGTCGCCCGCCTCGTTTGCCCCAAATCGATGGTCCGCCTCTCGGCCGGCCGCGAAGGCATGAGCAAGGAACTGCAGGCCCTCTGCTTCCTGGCCGGCGCCAACTCCATCTTCGTCGGCGGCAAACTGCTGACCACGCCGCTGCCGGGGATGGACGAAGACACTTTGATGCTGGCCGACCTTGGCATGCGTCCGATGACGATGGGCGCGCAGGCCTGACGCGCCAGCGGCGCGCCCTTCTCCCGCTTGTCGGGAGAAGGTGGCCCCCGAAGGGGGTCGGATGAGGGCAGCGCCAGCCCCTCATAGCGATCCACGTTCTGGCTCCGGCCCCGCCACCGCCGACCGTCAAAGGCCGGTGCTGCCCTCATCCGACGGCCTTGGCCTGTCCTCGGGTCGGCTTCGCCGAGCCCGGGGGCCGCCACCTTCTCCCGACAAGCGGGAGAAGGAATCGAGCCTGCCGCCGCCTTCCATGACAAAACCGTAATCCCCATCCGCCCCCATTCCCCTTAGGTTGCGCCATCCGCGGGGCCGTCCCCGCAGCTTCCAGTCCCGGGGACTTTCATGCATCTCGCCAAACGCCTGCTCGCGGCGACCGCTGTCGCGGCCCTGCTCACCTCGCCGCTCGCCTCGCCGGTCCTGGCCGCCACCAAGGCCCCCACGCCCGCCGTCGCCACGCCGGCCCTGCCCAGCATCGACATCCCCTATACGAAATTCGTCCTCGCCAACGGCCTGACCGTCATCGTCCACGAAGACCACAAGGCCCCCATCGTGGCGGTCAACATCTGGTACCACGTCGGGTCCAAGAACGAGCCCAAGGGCCGCACCGGCTTCGCCCACCTGTTCGAACACCTGATGTTCAACGGCTCCGAGAACGCCAACACCGACTGGTTCAAGGCGCTGGAAAAGCTCGGCGCCACCGACATGAACGGCACCACCAACACCGACCGCACCAACTATTTCCAGAACGTGCCGACCGCCGCCCTCGACCAGGTGCTCTACCTGGAAAGCGACCGCATGGGCTGGCTGGTGAACGCCATCGACCAAGCCAAGCTCGATGAGCAGCGCGGCGTCGTCCAGAACGAAAAGCGCCAGGGCCAGAACCAGCCCTACAGCATCGCCTGGGACATCATCACCGCCAGCACCTACGACGGCGACCATCCCTACGGCCACACCGTCATCGGCGAGATGACCGACCTCGACGCCGCCTCGCTGACCGACGTCAAGGACTGGTTCAAGACCTACTACGGCGCCGCCAACGCCACCATCGTGCTGGCCGGCGACATCACCCCCGAGCAGGCGAAGGCCAAGGTCGAGAAGTACTTCGGCTCCATCCCGGCCGGCCCGCCGGTCACCCACCAGAAGGCCTGGGTCGCCAAGCGCACCGGCAGCCAGCGCGCCGAGGTCCAGGACCGCGTCGCCCAATCCCGCTGGTACCGCGTCTGGAACACGCCGCAGACCGGTTCGAAGGACAACGACTACCTCTCCCTGCTCAGCGACGTGCTGGCCTCCGACAAGTCGGCCCGCCTCTACAAGCGCCTGGTCTATGAAGACCAGATCGCCACCGCCGTCAGCGCCTTCCAGGCCGAAGGCGAAATCGGCTCGACCTTCCACATCCAGGTCACCGCCAAGCCCGGCGTGCCGCTGGAGAAGATCGAGGCGGTCGTGGAAGACGAAATGGCCAAACTCCTGCGCGACGGGCCCACCGCCGCCGAGCTGAACAAGATCAAGGTCGATCGCACCGCCGGCTTCGTGCGCGGCGCCGAGCGCATCGGCGGCTTCGGCGGCAAGTCCGACATCCTGGCCGAAAACCAGGTCTTCCGCGGCAGCCCCGACGCCTACAAGGAAACCTTCGAGACCTGGAAGGCCGCCACCCCGGCCGACATCAAGCAGGCCGCCAATACCTGGCTGACCGACGGCGACTTCACCCTCGAACTGACCCCCTACCCGTTCCAGGACGCCACGGTTCCGGAAGGCAAGCGCGAGCCGGCCCCGCCGGTCGGCCCGATCGCCGCCGCCGTCTTCGACAAGTACGAGACCGCCACCCTGTCGAACGGCATGAAGGTCATGCTGGCCCGCCGCACGGCCGTGCCGGTCGTCGAGCTGTCGATGATCTTCCCGGGCGGCTACGCCAACCTGCCGGCCGGCGACCGCTCGGTGCCGGGCCTGACCATGAACATGATGGACGAGGGCGCCGGCAATCGCGACGCCCTGACCATCAGCCGCCAGCAGTCGGAACTGGGCGCCAGCCTGTCGACCGGCGGCGGCTCGCTGTTCAGCTCGGTCGGCCTGTCGGCGCTCAAAGCCAACCTCGCCCCCTCGCTCGACCTGATGGCCGACGTGGTCCTGCGCCCGACCTTCCCGCAGGCCGAGCTCGACCGCCTCAAGAAGCTGGAAATCGCCGCCCTGCAGCGCTCCAAGCAGCAGCCGCAGACGGTGGCCTTCCGCGTCTTCGCCGAGAAGGTCTACGGGCCGACCCACCCCTACGGCATCAACGTCACCGACGAGACGATCAACAGCGTCTCGCGCGAGGACCTGGTCGCCTTCCACAAGGCCCAGCTGAACCCCAACGGCGCCATGCTGGTCGCCGTAGGCGACATCACCATGCCGGAACTGGTCAGCAAGCTGGAGGCCCGCTTCGGGTCCTGGACATCGCCGACCCCGGCCGTGCGCGCCGCCCTGCCCGCCCCGACCCCGGCCCAGAAGGCCATCTACCTGGTCGACAAGCCCGGGGCCCAGCAGACCACCATCCTGGCCGCCATCCCCGCCGCCGCCCGTGACGAGACCACCGAGCGGTCGGTCGAGCTGATGAACAACGTCTTCGGCGGATCGTTCGTCAGCCGGCTGAACATGAACCTGCGCGAGGACAAGCACTGGTCCTACGGCGCCAGCAGCTTCATGAACGGCTCGCTCGGCCCGCGCGCCTTCGTCGCCTTCTCGGGCGTCCAGACGGACAAGACCAAGGAGTCGATGGTCGAATTCCGCAAGGAGTTGACCGAGGTCGGCACGACCCGGCCGATCACCGCCGAGGAACTGGCCAAGGCCCAGACCGACATGACCCAGTCGCTGCCCGGCCAGTGGGAAACCGGCGGCGCGGTCCTGGGCTCGCTGTCCAGCCTCTACACCCTGGAACGCCCCGCCAACTTCTGGGACCTCTACGCCCCCGGCCTGAAGGCCGTCGACGTCGCCGGCATCAACGCCGCCGCCAAACGCGTGGTCAAGGCCGACGACGTCATCTGGGTCGTGGTCGGGGATCGCGCCAAGATCGAGAAGGACCTCAGGGGCCTGGGCTACGGCCCGGTGATCGTGGTCGATGCGGACGGGAAGGTTGTGAAGTAGTCACCCCGCCACTGCTGAAAGCAAGAGCCGGCCCCTCACGGAGCCGGCTCACTTTTTGGCCCCGTCGGCGCCGCAACCGCGGCCCTTCTCCCGCTTGTCGGGAGAAGGTGGCCCCCGAAGGGGGTCGGATGAGGGCAGCACCGGCCCAGGCCGATTAGCGCCCCGCCGCCACCCGAATGGTCTCCAGCACCTTCGCCGTATCGCTGCCGATCTCGGAATTCTTGAACCGCAGAACCCGATATCCGGCAATCCGCAGCCGCACGTCCCGCTCCCGGTCGTAGGCGCTGTCCTCATGCGTCGGCCCATCGGCCTCGACGATCAGCTTCGCCTCAAAACACAGGAAGTCGGCGATATACCCAGCAATGGGAACCTGCCGCCGGAACTTCAGCCCAGCCAGCTTCCGCCCCCGAAGATGCTTCCACAGCCAAGCCTCATTCGAGGTGGGCTCGTGCCGCATAACCTTCGCTCTGATCTGGTTCTGCACCGTGAACATAAACAGAACATTGATCTGTGGAACGCCAGTCGTCAAGAGCCGGCGCTGCCCTTGTTTGTAGAACGCCTGCTACTGTCTGGCTGATCCGGGATGTCCGTCTGGCGCACCACCGCCAGACGGACCGCCATCGGAGGGGCCGATCTGCCCTGAGCCTTTTGGGCTGAGGATGAGCTGGGCCGCCGTTGGCCTTCAATGACCCGGATAGTTGCAGGGACGATAGGGTCCGGAGCCACAAGGAGGGGTCGTTGAAGAAGGATCAGGTTAGCACGAAGTGTGGTGGGGTCGATGTCTGCAAGCTTTGGCTGGACGCGGCGGAACACGGTCTTGAGGACAGTCTGCGGGCGCCCAACACGGCTGAAGGCATTGCCGAGCTGATCGGCTGGTTCAAGGCGCGTGGCGTTGTCCGCGTCGGGTTCGAGGCGACGGGAGGCTTTGAGCGCAAGCTGTTGCTGGCTCTGGAGGCCGAGGGGCTTGAGGTGGTGATGTTCCAGCCACTCCAGGTGCTGGCCTTTGGCCGGTTCAAAGGTCGCAAGGCCAAGAACGACGAGAAAGACGCCCGGCTGATCGCCGCGGCGACCGCCCAGTGCGACACGGTCAAGGCCGCCAGCGATCCGCTGCTGATGGAGCTGGCCGAGCGGTTCACGGTCTACGAGCGGATCAGCGAGACAGTCGCCCAGTTCAAGACCTTTGCTCAACAGCTGGACGGAGAACCCCACAAGGCCGAGGTGAAAGCCCAGATCCTCTCCCTGGTCGCCGCCAAGACGCGTCTGGCCAGGCAAATCATCGCGGCGATCAAGGCGGCGCCGCACCTGGCCCAGCGCTACGGACTGCTGATGTCCATCCCCGGCATCGGTCCGCTGATTGCCGCCAGCCTCGTGGTCCGCATGCCTGAGCTTGGCTCGATGGAATTTGGTCAGGCCGCCTCGATGCTTGGAACAGCGCCCTACGACCGGGACAGCGGCAGCTTCAAGGGCCGCCGCTTCATCGGTGGGGGGCGAGAGCGGCCCAGGCGGATGATGTACATGGCCGCCCTGACCGCCATCCGTCATGACGCCGGCTTCAAAGCCTTCGCCACAAGGCTTGTCTCCGCCGGCAAAGCCAAGAAGGTCGCCATCGTGGCGGTGATGCGTAAACTCATCGAGGCTGCAAACCTCGTCCTCAAGCGCAACACGCCATGGGTGACAAGAACCGCCAACTAAACATAGTTGCTCATCCGACCCCCTTCGGGGGCCACCTTCTCCCGACAAGCGGGAGAAGGAACCGTGTCTGGCCGGCCCCGCAGGGCCGTCGCCCTTGCTTGTCGGCCCCTACCCCTCGCGCCCCTCAACCAGCGCCGCCATGGCATCGAGGTACCTCCGAAACGCCCCCCGCCCGCTGTCGGTGATGCTCACCCTCGTCAACGGCTTGCGATCCACGAAGCTCTTGTCGATCGCCACGAACCCCGCGTCCTCCAGCTTCCGCAGGTGCGCCGACAGGTTCCCGTCCGTCGCCTGCAGCTTGGCCTTCAGTCCGTTGAAATCGGCCGAGCCGGCGCCCGACAGGTAGGCCATGATCCCCAGCCGCACCCGGCCGTGAATGACCTCGTCGATCTTGTCGATATCGAACTCGTCCATGACGCGGACCTTTCCTGCCCGAGCCTAGATCGTGTCCGACGGTTCCTGCCGCAGCAGGATGAACCCCGGCAGCGCCGCCAGCAGCAGCAGCGCCGCCGCATAGCCCAGCATCAGATACGGGCTGGCCGCCAGCAGACCCATGACCACCGCCGAGGCGAACGACCCCAGCGCCACGAGGCGGATCCAGGTCTTGCCGCTGAGGTCCGCCGCCACGCTCCAGGCCGAGCCGTACAACGCCAGGATCAGCACCGGGAAGACGTTGAAGATGGCTCCGTTCTTCGTGACCCAGGCCATGGCGAACAACGCCAGGAACATGGTGAAGATGGCGAACCCGACCGCCGACCAGGCCGAGCCGGTCGCCTTGTTGACCGAGGAGTTGGCCCCCGGCTGGGTGGTGACGCGCTTGACCAGCAGATGGCAGATGACCCCGAACAAGGCCCCGAAGCCGAGCCAGTTGATCATCAGCGCCCAGTCCGGAACCCGCAGCACCTGTTCGGTGATCGCCCAGTGAACCACCGAGGCGGCCGCGAAGATGATCCCCGCCGCCAGCGTGACCCCGCCGCCCAGCAGCGGAACCTGCGTCCCCTCCTCGGCCAGCGCCCGCATGAAGGCTATGTCGTCGCGAACCGACTGGATCTGATCTTTGGTCATCGGGGGCGAATCCTCGAAAAGCCCTTGCTGTTGACCGGGATATAGACACGTCACTTTGTATTGTAAAGTGCTTTTCTTCGTCATCCCGGCCGCAGCGCGAAGCGCGGAGAGCCGGGACCCAGGGGATGACGGAAAGCGTTTGGTTGACGTGCGGTCGCCGCGCCTATGCTGGCGAAAAATCGAGGAACCGCCGATGACCACCCCGATCCTGCACCACTACGACACCTCGCCGTTTTCGGAGAAGGTCCGCCTGCTGTTCGGCCTCAAGGGCCTGGCCTGGTCATCGGTGATCATCCCGGTGATCATGCCCAAGCCCGACTTCACGCCCCTGACCGGCGGCTATCGCCGCACCCCGGCCCTGCAGATCGGGGCCGACGTCTATTGCGACACCCAGGTGATCCTGGCCGAACTGGAGCGTCGCTTCCCCGAGCCCAGGGCGGTGAACGGCGGCCTCGACTGGGCGATCAACCTGTGGGCCGACCGGCTGTTCTTCCAGACCACCGTGCCGATCATCTTCGGCGAGCTGGGCGACAATGTCCCGGCCGACTTCATCAAGGACCGCGAGGCCCTGTCCGGCCGTCCCTTCGATACAGCCGCCATGAAGTCGGTCGCCCCGGCCCTGACCGCCCAGTGGCGGGCCCAGGCCGGCTGGATCGAGGACCAGCTCGCCGCCGCCCCCTGGCTGTCGGGCGACCGCTGCGGCCTCGCCGACATCGCCGCCTACATGAACGTCTGGTTCCTCGGCCGCAGCCTGCCGCATATGGTCGAACGCTTCACCACAGGCCTGCCCCGCCTGGCCGACTGGCAGGGACGCGTCGCCGCCCTCGGCCACGGAACCCGCACCGAGCTCTCCGGCCCTGACGCCCTGGCTGTCGCGAAGGCCGCCGAGCCCGCCCCCGCCCCGGCCCACGACGCCGCCAATCCGCAAGGCCTGACGGTGGGCCAGGCCGTCATGGTCATGGCCGACGACTACGGCCGCGACCCGATCCGCGGAACCCTGGTCGCCGCCGCCCTCGACCGCACCGTCATCGCCCGCGAGGACCCGGCGGTGGGGACGGTCCACGTCCACTTCCCGAAGACGGGGTATCTGGTGTTCCCGGCCTAGGGTCGGGAAACGGCCAAGGTCCGCAAGCGAACCATTGCGGTCAGCTGGCCCGTCGAATAGCAGGGGTCTCCGGACGCAAAGGATGAACCATGGCTGTTGTCGTAATTGGCTCCATGCGGTTTCCGGCGGGGGTCATGGGCGATGTCCGCCCCCATCTTGCCCGGCTTGTCTCCGAAACCCGGAAGCACGATGGCTGCGTGGAATACAACGCGGCCGAGGACGTCAATGACCCCGGTCTGGTACGATTCTCGGAGATTTGGCCGAGCGACGACCTGCTGACCGCTCATCTCCAGGCCCCGCACATCGCGCCGTGGCGGGCAGTCGCGGCCGACTTCGGTGTCTCCGAGCGGACGTTCACCGCTTTCAACGCAACCGACCCGCGACAGGTCTAGCGCCTGGTCGGGCGGCGGCTCAGGTCCGCCATTCCGGCCACCTCGCCCGATGAATATGTCTAGACATATTGTTTTTCGCCCAGATTGGGTCCTGCGTGACGCCAGTCAGAACGTAGGTCGCCGCGATCACATCAGGCCCCACAATCGCCGACGGTCGCCCCACGCCACCCCTACGCACTGACCTACATCCAGCGACACCTCACCCACACGAAAACCACATGAAACCAGCGCCTTGCGAAAACAATCGCGCTGGACGCCCGGCAACCCGGTTATAATCGTAGGCCGCTTCGATAAGCCCTAAAGCTTGATCCCGCCCTCGAGCAGCTTGCCGTACGTCGCCTTGGTCAGCTTCACATAGCCCTTCTTCAGCGGGCTCTTGAAGTAGATCGGGTCGCGGGTTCGCGCGGGATCGAACCCGTCCTCGACGAGATCGACCTTGCGATACTTGAAGGTGCCCGTCGTCTCGATCTGACGCTGCAGGCGGATGAACATCGGCTGGGCGTAGGGCGGCATGTCCTTCTCGACGCGGCTGTAGAGGGCCGCCACGTCGAAGTCGTCATCGACCGTCAGGGCCGCCATCCCGGCCTTGCCGTCCTGGCCGGGCACCGGAACGCCATAGACATTGGCCTCCAGCACCCCCGGCGCCTGGGCCAGTTGCTCGGCCACCTCGGCGGTCGAGACGTTCTCGCCCTTCCAGCGGAAGGTGTCGCCGATGCGATCGACGAAATAGATGTAGCCGTCAGCGTCCTGGCGCATCAGGTCGCCGGTGCGGAACCAGGCGTCGCCCTTCTCGAAGACGTCGTGCAGCACCTTCTTCTCGGTCGCCGCCTTGTCGGCATAGCCGGTGAAGCTGGTCCGCGCGTCGCTGGTGTCGATCTTGCCGATGCACTCGCCGACCTGGCCCGAGCCGCACTCGATGCACAGGCCGTTCGGCCCGCGGATCGGCTGCTCGGTGTCGATGTCGAACTGCACGATGCGGGCGTTGACCCGCTTCTTCAGCCACTTGGGGATCCGCCCGATGGCGCCCACCGTGCCGTCGAAGTTGAACATCGACACGTTGCCCTCGGTGGCCCCGTAGAATTCGAGGACCTCGGGAATGGCGAACCGCTCGACCATCTGGGCCCAGACATCGCCGCGCAGGCCGTTGCCGAAGGCCATGCGGAGTTTGTGATTGCGCTCTTCCGGGTGCGGCTCGGCGTTGACCAGGTAGCGGCACAGCTCGCCGATATAGACGAACATGGTGCAGCCTTCGGCCGCCACGTCGGCCCAGAACTGCGAGGTGGAGAACTTCTTCTTGAGGACGATCGAGCCGCCGGTCAGCAGCGCCGCCCCCATGGCGCACAGGCCGCCGGTGGCGTGGTACAGCGGCAGCACCTGGTAGATGCGGTCGGTCTTCAGGGCCCCCGTCGAGCCGGCGAAGCCGCGCATGTAGAGCTGGGCCCGCATGTGGTTGATGCGGGCGGCCTTGGGCATCCCCGTGGTGCCGCTGGTGTAGATGAAGAGGGCGGTGTCCCTGGCCCGCAGGTCGCCGCGCGCCGTCTGCCGGTCGGGGCGAAGCTGGCTGCAGCTCTTCAGGGCCGTGGTCAGGTCGCGGCGGTCGCCGGAAACGGGGCCCAGGGTCCACTGGTTCATGTGCCGGGCCAGCTGGCCGCGCACCGCCTCGAAGGCCGGCGAGGTGTCGGCGTCGACGATGCAGTGCAGGGCCCCGGAGATGTTCAGGCAGTGGGCCAGCGCAGCCCCGGTCAGGTTGTTGTTGATCAGCGCCGTGGCGATGCCGACCTTGGTCAGGCCGAACCAGATCGGCAGGTATTCCAGCCGGTTGGGCAGGAACAGCGCCACCGTCTGGCCGCGCGTGATGCCCTGGCCCTTGGCCCAGTGGGCGTAGCGGTTGGCGATGGCGTCCATCTCGCCATAGGTCACCGTGCGGCCTTCGAAGGTGATGGCCGGCCGATCCCGGTGCTCGTCGACGGCCCGTTCCAGGTCGTCACAGATCAGGTTGTTGGAGTCGGGGGCAATGGATTTTACCCATTTCAGCGTGCGCCGAAGCCCCTGGAAGAACTTCCAGTCCCGCGCAAGCCGCGCCCTCAGCTTCATGGCAAAGCCCCTCTGATCAACGCCCCCTCAGCAATGCCCGGGGGGCCAACGCCCGGTCAAGGCGAGGTTGGCCCAGAGGTCTTGAAGCGGTGTGAACGTGGCGCCGACACCTCACCTGACAGGCGAGTTTTTCGGCGGAGGCCGATCCGGAGAAGGCGGAAACATGGCGAGGTGCGGTCAGAATAACGGCGAGGTGTGCAAATAGACTTCCGGGAGGCGGACAGTCGTCAACTTTTGACTCCATGAATAAAGCCTTGAGCGGCAAGGCCTTGCGAAGAAATCCCTCGCACAGTGGCTCCCTGGATCGATGTCCATTCGGAACCCCCTCCGCTGAACCTCGTTACCTTCCCCGAGCAATGAGAAGAGAGGAGGCTGTAGTGGCCATCTATCGTGAAACTGCCCAGTCCTTGTTTGGTGACGGCGGCACCGCCTACGACAATCCCAAACCCGCGCGCAAGACCGTGACCGAGCCCGTGCGCACCCGCGCCCCTGAGCCCGCCGCCAAGGCTTTCACCCGTGACACCACCGTCCGGACCGCGCCCGCCGCCGAGTCGAGCTTCATGGCGGCCCCGGCCTACGGTGAGCGCACGACCGCCCGCCGTAGCGGTTCGGCCACCCGCCCGCTGATCATCGCCGGTATCGCCGGCGTCATCGCCTTGGGCGTCGGCGCTGTCGTGCTGATGAACGGCCCCGAGCAGGCTGTGGAGACCGCCGCGGTCACCACCCCGCCGGCCGCCACGCCGACCCCGATGCCGACCCCGGCGCCGGTGGAAAGCACCGCCGCCACCCCGGCTCCGGTTCCTGCCGCGCCCGTGGTTGAACGCGCCTCGACACCGGCTCCGGCCCGCCGCGCCGCCGCGCCGGCCGCCCGTCGCGCCCCCCCGGCCACGGCGCCGGTGGAAGAGGCCACGGTTCCGACCGGCCCGCAGCCCTACAGCAGCGTGACCCCGGAGGCCCCGGCCCCGACGCTGACCATTCCGGCCATCCCGGCCCCGCCGCCGGTCATCGCCCCGGAACCGGTGGCTCCGGCCCCGATCGCCCCGGAACCGACCCCGGTTCCCCAATAGATTTTCCTGCCCTGAACGAACTGGGGCGGCTCCTTCCGGAGCCGCCCCCTTTTCGCGTCCGTTCAGCCGATGGCCCCGAAACACCAGGCCAGGATCGACTTCTGGGCATGGATGCGGTTTTCCGCCTCGTCCCAGATCACCGAGCGGGGGCCGTCCATGACCTCGTCGGTCACTTCCTCGCCCCGGTGGGCCGGCAGGCAGTGCATGAACACCGCGTCCTGGTGCGCCTTGTCCATCAGCGCCTCGTCGACCTGATAGGCCTCGAAGGCGTCGAGCCGGGCTTCCCCGTCGGCGTCGCCCATGCTGACCCAGGTGTCGGCGATCACCGCATGGGCCCCGCGAACGGCGGCCATGGGATCGTCGGTCAGCTCCACCCGGCCCTGCTGCTCGGCCGCGCGGGCCAGGTCGTGCAGGTCGGGATGGTACTGCGGCGGGCAGGCGATGTTCAGCTTGAAGCCGAACTTCGAGGCCGCATGGATGAAGCTGGCGCAGACATTGTTGCCGTCCCCGACCCAGGCCAGGGTCTTGCCCTTCACCGGCCCGAGCTTTTCCTCGAAGGTCAGCAGGTCGGCCATGATCTGGCAGGGATGGCTCTTGTCGGTCAGGCCATTGATCACCGGCACCGTGCTGTTCTGGGCGAACAGCTGGACGTCGTCGTGGCGGTTGGCACGGATCATCACCGCGTCGACCATCCGCGACAGCACCTTGGCGGTGTCGTCGATCGGCTCGCCCCGGCCCAGCTGCATGTCGGCCGCCGTCGAGATCAGGGTCGCGCCGCCCAGCTGGTGCATGGCGGCGTCGAAGCTGAATCGGGTCCGCGTCGAATGCTTCTCGAAGATCATCGCCAGCCGTCGGCCTTTGGCCGGCGCGTCATGATCGACCATGCCGGTCGTCCAGCCACGGCGGCTGGCCTTGCGGGTATGAGCGTCGTCGAGAATGGTCCGGAGGGTCGAGGCTTCGAGCTTCCAGAGGTCGATGAAGTGCCGGACCTCGCTCATGCCGTCGCCTTCGCCCGAACAACCTCGCAGGCCTGTTCCAGCTTGGTCACGGCCTCGCGGGCCTCTTCCTGGGTGATCAGCAGGGACGGCAGCAGCCGCACCAGATTGTCGCCGCCGCCGGCCACCAGCAGGCCCTGGTCACGGGCGATGCCCATGAACTCGCGGTTGTTGGGGATCAGCTTCAGACCGATCAGCAGGCCCTTGCCGCGGATCTCGCTGATCACGTCCGGGAAGCGGTCGGCCAGGCCCGACAGCTGCTGCACGAAGTAGCCCGCCACTTCGCGGACGTGCTGCAGGGTCTCTTCCTTGGCGATCTCGTTGAAGGCGGTCAGGCCGACGGCCATGGCCAGGGGGTTGCCGCCGAAGGTCGAGCCGTGGACGCCCACGGTCATGCCCTTGGCCGCTTCCGCCGAAGCCAGGCAGGCCCCGACCGGGAAACCGCCGCCCAGCGCCTTGGCCACGCACATGATGTCGGGCGCGGCGTCCTCGGCCCACTCGTGGGCGAACAGCTTGCCGGTCCGACCCATGCCGCACTGGACCTCGTCGAAGATCACCAGCACGCCGTGCTCGCGGGTCAGCTGCCGCAAGCCGCGCAGGCAGACTTCCGGCATGGCGCGCGCGCCGCCTTCGCCCTGCACCGGCTCGACGATGATCGCCGCCGTGGTCGGATCGGCGATCGCCGCCTTGATGGCCTCGTGGTCGCCCCACTTCAGCTGGCTGTAGTTTTCCAGCCGGGGGCCGAAGCCCTCGACGTAGCCGGGGTTACCGGCCGCGTTGATGGCCGCGTACGACCGGCCGTGGAAGCTGCCATCGAAGCCGTAGATGACCACCCGCTCGGGGTTGCCGTTGGCGGTGTGGTACTTGCGGGCCGTCTTCAAGGCGCACTCGATGGCCTCGGTGCCGCTGTTGGTGAAGAACACCACATCGGCGAAAGTCTCCTCGCACAGCCGCGTGGCCAGCTTTTCCTGGCCTGGGATGCGGAAGATGTTGGAGGTGTGCCAGAGCTTTTCGCCCTGTTCCTTCAGGGTCGCGACCAGCTTGGGGTGGCAGTGGCCGAGCCCGTTGGTGGCGATGCCCGCCACGCAGTCGAGATACTCGCGCCCGTCCTCATCCCACAGTCGGACACCCTCGCCTCGTTCGACGGCCAGCGGGGCGCGGTTGTAGACGCCCATGATGTGGTCGTTGACGGGCTTGGCGGACTGTTGAGTGGACAAGGTTGCCTCCCAAAAGGTGAAGGCCCCGCAGCGGGTTCGCGACGGGACCGGAAGGCTTGGCGTTGTTGCCTCGGAACGCCGGAATGTCAACGTTTTGGGGCGCTATTTGACCGTTCTGTCAGCCGCCCTGACCAATTCCACCGCCAGCCTGCCGGCCCGTTCGACCGTGGCCGGATCAACCGCGTCCATGTTGTCGTTCGGGGTGTGGATCAGGCCCAGCACCTTGGGGAGGAACCCCGCCTCCATCTGCGAGGTCTTGCCGGCGTTGGCGAACAGCCACAGCTGGTGCGCCTCACGGGCCGGCAGGATGCTGAACGACGTCTCCGGCGCGCCAGCCTTGCGGAAGGCCAGGTGGTCGCTGGGTGGATAGGCCCCGAACGCCAGGCAGTCCTCGGCGGCCGCAAGGCAGGCCTGCCGCACGGCCTTGGCCAGGGCCGGGTCCTTGGGGTCGGCGAAGAAGGGGGTGTCGCCATAGCCGTTGACGTCGAAGTTTATGACCGCCGCCACCCGGCCGCCGTCCGGCCCGGCCACATAGGCCTTGGCGCCGAGGAGGCCCAGCTCCTCCTGGTCGAAGAAGATCACTCGTAGGCGGTGCTTGAGCTTGCCGGCGCCGAGCGTTTTCGCGGCCTGGATGATGGCGACCACCGAGGCGGCGTTGTCGACCACGGCGCCAGCCAGGGTTCCGTCCTTCAGCACCTCGGCGTCATAGTGGGCGGTGAGCAGCAGGTCGCGCTGGCCCTTGCCGAGGGTGACCACGACGTTTCGGCCCTGCATGGGCTTGCCCTTGGGACCGCCCTCGAAGGTCTGGATCTCATAAGCCAGGCCTTCGCGCTTCAGCAACGCTTCCAGCGCCGCCAGCCGCCCGGCCTGGGTCGGCTGAACGAAGCTGGCCACATCTTCGCGGGTACCGGCCGAGGCCGGCAGGCCGGCGAGGCAGAGGGATCCCGCCAGCAGGGCGGTCAGAACAGAACGCATGAAGGTCCCTCTAGGTCTTGAGCCGCCAGCCGGCGCGGAACAGCAGCCAGCAGGTCACCGCCAGCCCGACGGTCAGCACCGCCGTCATCAGTACGCCGGCCGTCAGGTTGCCGTTGGCATGGCCGATGAAGCCGTAACGGAAGCCGTCGATCAGATAGAAGAAGGGGTTGAAATGGCTGGCCGTGCGGAAGGGCTCGGGCAGCTTGTCGACCAGGTAGAAGGTGCCCGACAGGAAGGTCATCGGCATGATCAGGAAGTTGGTGATCGCCGCCAGGTGATCGAACTTCTCCGACCACAGCCCGGTCAGGATGCCGACGAACCCAAGGATCAGCGAGGCGCCGACCCCGAAGTAGAGAATCGCCCAGGGCTGAACGAAGGTCATATGGACGTTGGGCAGCAGGGCGCAGACCACCGCGGTGACGAAACCGACCACGATCCCGCGAGTCCCGGCCCCGAGGCTAAACGCCGCAACCTGCTCCAGGGGCGACAGCGGCGGGGTCATGAAGTCGGACGTCAGCCCCATCATCTTGGCCTGCAACAGGCTGGATGAGGAGTTGGCGAAGGCGTTGTTCAGGATGGTCATCATGATCAGCCCGGGCGCCACGAAGGTCGCGAACGCCACCCCGCTGATCGGCGGCGCGGCGCCGCGCACGGCGACGACAAACACCATCATATACAGCAGGCTGGTGACCACCGGGGCCGCCACCGTCTGCATTCCGACCTTCCAGAAGCGGCGCACCTCCTTGAGGTAGAGCGTCTGGAAACCCGTCCAGTTGAACCCGGCGTAGTCGCGCGGCTGGGGCGGCGTGGGAGCGGCGGCCATATCCTTCATGGCCATCAAATGCGCGCGGGCGCTCCGATGCGCAAGCACCCCCGACCGTGACGGTTCGGCGAACGGCGATTCAACATCTTGATCCTGTGGACAGAATCACTGCCACCCATTGTGTGTCTTAACAAAAGGTTTACGATATCTGGTAGTGAGCAGGTCGAAATGACCTGCCGGACACAAGATATAGGGCCGGTTCGTGTGGGGCTTACCGGTCCGCCTCAAAGCCTGAAGGGGTTATCGATGGGTTGGACCGACGAACGCGTGGATGTTCTCAAGAAGCTGTGGCTGGACGGTCTGTCCGCCAGCCAGATCGCCAAACAGCTTGGCGGGGTCACTCGCAACGCCGTCATCGGCAAGGTCCACCGCCTGGGCCTCAGCGGCCGCGCCGCGCCGTCGCAACCGGCCCGCCCGGTGTTCAAGGCGCCGCGCCCGGCCCGTCCGGTCACCACCGCCACCCCGTCGGCCCCGCGCCGCGTGGTCGAGCCGGTCGTCACCACCACCACCAGCGGCCCGCCCCCGATCGGCAACGCCGCCCCGCCGACCCACATCGTCCGCGTCGAGGCCCCCGGTTCGGCCACCGTGCTGACCCTGGGCGCCCACATGTGCAAGTGGCCGATCGGCGACCCCTCCAGCGACGAGTTCACCTTCTGCGGCCGCCGTGCCAGCGAAGGCGTCTACTGCGTCGACCACGCCCGCGTCGCCTATCAGCCGGCCCAGACCGGCAAGAAGAAGGCCGGCCCCAACGAACTGGCCCGCTCGCTGCGCCGCTACATCTAAAACCCTTCCTCTATGGGGGTGTTCAACGGCGGTGGCCGCAAGGTCGCCGCCGTTGTTCGTTGTTTCCCGCGACTCATCCTTCCCGCTAGAGTCTCCCGGTGACCGACGTCGAAACTCCCGCCAGCAACGCCCAGGCCTATTCCGTCTCGGAACTGGCCTTCGCCCTCAAGCGCACGCTCGAGGACGCCTACGGTTTCGTCCGTCTGCGCGGCGAGCTCTCCAAGGTCACCCACCACTCCAGCGGCCACGTCTACCTGACCCTCAAGGACGAGAAGGCCAGCCTCGACGGCGTCGTCTGGAAGGGTAGCGTACGCAATCTGCAGGTCCGCCCGGAGCAGGGCCTGGAAGTCATCGTCACCGGCCGCATCACCACCTTCCCGGCCGGCAGCCGCTACCAGATCGTCATCGAGACCATGGAGGCGGCCGGCGTCGGCGCCCTGCTCGCCCAACTCGAGCGGCTGAAGGCCAAACTCGCCGACGAGGGCCTGTTCCGCCCCGAACGCAAGCGACCGATCCCGGCCATGCCGGCCGTCGTCGGGGTGATCACCAGCCCGACCGGCGCCGTCATCCGCGACATCCTGCACCGCATCCGCGACCGCTGGCCCTGCCGTGTCGTCGTCTGGCCGGTGGTCGTGCAGGGCGACGCCGCCGCCGGCCAGGTCGCCGCCGCCATCCGCGCCTTCAACGCCATGCAGCTAGGCGGTCCGGTCCCCCGGCCCGACGTGCTGATCGTCGCCCGCGGCGGCGGCTCGGTCGAAGACCTCTGGGCCTTCAACGACGAGGCCTTGGCCCGCACCGTCTTCGAGGGGACCATCCCCCTGATCAGCGCCGTCGGCCACGAGACCGACACCACCCTGATCGACTTCGTCTCAGACCGCCGCGCGCCCACGCCCACCGCCGCCGCCGAGATGGCCACGCCGGTGCTGGCCGAGCTTCGCGCCGCCGTCTCCGGGCTCGACCAGCGTCTGAGCCGCGTCGCCGGCCGGATGATCGAGGACCGCCGCACCCGCCTGGCCGCCAGCGCCCGGGGGCTGCCGCGCCCGCAGGACCTCACCGCCGCCGCCAGCCAGCGCCTGGACTACGCGGCCAGCCACCTCAGCGGCGGCCTGCGCCGTAACCTCGACCTGCACGCCAATCGCCTGGCCGCCATCGCCTCGCCCCTCAAGCCCGGCCTGCTGCAGCGCCGCGCCGATCTGGGCAAGCAGACCCTGACCGCCCTCGGCGCCCGCCTCGACGCCGCCATGCGCCGCGCCTCCGACACCACCCGCGAGCATCAGCGCCTGGCCGACCTCGGCCGCCGCATGGGCCAATGCGCCGACAAGGTGCTCTCCGACCGCCGCCAGCGGCTCGAAGCCCTCGACAAGCTGCGCCTGTCCCTCGACCCCAAGCGCCCCCTGCGCAACGGCTTCGCCCTGGTCACCCGGCCCGACGGCTCGCTGGTTCGCCAGGGCGGCCCGCTGGCCTCCGGCGAGGCGGTCAACCTGATGTTCGAGGACACCACACGCCAGGCGGTGATCGATGGCGAAGGGGGCCATGTCGCCCCACCGCCGCCGGTAGCGAAGGCAGCTCCGAAAAAGGCCCCGCCGCCTCCTACCCAACAAGGCGACCTCTTTTAAATCTGTCATCCCGGCCGGAGCGCAGCGCAGAGCCGGGACCCAGGGGCGGCGCGCAAGAGCAGCTGCACCAGCCTGATCCTTCACCCCCTGGGTCCCGGCTCTCCGCACTCCGTGCTCCGGCCGGGATGACGGAAAGGAAGGGGCAGATTCAACACCCGTCCTTGGCCCGCGCCCTCCCGCGCGCTACATTGCCGCCATGAACGCCTTCGACCGCGACATGGGCCGGGACCTTGCCCAACTCCACTACGGGGACGGTGAATTCGCCATCCTCAAGCCGGGCAAGCATGTGATCTGCGCCGTAACCGGGGTGAAGATCCCGCTCGACGCCCTGCGCTACTGGAGCCCCGAGCATCAGGAAGCCTATGCGGGCCCGGCCGAAGCCCTGAAGCGCTGGAAAGACCTGACCTCCTGAACCGGCGGTCCGCCCTCCTCGGCCTCACCTCGGCGGCCTTCGCGGCCCCCGCCTTCGCGGCGCCCCCGCCCCTGCGCCTCAGCGGGCGTTACCAACAGGGCGGCTTCGCCTTCGGCCACACCGCGCCCCGGGCCGATATCTGGCTGGACGACGAGGCCGTCGGCCGCGCCGGCCCGACCGGCCTGTTCGTCGTCGGCTTCGACCGCGACGCCGCCGCCAGCTCAACCCTGCGCGTCTCCAACGCCGACGGCGCCGTCAGCCATGTCTTCGAACTGACCCCCGGGGACTTCGACATCCAGCGCATCTCGGGCTTGCCCGACGACCAGGTCAGCCCCAGCGACCCGGCCCTGCTGGCCCGGCTGAAGGCCCAGAACGAACTGAAACTGGCCGCCCTGGCCAGCCGCATCGACACCGAGGACTTCCGCCGCGGCTTTTCCATGCCCCTGCCGGCCAGAAGCTGGCGGCGCACGGGCCGGTTCGGCGGCCAGCGCATCCTCAACGGCGAGGCCAAGCGGCCCCACTACGGCACGGATCTCGCCGCGCCGAAGGGCACGGCCATCCTCGCCCCGGCCGGCGGCATCGTCAGCATGGCCCAGACCGGCATGCATTTCGAAGGCGGCCTGACCATGATCGACCACGGTCAGGGCCTGGTCAGCATCTACCTGCACCAGTCGAGAATTCTGGCCCAGGCCGGCCAGCGGGTCGAGCGCGGCACGAAGATCGGCGAGGTCGGCGCGACCGGCCGGGCCACCGGCCCGCACCTCTGCTGGCGCATGACCTGGCGCGGACGGCACCTGGATCCCATGCTCATGGTGGGTCAGGTCGCCCCAGTCTGAGCGCCCGCCCCGGGGGAATTTGCCACCGGTCCGCTATCCTAAACACTCCGGTAAGCATCGCGCCCCTAACTGATCGAACAAGGGTCGCGGCGCGCGTATTTCGCACAGACAGACGGCCCGGTTGTGCACTGGAAGTTGCCTGGGGGCCCAATGTCGTTTGGTCTGGAGTCGCTACGCGTCCTGCTCGTGGACGATAACCCCCACATGCGCTCCATCGTCGCCACCATCCTGAAAGGCGTGGGTGTCCGCCTCGTGCGCGAGGCGCGCGATGGCGCGGAGGGGCTGCAAGCCCTGCGCGACTGGCCGGCCGATCTGGCCATCGTCGATTTCCAGATGCAGCCGCTCGACGGCGCCAGCTTCACCCGCCTCGTCCGGGGCGCCAGCGACAGCATGAACATCTATCTGCCGATCATCATGATGACCGGCTTCGCCGACCGGGGGCGGGTGTTCGAGGCCCGCGACGCCGGCGTCACAGAGATGATCGCCAAGCCCCTGACCACCCGGGCCATCCTGAACCGGATCGAGACGGTGATCATGCGCCCCCGGCCCTTCGTGCGGACAGCCGACTATTTCGGGCCGTCGCGGCGCGGCATCGATGATGTGGTGGTGAAGCCGAAGGTGATGCGCGAACTGGCGATCTAATTAATTGGGGACACGCACCATTTTCCGGTCAGTGTCGGATGTGCGTCCACTCAAGGCGGCGGAAAATGGTGCGTGTCCCCAATTAATTCCTACGGCGGCGGCCCCAGGCCCTTTTCCGCCAGCTCCACATAGGCCGCCTTCGGCCAGCGCCGGTGGACCCAGAACCATTCGCCCGGCCGCTCGCGCACCTGATCCTCGACAAACTTCGTCACCGCCGCCACCCCGGCCGCGATGTCCGCCGTCTTGTCGCCGGTGTCGGGCACCTCGATCGGCTCATGCACCACGGCCCGGAACCGCGCGCCCTTCAGCCGCTGTACGCTCATCGGCTGCAGAACCGTCCCGAAACGAAGCGCCAGGCGGCTGGGGCCGGGCGCCGCCATCACCTCGCGCCCGAAGAAGGGCGCCGCGACGCCGCCGCGATTGAACTTCTGGTCGTTCATCAGGGCCACCGACTCGCCCTTCTTCATGCCTTCCAGCAGCTCCCGCGCCCCGTCGCCGCCCTTCGGCGCGAACAGCCGCACGCCATAGCGGGCCCGACTGTCGCGGATGCGTTTGTCCACATACGGATTGTTGGCCGCCCGGTAGGTCATCTGGCAGACGACGCCGCTGTCGACGATGGCGGCCGGCATCACTTCCCAGTTCGACAGATGGCCCGAAACGAACACCACGGGCTTGCCGCCGTCACGGATCGCCTGCATCCGCTCGCGGCCCACCAGTTCGACCCGTCCCGTCGAGGGCAGGATCCTGTCCATCTGCGGGAATTCGAAGACTGTGCGGCCATTGCTCTCCCACTGGTCGCCCAGAACCTTCTGGCGCCAGGCCTCGTCCTTTTCCGGGAAGGCCAGGATCAGGTTCTGCCAGGCCAGGACATGGGTCCTGGTCATCGGCCCGAAGCGGCGGAACAGCCAGCCGCCCACGTCCGAAGCGAAATCGGTCGGCATCAGCCGCATCAGGAAGGTGAAGACGTCATAGGCCACCGCCTCGGCCCGCCACGTCAGGTCCTGGACCCATGAGACACGTCTGTCACGCATGACCGGTAACTAAGTCACACGCCCGGAGCGCGCAACTTCACACCCGTCCTTCGCCCCCTGCGGGAGCTTGGCACGCCTCCTGCGGCACAGAAGCCTGACCGTACCAAATCGGGACGGCCACAGGCTTTAACCAACAGGGGGTTTCACGCCCATGGGCAACGACATCGACGTTCACCTCGGCAAGCGGCTGCGCCGCCGCCGCCGTCTCCTGGGTCTGACCCAGCAACAACTCGCCGGCTCGGTCGGGGTCCGCTTCCAGCAGATCCAGAAGTACGAGTGTGGCGCCAACCGCATCAGCGCCGCCCGCCTCTGGCAGCTCAGCGAAGCCCTCGAAGTGCCGGTCGGCTACTTCTACGACGGCCTCAGCGAGACCGACCGTCCGCAAGCGGCGGCCAACGATGGTGAAGGCGGCGGCGAGATGTTCGCCCGCAAGGAAACCCTCGACCTGATCCGCGCCTACTACCAGCTCGGCGAGCGCCCGCGCCGCCGCCTGCTCGACCTCGCCAAGTCGCTGAACGGCGACATCGAAGTCGCGTAAAGTAACCTCGTAAAGCTTGTGGCCGGCCAGACTGCCTCTGTGGGGGTGGTCTGGTCACCCAGGCTGACCCTAGCGTCACGCTTGACGCCTTCCCTATTGCGCCGCACAACCCCGCCCGATCTCAAATCCGGGCGTTTCCAAGCCGCCCAGCGCAAGGGAATAGAAATTCATGGCCGACATCCGCTTCGACGGCAAAGTCGCGATCGTCACCGGGGCCGGCGGCGGCCTTGGCCGTCAGCACGCTCTGGAACTGGCCCGTCGCGGCGCCAAGGTCCTGGTCAACGACCTGGGCGGCAGCATGGACGGCTCGGGCGGCGGCTCCGACGCGGCCAACAAGGTGGTCGAGGAAATCAAGGCGCTCGGCGGTGAAGCCATCGCCAACGGCAGCTCGGTTACCGACGACGCCGGCGTCGCCCTGATGGTCAAGCAGGCGATGGACGCCTGGGGCCGCATCGACATCCTGATCGCCAACGCCGGCGTGCTGCGCGACAAGTCCTTCTCCAAGATGACCCTGGAAGACTTCGAGTTCGTGCTCGGCGTCCACCTGCTCGGCACCGTCAAGCCGGCCAAGGCGGTCTGGGAGATCATGAAGGAACAGAATTACGGCCGCATCGTCGTCACGACCTCGTCGTCGGGCCTCTACGGTAACTTCGGCCAGTCCAACTATGGCGCCGCCAAGCTGGGCATCATCGGCTTCATGAACACCCTGAAGCTTGAGGGCCAGAAGAACAACATCCACGTCAACGCCATCAGCCCGGTCGCCGCCACCCGCATGACCGAAGGCCTGATGCCGCCGGAAGTGCTGGAAAAGCTGAAGCCGGAATACGTCACCCCGGCCGTCGTCTACCTGGCCTCGGACGAAGCCCCGACGGGCGCCATCGTCACCGCCGGCGCCGGCGTCTTCGCCCTGTCGCGCATCATCGAGACCGAGGGCGTCTACCTCGGCGAAGGCGGCCTGTCGGTCGAGGAAGTCCGCGACAACTGGGCCAAGATCACCGACGAGACCGGCCAGAAGGCCTATTTCGCCGGCGGCGAACAGGGCCAGAAGTTCTTCCGCAAGATGGCCGGCGGGTGATCGCTGCCTCATCCTGAAGCATTCAAGGGCCGGGCAGCGATGTCCGGCCCTTGTTGTTTGAAGGTTACGCCTCTGGTCTCCCTTCTCCCCTCGCGGGAGAAGGTGTCGGCGTAGCCGACGGATGAGGGGGCTCACCGGCCTCTACGGCGCGTGTGGCAACCGCCTTTCGCAGCTTGAAGACCTATCGACCCCTCATCCGGCCCTTCGGGCCACCTTCTCCCGCAAGGGGAGAAGGGCGCCCCGAGGCGAACCCTTTGACAGTGGATCCTCTGTTCAGGCTCCGGGCTCGGAGAACAGCACGCCCCGCGCGATCGACCGCGCCAGCCCCAGGGTCATCATCCAATCGCCACCCCTGGCCATCTCGCTGGGCCCGAAGTCCCGCGACAGGTGATCCTGGATGGCTTGCGGAACCGTCCCCTCGGCGGCCAGCGGCGGGCTGGCGACCAGCTCGCGGTAGCGGGCCTCGTCGGCCTCGTCATCGCCGCTCAGCGGGCCCAGCCGCTGCAGGATGATGGGGGCGGCGATGATGGTCCGGCCCGGGTCCAGCGCGGTCGACAGGGTGATGCCGTCGATCAGATCGACGGCCGGCTGCGAGACGCCGTTGAAGATGCCGAAGGCCATGGCGCCGCTGGTCAGATCGGTCGAGATGCAGATGATCTGGTTGTGCACCGGCAACAGCCAGCCCTCATATTCGGTTCCGGCGATCCCCATGCGGTAGGCCATCAGGCCCGAGGCGTCGCGGCGCACGATGCCGTGGTCGTGCAGATAGCGACCCGGCATCAGGGCCGATGGCCGCGTCGTGCGGAAGAAGCCCTCGTAGGCGCTCGCCCGGCGGTCGGTCTTGGCGGCGATCTGGTCGAGCAACGGCAACGGCAGGCCGGCGCCGAACCGCGACGGCCGCACATCCGACGGCGCCCCCAGGGCGGCGCCGAAGCCGGCCAGGTCGCGGTCCCAGTCCAGCATGATGAAGCTGGACCGCCGCGCCGCGATCACCGCCGTCAGCCGTTCCAGGTTGTGCGGCGAGGGTCTCACCTGACCGGCCAGCCAGCGGCCGATGACCGACTTGTCGACTCCCAGCTCGGAGGCCATCCGGCTACGGCTCATCGACAGCACCTTGAGCGCCAGGTCCAGCTTGGCGGCGAACGTATCGGTTTGCATGGGTTCCTACCTATCTCACCACGCTACGCGCCGCGACCGAGGCGAGATCAGTAGCGGAAAGTCCCTGCGCGCCGGTGCACGCCGCTGCAACCCCCTGCACGCCGCTGCGCCTACTGGGCCCCGGGCAACGGAACATATTCCCCCCACGTAAATGCCCCGATGGGCGCCGTCAAAGCCGGATCATGGACGCGATCGTCGTTCGGGCCGGGGGAGCAGTACCGATGATCAAGTCCCGCAAGTTTCTCTTGGACGACCAACCGCTGAGCCTGACCACGATACCGCCGCTGGGGTTCGTCCTCAACGGCACGGCTGGCCATGACACCCTGACCGGTGGGGCGGGCAATGATACGCTGAACGGCCTGGACGGAGACGACGTGCTCCTCGGCGGGGCGGGCAAGGACGCCCTCAACGGCGGCGCGGGCTCCGACACCGCCAGCTACGCCAACGCCACCTCGATGGTGAAGGCCAGCCTGCTCGATCCCAGCATCAACTTCGGCCATGCCCTGGGCGACACCTACAGCGGCATCGAGAACCTGCGTGGTTCTGACTTCAACGACAGCCTGTTCGGCGATGCCGGCTACAACATCCTCGAGGGCGGCAAGGGCGCCGACCTGATCAATGGCGGCCTCGGCGTCGATACCGCCTCCTACGCCCACGCCGCGGCGGGAGTCACCGTCAAGATGCTATCGCAAGGCGGCAATACCGGCGAGGCCGCCGGCGACAACCTGGTCGGTATCGAAAACCTGCTGGGCTCGGACTTCAACGACACCCTGGTCGGCAACAATGCTTCCAACGTCCTCTACGGTGGCAAGGGAGCCGACGTCCTCAACGGCGGCGGCGGCGTCGATACGGCGTCCTACCTTTTCGCGACCGCTGGCGTAGCGGTCTCGCTGCAAGTCGGCGTTGAGGGTGAGGGCGAGGCGAAGGGAGACGAATTCATCGCCATCGAGATTCTGGAGGGGTCGGCGTTCGATGACATACTTTCCGGCGACTTCTCCGCCAACGGACTGGTCGGTGGGGACGGTGACGACCGCCTGGCCGGCTACGGCGGCGGCGACATCCTCGACGGCGGGGCGGGAAATGACACCGCCGAGTTCGCCTACAGCACCATCGGCTCGGTGATCAGTCTGGCCAACGCCGCCCAGAACACCGGCGAGGCCGCGGGCACGACCTTCCACGCCATCGAGAACCTGGTGGGCACTTCGGGCGCCGACAAGCTGATCGGCGACGGGGCCGACAACATCCTGCAAGGCGGCCTGGGCTCGGACATCCTCATCGGGGGAGCCGGCAGCGACACCGCCAGTTATGACTACGCCTCCCAGGGCGTGACGGTGTTCCTGAACGCCCCGATCCTCAACGTCGGCGAGGCCGCCGGCGACAGCTACAGCGAGATCGAGAACGTCCTGGGCAGTCGGTTCGACGACGACATCTTCGGCGACAGCGGGGGCAATGTCCTTAGCGGTCTGGTTGGCGCGGACCTGCTGTCGGGCGGCGCCGGAGACGATGTCCTGCACGGCGGCGAAGGGGCCGACACTCTGAACGGCGGCAGCGGGGCCGATACGCTGGACGGCGGCCCCAGCGGGGACCCGGGAAGGGACACTGCCAGCTACTCCGGCGCCGACGCGGGCGTGACGGTCGATCTTCTCGACAACACCAACAACACGGGCGAAGCCGCCGGCGACGTCTTGATCCAGATCGAAAACCTGACCGGATCCAACTTCAACGATGTGCTGGTCGGCGATGCCACGAACAATCGCCTGACCGGTGGAGCCGGCAACGATAAAATCGACGGTGGGGCCAACTCCAATACACTGATCGGCGGCTCCGGCGCCGATCAGTTCAAGATCGGCCCAGGTTCCGGAACCGATACCATCGAAGACTTCGTCCTGGGTCAGGATCTGATCGATCTAAGCCGATACGGCAGCTACCAGAGCGTCATCCAGAACGGCGCCGACGCCGTCGTCGTCGTGGACGGCATTCGCCACGTCATCCTCAAGGGGATCAATGCTTCGGCGATCAACGACAGCAGCTTCATGAACCTGGCGCTGCCGCCACCGCCCCCGCCGCCGCCACCTCCCCCTCCGCCGCCTCCGCCCGCCACGGCGGGATCGGAAGCGACGATCAACGGCACGGCCGGCGCCAACTCCATCGAGGGCACGATGCTGTTCGAGACCATCAACGGCCTAGACGGCAACGACAGGCTCAGCGGCATGGGCGGGGCTGACGTGCTGGTCGGCGGCGCCGGGGCCGACAAGCTGTCTGGCGGCGATGGCGACGACGTCCTGATCGGCGGCGCGGGTCAGGACACCCTGACCGGCGGGTTGGGCGCGGACATCTTCGTGCTGGCGCCCGGCGACGGAGCCAACACCATCGCCGACTTCCAGGACGGTATCGACCTGATCGATATCAGCGCCTACGGCAGCTATACCGGCATCACCCAGATGGCCGCCGGCGCCAAGATTCTGTTCGCCGACGGCGGCTACGCCACCCTGACCGGCGTCATGGCGGCCCAGCTCACGGCGGCCGACTTCATCACCGGCATGTCGCCGCCGCCTCCTCCGCCTCCGCCTCCCCCTCCCCCTCCTCCGCCCCCACCGCCGCCGCCGCCTCCGCCGCCTCCCCCGCCGCCCATGATGGCCGGCTCGGAGGCGACGCTGAACGGCACGGCCGGCGCCAACACCATCAACGGGACCGCTCTGTTCGAGACCATCAACGGCCTCGACGGCAACGACACCCTGAACGGCATGGGCGGGGCTGACGTCCTGGTCGGCGGCAATGGCGCCGACAAGCTGTTCGGCGGCGACGGCGACGATTTCCTGACCGGCGGCGCCGGTCAGGATACGTTGACCGGAGGCCTGGGCGTCGACACCTTCGTCTTTGGTCCGGGCGACGGCGCCAACACCATCGCCGACTTCCAGGACGGCATCGACCTGATCGATATCACCGCCTACGGCGCCTACAGTTCGATCAGCCAGCTGGCCGCCGGCGCCAAGATCATCTTCGCCGACGGCGGCTACGTCATCCTGACCGGTGTCATGGCCACCAGCCTGACCGCCGCCGACTTCATCGGCCTGGGCGGCCCCGCCCCGCTCGATCCCAAGGCCGACTGGCTGTTCGAATAGCCCCGGCGGTCCGGGTAGCGGCAATCCGTACGCCGCATCCGGACCGCCCTCCGTGGGCGCGCCCTCGCGTCCCCCGCTGCCGCGCGCCCACGGACCTCTCGCCAAGTGAACCGGACAGCCCGCGGTCCCGTAGACTCGCCACGTCCGGGCTGGCTGCAACCTGAAGACCACTTGCCTTTCCGGACCAACCTCGGAAAGGTCCGGCCATGGCCATCGACTCGTTTGCCGCCAAACTCGACCTGACCCTCAAGGCGCTGTCGATGAGCCGGGGCCGGCTCGCCGCCGACCTGGCGGTTCACAAGTCCGGCGTCGCCCGCTGGCTGAACGGTCAGGCCCTGCCCAGCGACTACAATCTCGAGCGCTTGACCGCCCTGGTCGCTGTCCGCCGCCCGGACTTCTCGATGCTCGACTGGGACCGCGACCTGACCGGCTTCGCCGAGGCTCTCGGCGCCGCCACGGCGCCCCGGGCCAACCAGCGTCCCGACGGCTTGAGGCTGCCGTCGGCCTTGATGGAGCAGATCCTGGCCAGTTCGGAACTCAGAGCCGACGCCTATGAGTGCTTCTTCCGCACGACCAGACCCCTCGGCATGATGCCCGGCCACTTCCTGCACGACCACGGCATGGTGCGTCGGGACGCCAGCGGCCTGCTGAGCCTGCGAATGGGAATCGCCGGCACCGAACTGGACGGCTGGCTGCTGCCCCTGCACCAGCACGTCTTCGTCGTCTGCAGCCAGCCGCTGACCGGCGCCCTGGTCTTCGGGATGTTCAATGGCGTCCTTCAGCGCCGGGTCGAGGTCATGGACGGCATCACCCTTTCCCAGGCGCCGGACGCTGGCAGGACCATTACGGCGGCGCCGGTCATCCTGCACCGCATCGGCCCGCTCAGCGGCGACGTCGCGGCGGACGAGGCCCGCTACCAGGAACTCATCAACCTGCCGGCCCTGGCGCCGGAAGGCAGCGTTCCGGAAGACATTCGCGACCACCTGCTGCGCGACTTCGGTCCAGGGGCGGCGGCGCTCGGCGGCGACCTCCTGATGACCATGGCCCTGGCCCGCTCGATGTCACGCGGGCCGATCACCCCCGACTAGACGCGCAACAACGCGCAACTTCCCGCGCGACAGCGCGCGCCGCCGCGCGCCGTCGCGTCTGACCGGCAAGGGCCGGCAGCACATATTCCCCGGATAAGCAGCGCAGGTCCGCGCCGCTCTCGGCCGCCGACCGGCGGCGCCTTGGGAAACGCCCGCGATGATCAAGTCCACCCGCCCCCTTCGCCTGAAGGACGACGCGCCGTTGATGGCGCCCCCCGCCCCCGGTCGCCAACCAGACGGTCACCGGCACGGCCGGCAATGACGCCCTGACCACCGGCGCCGGCAACGATACCCTCAACGGCTTGGCCGGCGACGACACCCTGACCGGCGGGGCCGGCAAGGACACGCTGAACGGCGGCGAGGGGTCCGACACCGCCAGCTACGCCAACGCCTCCACGATGGTGAAGGCCAGTCTGTTCAACCCGAGCATCAATTTCGGCCAGGCGCTGGGCGACACCTACAGCAGCATCGAGAATCTGACCGGGTCCAACTTCAACGACAGCCTGTTCGGCGATTCCGGGAATAACATCCTCGAAGGCGGCCTCGGCGCCGACCTGCTCAATGGCGGAAGCGGCTCCGACACCGCCTCCTACCGGACGGCGAGCGCCGCCGTCGTCGCCTCCCTGGCCAGTCCCGCCGCCAATATCGGCGCGGCCGCCGGCGACACCTATGTCGGCATCGAGAACCTGACGGGGTCCAGCTTCGACGACACCCTGACCGGCAACGCCGTCGCCAACATCCTGATCGGCGGCGCCGGCGCCGACAGCCTCAACGGCGGCCTGGGTCTCGACACGGCCTCCTACTCGGGGGCGACCGCCGGCGTGATCGCCTCGCTGACCAGCACCGTGGCCAACAGCGGCGACGCGGCGGGCGACAGCTACATCTCGATCGAGAACCTGACCGGCTCGAACTACAGCGACAAACTGACCGGCAACGATCAGGTCAACCACATCGTGGGCGGGGACGGCCACGACAGCCTGGTCGGGCTGGCCGGCGACGACGTCCTCATCGGCGGGGCGGGCCAGGACACCCTGACCGGCGGGGCCGGCGCCGATCGCTTCGTGTTCGGGCCCGGCGACGGGGCCAATACCATCGCCGACTTCCAGGACGGCATCGACCACCTCGATGTCACCGCCTACGGCGGCTACATGTCGATCGCCCAGCTGGCGGCCGGGGCCAAGGTCGTCTTCGCCGACGGCGGCTATGTCATCCTCACCGGCGTCACGGCGGCCCAGCTGACGGCCGCCGACTTCATCGGCCTGCCCGCTCCGTTCGCAGCCGATCCCAAGGCGGACTGGCTGTTCGGCTAGGCCGTCCCTGGCGGGACGACATCCCCCCGTCGTCCCGCAGGGGCTCTAGCCCTTCTCGTAGGCGTGGAAGGTGCAGGTCGCGGCGTCGATCGGCACGAACAGCAGGTCCGGCAGGTCCTCGTCGCGATAGAAGGGGATGCCCTCCATCTCGCCGACCTTCTTGATGAAGCTGAACTCCGAGTCGCCGAACACCCGAGGCGCGCCGGTCTTCTTGAAGCTGTCGCCGTCCAGGGTCAGGGGCTTGCCCGAGGTGTACCAGGCCTTGCCCTTGGCCCCGGGATAGGGGTCGCCCTTCTTCGTGCTCAGCTTGCCGTTGGCGTCGATGGAACAGGCCCCTGCCTGCCCTGCCGCCGCGAGCCCCAGCACCAGGGCCACGGTGAACGCGCCAACTGTCTTTGTCAGTCTCATGGTCGTCCCTCCCCAGGGAAAGACCAGCGTGCGACGAACGCGGGTGTCTGTCCAGACCGTTGACGCCCCTTTTTGTACGTCATACAAAAAACCCCATGGCGAAGGTTCAAGCCCTGACCGACGTGCGCGCCGTGCGTGAGCCCGGCAAGCGGATGCGCTCGCGCCTGCTCGACGCGGCGGTCGAGCTGTTCAAGTCGCGTGGCGCGACCGGCGTCGCCGTCGCCGAGATCGCCACCGCCGCCGGGGCCTACCCCAGCCAGGTGACCTACTATTTCCGCACCAAGGAGGCCCTGTTCGTCGAGGCCGCCTGCCGCGAGGTGCTCTATGTCGCCGCCCGGGCCGAGGCGGCCGCCGCCACCGCGCCGACGGGCGGCGATTACAACCGCCGCCTGGTCGAGACCGTGCTCGGCGCCCCTGGCCTGGCCCTGTTCGTCGAGGCCCTGTCGCTGACCCGCCGGCGGCAGGACCTCGCTCCCCTGATCGAACGCACCTTCGAACGCCTGCACGCCGAAGGCGACCGGGCCTATGCCGAGGTTCGCCGCAAACGCGGCTGGACCGGGCCTGAAGACCCCGCCGTCACCGCCCGCCGCTTCTGGACCCTGGCGCTGGGCGTGGCCCTGCGCGAAGGGGCCACCGAGGCCACCGTGTCCGAGGCGGTCGAAGACATGCTCGCCCTGCTCCGCCTGTCGCCGAAACCAGGAGACGCCTGATGGCCGCCGCCGCCCGTGTCGCCGCGAAGACCTATTTCACGCCCGAGGAATGGGCTCCGCTGTCCGAAAAGTCGGCCTGGAAGGGCCCGGCCCTGATCGCCCATGCCTGGCTGGTCATCTTCGCCGCCGGGGCCATGGCCCTGGTCTGGCCGATCACCATCCCGCTGGCGGTGATGATCATCGGCGCCCGCCAGCTGGGCCTGGCCATCCTGATGCACGACGCCGCCCACGGCGCCCTGCACCCCGACCTCAAGGTCAACGACTTCCTCGGCGACTACCTGACCCCCGGCGGCCTGGTCGCCTACCGCACCTATCACCTGGGCCATCACAGGTTCGCCCAGCAGTCGGAAGACCCGGACCTCGTCCTCTCCGCCCCCTTCCCGATCACCCGCAAGTCCCTGTGGCGCAAGGTGGTCCGCGACCTGACCGGCCAGACCTACTACAAGCAGCGCTGGGCCGGCCTGGTGAAGACCCTGCGCGAGCGCACCCCCGATCAGCCGCTTTGGCCGATCCTGAAAAAGGCGGTGGTCAGCCGTAAACGCTTCTTCCTCGGCATGATCGTCACGGTCGCCGTCACCGCCCCGTTCGGCTTCTGGTGGGCCTGGCCGGTGCTGTGGCTGGCGCCGCAGGCGACCTGGCTGCCGCTCGTCACCCGCCTGCGCAACATCGCCGAGCACGCCTGCATCGCCAGGGACGAGCCCGATCCCCTGCGCCACGCCCGCACGACGAAGGCCAACCTCATCGAGCGCGCCCTGCTCGCGCCGTATTTCGTCAACTATCACTGCGAGCACCACATGTTCATGTGGGTAGGCTGCTACAACCTACCGAAAGTAAGCCGTTTGCTTCGGGAAAAAGGCGTTACGAATGGAATGCTGACAGCCAAATCGTATTTGGAAGTTCTACGGCTGGCGACCTCTCGCTCTGAGGTTTCCAGCGCTCCCTGACACCCGTTTCGGCGTTCGCCAATCCCTCATTCGGTAAATCAACAATGGCTCATAACCGGAAACTGGTCTTGGCTGGCGTGGCTCTCACCCAAGCTCGAATTCACGCTAGGCGAAATGCGGCAGCGGCGAACCGAGTACGTGACGAGCTTGAGGAAGAACTAGTCCGTTCCGGATATCTCGAAGACGCCCCATTCAGTTGGGTGAGTGTCATCATCCGATATGGACTGAAAGATGAACTCGAACCTCACTACCGCAAAATAGACACTAGAGATGGCGAGCTCCCATTGGCCATAGAGGTAGACGTTCATCGGTTCCGTGATGCGGCGGAAGATGAGATGGCTGCAGTTTATCGTAAGGCTACGTTGATAGCGCTTATCCACGCAGGCGAGCGATACCGGCTACCCGTGACGCATCTCAGGTCTCTTTACGAGGCAGCGTAGCCGCTGCCGCGCGAATTCGATCTTCATGCATGTGCCCTGCTACAACCTGCCGAGAACGCATCGGTTGCTGAAGCAGAAGGGCGTGCTGGACGGCATGTTGACCGCGCCGGGCTACTGGGACGTCTTCAAGCTGGCCTCCAGCAAACCGGCGAGGCTGGCCGTGGCCTGAACCGGCCGCTATCGAAGCGGCCTACGATTATACCGCGTCAGCCGGCGGCAAGGGCGTCAACGCGGCGTCTTGCCGTTGAAAAGGCTGAGGGAACCGTGCCCGGAGGGTGGGCCGAGGCGGCGGGATTGTAGCCCACGGCGTAGGCCAGCCGCAGGCCGCGTGTCGCCGAATGTAGGCCTGCTTGTCGTCGCTGGACCCACATCCGGCCGGGTGGCCGTCGCAATTGTCGCAAGGGCCGTAAGAAGCCCCAAAATGAATATGTCTAGACATATTCATCGGCTTTCGGGAGATGACCGACAGACTGACCCGCAAGCCCATCGCCATCGCCGCCGACCACCGAGGGGTCGCCCTGAAGGCGCGGCTCACGGCGTGGCTGGAGACCGAGGGTTATGCGGTCAAGGACTGCGGCACGGGCAGCGCGGCCGAACGGGTCGACGCCATGGACTACGCCGTGGCTCTGGTGACCGAAATCAAACAGGGCCGGTCCGATTTCGCCGTCGGCATCTGCGGCAGCGGCCAGATGATGGCCATCGCCGCCAATCGCTTCCCCTTCATCCGCGCCACCCTGCTTCACACGGTGGAGGAGGCCGCCTCGGCCCGGCAGCACGGCGACGCCAACCTGCTGGCCCTCGGGGCGGACACCCTGGACGGCACGACGGCGGAACAGATGCTCAGGCTCTTCCTGACCACCCCCGCTCTGGGCGACCGCTATGCGGAGCGGCGCGAGCGGCTGGCGCGGCTGGATCCGTCAGCGCTGTAGGCCGCTAGCGGGCCGGCGCGGTTTCCAGGACCTCGACGAACAGCTTCAGCGTCGCCTCGGCGAAGGCCCACATGTTCTCGACCCGGTCGCTGGACCCGGTGCGCAGGGTCCGCACGACGCTGACCGCCCCGACCACGGCCATGCAGGTGTGCCCGGCCGGATCGCCATAGGGGTTGCCGTCAGGTCCCGCCGCCCCAGTCTCCGACAGCCCCCAGCTGATGTTGCCGTGCCGGGCCTTGATCTCGCCGGCCAGCAGCAGGGCGTAGGGCTCGGAGCTGGAGCGGATGCCGTCGGCCCGCATCTGGTCGGTGGAGATGCCGGCCAGCCCCCGGATCGAGCGGGCCGAATAGGTGATGGCGCCGCCGGCGAAATAGGCCGAGGCGCCGGGGACAGCCAGCAGGCTGGCGGAGATCAGCCCGCCGGCCGAGGTCTCCCCGACGGCGACCTTCTCGCCCCGTTCCTTGAGCAGGGCGCCGGCGCGGGCGCCGAGGGCGAGGATGTCGTGCATGTTGTCTTTCGCCTTCCTACAGCAGCGCCCGGGCCGCCGCCTCGAAGCCTTTGGCGGCGAGGCTTTCGCCGCCGACCGCCGTCAGCGGGCGGCCCTCGTCGCCGGCCTGGCGCAGGGCCAGTTCGATGGGGATTTCGGCCAGCAGGGGGACGCCGAGCGTCTCCGCCTCGGTCCTGGCCCCGCCGGTTCCGAAGATGGGGATTCTCACGCCGTCCGGGCCTTCGAACCAGGCCATGTTCTCGATGACGCCGAGGATCGGGGTGCCGGTCTTGGCGAACATCGCCGCCGCACGTCTCGCGTCGATCAGGGCGATCTCCTGAGGCGTGGAGACCAGCACGACGCCATCGACGGCCAGTTTCTGGACCAGGGTCAGGTGGATGTCGCCGGTGCCCGGCGGCAGGTCGACGATGAGGAGGTCGAGGGGCGTGGCTTCCGTGCCCCAGCGCACGTCCTGGACCATCTGGCGCACGGCGGAGCTGGCCATCGGGCCGCGCCAGATCATCGGGCTGCCTTCGGCGACCATGAAGCCGATGCTCATCAGCTTGACCCCGTGGGCGGTGAGCGGCTCGAGCTTGCCGTCGACGAAGGCCGGCTCCTCGTCGATGCCCATCATCTTCGGCGCCGAAGGGCCGTAGACGTCGGCGTCGAGCAGACCGACGTTCAGGCCCAGCTTTGCGAAGGCGCAGGCGAGATTGACCGAGACGGTGGACTTGCCGACCCCGCCCTTGCCGCTGGCCACGGCGATGACCCGCTTCACATGGGCCGGCTTCTCGGCTTCCGAGGCCTTGGGTTCGGATTTTGGATCGGGGCTGAGCCGCGCCGTCTTGCGCTGGCGCGTCACCCCGGAGCCGGCCTCGGCGGTCAGCACCACCTGGGCCTTCTCGACGCCCGGCAGGCCCTTCAGGACCGTCTCGGCCTGTTCGCGGATATAGCCGTAGCGGGCCGCGTCGGCGGCCGGAACCTCGAGCATGAAGCCGGCGGTTCCCTCACGGATCACCAGCCCCTGGACCAGCCCGGCGGCCACCAGGCCGCGCCCGGACCGGGGATCGACCACCTTGTCGAGGGCCGCCAGGACGGCGTCACGGTCGATTGTCGGGAGGGAAGTCATACCGGTTCAGCTTGCGTTGAGGGCTTGGGCGTCTCATATCCGGCTCCACGCCCGGGTTTGCAACCGGGCTCGTTTATTCAGCCGACGGAAGCCCGCCGACTCCATGCCCTGGAACGACAACGCCAACCCCGGACCCTGGGGTTCGCCGCCGCCGGAAGGCGACAAGGACAAGCCGGGCGCCCCGGCCCCTGCCCCTGACCGTGACGAACCGCGCCGGCCGACGCCGCCGCGCCGCCCGCAACCGCCGCCCGCCGAGGGCGTCGACCTCAACGAACTGATCGACCGCTGGAGCGCCCGCCTGCGCGGGATGTTCTCTGGTGGGGGCGGCGGTGGCGGCGGATCGCCCGGCGAGAGCACGCCGGACATGCTGCGCAAATACGCGCCGATCGTCGGCGGCCTGCTGGTGGCGGTCTATGCCCTGGCCGGCGTCATCGTCGTCGGGGCCAAGGAGACGGCGGTGGTCACCACCTTCGGCGCCTACACCAGCAAGTTCGGCCCCGGTCTGGGCTACCACTTCCCGATCATCCAGGGCTACCGCAAGGTCGACGTCACCACCATCAACGAAACCCTCGTCGGCGGCGCCAAGGCCGGCACCGTCGAGGACGAGAGCCTGATGCTGACCGGCGACGAGGCCATCGTCGATATGTCGTTCGCCGTGAACTGGAAGATCGCCGACGCGCCCAAGTCGCTGTTCAACGTCACCGACGTCGCCCAGACGGTGAAGGACGTCGCCGAGAGCGCCATGCGCGAGGTGGTCGGCCGCAACCAGCTGGACCCGGTGATGACCACCGACCGCGGCCGCATCCAGCTGGAGGCCGCCACCCTGATGCAGCGCATCCTCGACAGCTATGACGCCGGGGTGGTGGTCGATTCGGTGCAGATCCGCGCCGCCGAACCGCCCAAGCCCGTCGTCGCCGCCTTCCAGGACGTCGCCGCCGCCGACCAGGACTATCAGGCCAAGGTCAACCGGGCCGAAGGCCAGGCCTCGCAGATCAAGCAGGCGGCGCTCGGCTACAAGGCCCAGGTCGTCAACGAGGCGGTCGGTGAGGCGCAGCGCTTCGACCAGATCTATGTCCAGTACCGCCTGGCCCCCGGCGTCACCCGCCAGCGGCTCTACATCGAGACGATGGAGCGGGTGCTGAGCAAATCCAACAAGGTGATCATCGACGGCAAGGGCGTCACAGCCCCCATCGTGCTGTCGCCCGATGTCTTCAAACCCAAGGTGAGCGCAGCGGCGCCGCGCAGCGCGGGAGCCGCCCAATGATCGGCCGCAATCAACTCTACGTCCTGGCCATCCTGCTTGGCGGCCTGCTGCTGATCGCCAGCCAGACCTTCTATGTCATCAAACAGACCGAGCAGGCCGTCGTCGTCCAGCTGGGCAAGGTGGTGCGGGTGGTCAACGCGCCCGGCCGTGGCGACGGGCCCGGCCTGAAGATGAAGTACCCCTTCTCGGAAAGCATCATCGTCTTCGACAAGCGCAACCAGACCCTGGAAGCGACCAAGGAAGAGATTCTGACCGGCAGCAAGGGCCGGCTGATGGTCGACGCCTTCCTGCGTTACCGCATCAAGAACCCCTACCTGTTCTACACCGCCATGGGCGATGCGGCGAACAGCCAGAGCCGGCTTGAACAGCGCCTCAACGCCGCCCTGCGCCAGGCCCTGGGCACGGCCGACAGCGACGACATCATCTCGAAGCGTCGGGCCGAACTGATGGGCACGATCCGCAACAACCTGGCCCGCCAGGCCGTCAGCTCGCGCCTCGGCATCGAGGTCATCGATGTGCGCATCAAGCGCGCCGACCTGCCGCTGGCCAACCAGAACGCCGTCTACGAGCGGATGAAGACCGCCCGCCAGCAGCAGTCGGTCCGTAAACGCGCCGAGGGCGACCAGAAGGCGCTGGAGATCGTCGGGACCGCCACCGGCGAGGCCGAACGCATCCGAGGCGAGGCCGACGCCGAACGGGCCCGCCTGTTCGCCGAGAGCTTCGGCAAGGACCCGGCCTTCGCGGGCTTCTACCGTTCGATGCGGGCCTATGAGACCAGCCTCGGCCAGGGCGACGCGACCCTGGTGCTGTCGCCGGACAGCGAGTTCTTCCGCTACTTCGGCAAGGGCGGCGGCGGGGAGTAGGTCGCCGGCCAGCGCGGTTCGCCTCTGCAGGGGAAGCACGCTCGCGCACGAACTTGCCCCCTCTGTGTCATCCCGGAAGACCGCGGAGCGGGCTATCCGGGACCCAGGGGGTGCGTGGTCTCGCGATCGAACGCAGCTTTGACGCCGGTGCGCTGCAACCCCTGGGTCCCGGATAAGCGCTACGCGCTTTCCGGGATGACAGATTTTTGGATAGGGCATTGTCCGGCCGTCGGTGGGTCAGTCCGTGACGAATTGGTTTGCCGAATACCCCTGAAAATACAGCAGCGCCGTCAGGTCGGCGTAGTCCACCCGGGCGTGGGCTTGCGCCGCCACGACCGGCTTGGCGCGGTAGGCGATGCCGAGGCCGGCGGCTTCGATCATGGCCAGGTCGTTGGCGCCGTCGCCGACGGCCAGCGTCTCGGACAAGGGAATGCCGAGCCTGGCCGCCTCGCCCTGGAGGGCTGCCAGCTTTGCCTCCCGGCCGAGGATGGGCTCGCCGACCTCGCCGGTCAGACCGCCGGCATCCTCGATCAGGGTGTTGGCCCGATCTTCATGGAAGCCGGCGGCGGCGGCCACGCGGCCGGTGAAGAAGCTGAAGCCGCCGGAGACCAGCAGGCAGCGCGCCCCGTTCGCGGCCATGGTGCGGACCAGGGTTCTGGCGCCGGGATTGAGCTTGACCCGCTCGTCGTAGCAGCGCTGCAGGGCGGCCAGCTCCAGGCCCTTCAACATGGCGACCCGCTCGCGCAGGGCGCCCTCGAAGGCCAGTTCGCCGCGCATGGCCCGTTCGGTGATCGCCGACACGGCCGCCTTGACGCCGGCGAAATCGGCCAGCTCGTCGAGGCATTCGCAGCCGATGATGGTCGAGTCCATGTCGGCGATCAGCAGGCGTTTGCGGCGGCCCTCCAAAGGCTGGATACAGGCGTCGACCGGCAGGTCGCCGAGGACGGCGTCGAGCAGGCCCCGGGTCAGGGTCTGCTGGCCGGACGCGGTCAGATCGGCGGCGCCGGTGCCGAGCAGGCGGGCCTCGCCGGCGCCGGTCTGGGAACGAACACGGGTGATCGCGGCCGAGACGGCTTGCGGATCGGGGCTGACAAGGGTGATGGATAGCTGCATGGAGCCCCGCATCTGGCTGATCGCCGGACCCACCGCAAGCGGCAAGTCCGCCCTGGCCCTGCGCCTGGCCCGGGAAACCGGGGCTGAGATCGTCAATGCCGACGCCCTGCAGCTCTATGCCGACCTGACGGCGCTGAGCGCCAGGCCGACGCCGGAGGAGTTGGCCCAGGCGCCGCACCACCTGTTCGGCGTCGCCGATGGGGCCGACGGCTGGAGCGTCGGCCGCTGGCTGCGGGAGGCGCAGCCGGTGTTGGAGGACATCAACGGCCGGGGCAGGCCCGCCATCGTCGTCGGCGGCACCGGCCTGTATTTCAAGGCCCTGACCGAAGGGCTGGCCGATGTTCCCGCCGTGCCGAATGACCTGCGCGACGCGGTCGAGGCGCGGTACGACGCCGAGGGCGAGGCGGCGGCGCGGGCCCGGCTGGCGCTGGCCGATCCGGCGGCGGCGGCCCGGATCGCCCCCGGCGACCGCCAGCGCCTGACCCGGGCGCTCGGGGTGCTGCAGGCCAGCGGACGGCCGCTCAGCGCCTGGCAGGCCGAAACCAGGCCGGCGTTGGACGAGGGCAGCTGGCGGGCCATCGCGCTCGAACCGCCTCGTGACGCCCTTTACGACCGGTGTGACGCGCGCCTGGACTCCATGCTGGAGGCCGGCGCCCTGGCCGAGGTGGCGGCGCTGACCGCCCGCGGGCTGGATCCGCGCCTGCCGGTCATGAAGGCGGTCGGAGTGCGCGAGTTCGCCGCCCATCTGGCCGGCGATATCACCCTCGAGCAGGCGCTCGACGACGCCCGCCGCGAGACCCGCCGCTACGCCAAGCGCCAGCTGACCTGGCTGCGCAACCAGATGGCGGACTGGCCGCGCGCGACCAGCCTCGATCCCGAAGCGCAGTGGTCGGCTATTCTTTCGGCAGCCACAGATCCTGGGTCGCCACCGCCCCGTCGATGACGATGGTCAGCGCCCGCTCGACAACCTCGGGCTTGATGTCGCGGTTTTCCACCGGCACGGCGATAGTCAGGACGTTGTTGTCGGAGAAGAACAGCTGGGCCGGCTGGACCTCGTAGTTGGCCCTCATCAGGGCCTTGTAGTCATCGGAGGCGGTCAAGTCCTTCAGGGACGACTTGATCCAGATGTACTGGGTGCTCGGGCTCAGCTCGGCCAGCAGGTAGATGTCGAGCCCGCCTTGCTCGACCTTGAACTCGAAGTAGCTGTCGTTCTTGCCGTCGGTGGTCTTGTGGCCGAGACCCTCGAAGATCTGGCGGAGTTTCTTCAGCGTCACCCCGCCCTTCAGGTCGGGCTTGGCCGGAGCCTCGGCGGCGGCGGCAGGCAGCGTCGCCACGGTGGCGCCAAGGGGCGCCACGAGCAGGGCGAGGGCGAGGAGATGAGGGCGCATGAGGGTTTCCGGTCTGGTTGCCCCCGCAGAGTCACCGTCCGGCCGGGCGCCGTCATCCCTCATCAGGGGGGACCTTTTGCCGGGAGCGCCGCCGGCCGGCAGGCGCTTCCGGGACCAGGGGGATCGACACGCCCGAATTTACGTCTGTAGTGATCGAGAGAATTGGAAGGAACTTGCGCCAACCAGCGCCTTGACCGCCCTTCGACCGCATGGCAAAAGCCATTTCGTGGATTTGGAGCAAACTTCGTGCGCATCGTGAGCATCGTACTTACCTAGCGGCCCTGTCCGGCGTGTCCCCAGCACGCCGTTCATGGTCGCATGCGCCGGGGCCCTTCTGGGGCCCCTTTTGTTTTCCAGGCCTACGCCTTCCCCCCGAGACAGACCGATGACCGACCAGAACACCGCCGAACAAGCCGCTGCCCCCCATGGCCCTGATGTCCAGCTGGACACCCTCACCGGCGCCGAGATGGTGATCCGCGCCCTGGTCGACCAGGGCGTCGAGGTGATGTTCGGGTACCCGGGCGGGGCGGTGCTGCCCATCTATGACGCCCTGTTCCAGGACAACGAGCAGCATGGCGAGCGCCTGCGCCACATCCTGGTCCGCCACGAGCAGGGCGCGGCCCATGCGGCCGAGGGCTATGCCCGCTCGACCGGCAAGCCGGGCGTGGTTCTGGTCACCAGCGGCCCCGGCGCCACCAACGCCATCACCGGCATCGTCGACGCGCTGATGGACAGCATTCCGATGGTCGTGCTGACCGGCCAAGTCCCGACCCACCTGATCGGCACCGACGCCTTCCAGGAAGCCGACACCGTCGGCATCACCCGCGCCTGCACCAAGCACAACTACCTGGTGAAGGACATCAAGGACCTCCCGCGCATCCTGCACGAGGCCTTCCACATCGCCACCAGCGGCCGGCCGGGCCCGGTTCTGGTCGACCTGCCCAAGGACGTGCAGTTCTCGCGCGGCGTCTATCAGGGCCCCGACGAGGTCCAGTTCGGCCACGCCTATGCCCCGCGAACCAAGGGCGACGCCGGCCGCGTCGCCGAGGCGGCGCGGATGATCGCGGCGGCCAAGGCGCCGATCTTCTACACCGGCGGCGGCGTCATCAACGCCGGGCCGGAGGCGGCCAAGGCCCTGCGCGAGTTCGCGGCCATGACCGGGGCGCCGGTGACCTCGACCCTGATGGGCCTGGGCGCCTTCCCGGCCGCCGATCCGGCCTGGCTGGGGATGCTGGGCATGCACGGCACCTACGAGGCCAACCATGCGATGCACGACTGCGACGTGATGATCTGCGTCGGGGCGCGGTTCGACGACCGGGTGACCGGGCGGCTGGACGCCTTCTCGCCGAACTCCAAGAAGATCCACATCGATATCGACGCCAGCTCGATCAACAAGAACGTCCGCGTCGACATCGGCATCGTCGGCGACGCCGGGTCGGTGCTGAGCGACCTGATCGCGTCCTGGAAGGACCAGCGCCTGAGCGCCAACCGCCAGGCGCTGGACGAGTGGTGGCGGCAGATCGAGGCCTGGCGCGAGGTTCGCTGCCTGCGCTACGGCAAGAGCGAGGGGACGATCAAACCCCAGCTGGCCATCGAGCGGCTGTACCAGCTGACCAAGGACCGCGATTCCTACATCACGACGGAAGTCGGCCAGCACCAGATGTGGGCCGCCCAGTTCTACCGCTTCCAGGAGCCCAACCGCTGGATGACCTCCGGGGGGCTGGGCACCATGGGCTATGGCCTGCCCGCGGCGCTGGGCGTGCAGCTGGCGCATCCGGACAGCCTGGTCATCGATATCGCCGGCGAGGCCAGCATCCAGATGTGCATCCAGGAGATGTCGACGGCGGTGCAGTACGACCTGCCGGTCAAGATCTTCATCCTCAACAACGAATGGATGGGCATGGTCCGCCAGTGGCAGGAGCTGCTGCACGGCCAGCGCTACAGCCACAGCTATTCATCCAGCCTGCCCGACTTCGTGAAGCTGGCCGAGGCCTACGGGGCCAAGGGCATCCGCTGCAGCGACCCGGCCGAGCTGGATGCGAAGATCATCGAGATGATCGACCATCCGGGCCCGGTGATCTTCGACTGCCGGGTCGAGAAGGCCGAGAACTGCCTGCCGATGATCCCGTCCGGCAAGGCGCACAACGAGATGATCCTGCCCGAGGAACTGGACGATCTGGGCTCGGTGATCGACGAAGCCGGGCGTAGGCTGGTGTAGGATTGACGTACAGATTTGTACGTACAATAATGAGGGGCGAATGGAGTTCGAGTGGGACGCTGAAAAGGCGCGAACGAACAGGCTCAAACATCGGGTCAGTTTCGAACGCGCAAGCGGCGTCTGGTTCGATCCGCTCCACCTGATCATCCCGGATCGCCTGGTGGACGGCGAGGAACGATGGTGGGCCGTCGGCCGGGTCGAACCGGGCGGCCTTTTGGTGGTCGTCCACGCCTATCCAGACCCGGACGACGAAAATCTGGTGCGCATCATCAGCGCGCGAAAGGCTGAACGCCATGAGCGAAGGCAATACGAAGATGGTTCGATATAAGCCGCCACCCGGCGGCTACGCGCCGGGCGAAGAGGAGCGGGCTGAACTTCGCCGCCTCGAGGAGATGGGCGACGACGAGATCGATTTCTCCGACATCCCGCCGATCACGGCTGAACAGTTCGCCAACGCCCGCCGGGGTGGTCCCTACAAGGCGGTCAAACAGCCCGTCACCATCCGCCTCGACGCCGATGTCGTCGGCTGGTTCAAGGACAAGGCAGGCGACGCCCCCTACCAGACCGAAATCAACCGGGTTCTCCGCCAGCATGTGGCGCGTCAGCTCGTTCAAGACCGAAAGAAGCGCGCTTGACCCTCCCCGCCCAACCCGCCTCCGCCTACGACCTCGCGCACGAGACCGAGGTCGAACAGCTCGCCACCTTCGCCCTGCTGGTCGACAACGAGGCCGGCGTCCTGCACCGCGTCGTCGGGCTGTTCGCCGCGCGCGGCTACAACATCGAAAGCCTGACCGTCGCCGAGACGGACAGGAAGGCCCACACCAGCCGCATCACCATCGTCACCCGCGGCGCCCGCCATGTGCTGGAGCAGATCGAGGCCCAGTTGCAGAAGGTGGTCAGCGTCCGCCGCGTCCACGACGTGACCAGGGACCCCAACGGCGTCGAGCGCGAGCTGGCGCTGGTCAAGGTCAAGGGCACTGGGACCGACCGGGTCGAGGCCCTGCGGGTGTCGGACATCTTCCGCGCCAAGGTGATCGACACCACCTCCGAGAGCTTCGTGTTCGAGATCACCGGCGCGCCGGGCAAGATCGACAGCTTCATCGACCTGATGCGGCCGCTGGGCCTGGTCGAACTGTCCCGCACCGGCGTGCTCTCCATCGAGCGCGGTCCCGGGGCGATGTAGCTCAGACCCGGGCGGTCTCGCCGTGCTCGCGCCCGGCGATCGCCCCGGCCAGGATTCGCAAGGCCTGCTCCAGGCGGGCCCTGTCCCGCACGCCGCCAAGGCACAGGCGCAGGCCCCGTGTGGACCCCGGTCCGACCAGGGGGGCGTCGGGCGGGGTCAGCTGCACCCCGGCCCGAAGCGCCCTGCCCGCCACCCGCTCGGCCTCCAGTTCGTCCAGCGGCAGCCACAGATGCAGGCTGGCTCCGGCGACGGGGCGCTCGACCGCCGGGCCCAGCACCGCGATAGCCAGGGCCATCCGCGCGCGCGCCTCGGCGACATTGTCGCGGGCGATCGCCTCGGCCGTGCCGTCCTCGATCCACTGGGTGGAGATCATCCGACTGAAGGTGTCACCGGCCCCCAGCAGGCCCTCGACGGCCAGCAGGACGCGGTCCCGTCCCGCCAGGTCCGGGGGCACGACGACACCGGCCCGCAGGCCCGGCGCGACCAGCTTGGACAGGCTGGCGACGAACCAGGTGCGGTCGGGAGCGGAGGCGGCGATGGGCGGGTGGCGCTCCGGTCCGGCGTAGAGGCCATAGACATCGTCCTCGACGATCCACAGGTCGTGCCGTCGGGCCACGTCGGCGATGGCCTGGCGGCGGGCCCGGCTCATGGTGCGGGTCGTGGGGTTCTGCAGGGTCGGCAGGACATAGACCGCCCTGGCGCCCGATGACCGCGCCGCCTCGGCCAGGGCGTTCGGCTCCATGCCTTCGGCGTCGAGGGGGACGCCGAGCAGGCGATAGCCGGCGGCCTGAGCGAGGGGCTTGAGGCCCATGTAGGTGGCCTCCTCGCACAGCACCGTGTCGCCCGGCCGGCAGACGGCGCCAAGGGCCAGGGCCATGGCCTGCTGGGCGCCGCCGCAGAGCACCAGCTGTTCGGCGCTGACGCCTTCCAGTCCGCAGATCCGCGCCAGCCAGGCGGCCATGGCGGCGCGGTGGGCGGGCTCGCCGGCCCGGGGGGCGTAGGCCAGGGCCCGCGCCAGATCCGGCCGGCGCTGCAGTCCGGCGAGGGCCTGGCCGATGCGGGCCTCCGCCTGGCCCATCGGCGGCAGGTTGCGGGAGAGGTCCATCAGGCCCTCGGGCTGCGGCGCGGCCCGCTCGGCGACGAAGGAGCCCCGGCCGACCCGGGCGGAGATCAGGCCCCGCTGCTCAGCCGCCGCATAGGCCCGGGTGACGGTGCCCAGGCCCAGCCCGGCCGCATGGGCCAACTCCCGCTGCGGCGGCAGGCGCGCGCCCGGCGCCAGCGTCCCGGCGGCGATGTCCCCGGCCAGGGCGGTCAGCAGCCGCTCATGCAGGGGCTCGGGCCCGTCGGGCAGTTTTGGCGTCCAGATCATCGCGGCCTCAGATTGTCACGGGACAATACTCTGATTGACTATAGATCAATCCTGCGGAATTTCCACGGGCAGAGGAGACAATCCATGCCCCGCTATGCCGGCGCCTGTCACTGCGGCGCGGTCCGCTTCGAGGTCGAAGCCGATCCGGCCGAGATGACGACCTGCGACTGCAGCCTGTGCGTCAAGCGCAACGCGCTGATGATCAAGGTCCCGCAGGCGGCGCTGCGGCTGCTGGCCGGTGGGGACCAGTTGGCGACCTACGTCTGGAACACTGGCGTCGCCCGCCATCACTTCTGCGCCCGCTGCGGCATCTACACCTTCCACCGCAAGCGGGCCGCGCCCGACGCCTTCGGGGTCAACGTCTTCTGCCTCGAAGGCTTCGATCCCGCCGCCCTCCCCGTCCGCCGCACCGACGGCGCCGGCATGTCCCTTCAGGAGAACGTCCAGTGAAACTGCCCCTCTACCAGGTCGATGCCTTCGCCGACGCGCCGTTCCAGGGCAATCCGGCCGCCGTGGTTCCCCTCGACGCCTGGCTCAAGCCGGCGCTGATGCAGGCCATCGCCGCCGAGAACAACCTGGCCGAAACCGCCTTCTTCGTCGCCGAGGGCGAGGGATTTGGCCTGCGCTGGTTCACGCCGGAGGTGGAGGTCCCGCTCTGCGGCCACGCCACCCTGGCCAGCGCCCATGTGCTGTTCCGGCATCTGGGCTTCTGCGGCGAGCGGATCGTCTTCCAGACCCACAGCGGGCCGCTGACCGTCACCCGCGCCGCCGACGGCCAGCTGGAAATGGACTTCCCGGCCCGCCGGGGCGTGGAGAGCGCCGCGCCGCCCGCCCTCGCCGAGGCCCTTGGGGCCCGGCCCCGGGCTGTCGTCGAGGGCATGACCATGCTGGCCCTGTTCGATGATCCTGAGGCTATCAGGACCATGACCCCCGACTTCACCGCCCTGGCCCGGTTCTGCCGGCCGCTGGACAACATCGGGGTGGCGGTCACCGCCCGCTACGAGGGCCCCGAGCCCTGGGACTTCGTCTCCCGCTTCTTCGCCCCGGCCAAGGGCATCGACGAGGACCCGGTCACCGGCGGCGCCCACTGCGCCCTCACCCCCTACTGGGGCGAACGGCTGGGCAAGACGAGCCTCATCGGACGCCAGCTGTCTCGCCGGGGTGGCACGGTGCTGTGCGAGGACCGCGGCGAGCGGGTCGGCCTGAAAGGGCGATGCGCTGACTATCTGGTCGGTGAGATCACCGTCTGAGAGCACTCCCCCGGCGTGGCGCGCCGGGGGACGCCTGATCCCTAGTCGCCGACCTTCAGCAGGTTGAAGCGGAACAGCAGACCGCCCAGTGCCGCGCCGATGGCCGGGGCGACGATGAACAGCCATAGCTGGGCCAGGGCCTCGCCACCGGCCAGCACCGCCGGCCCGAAGCTGCGGGCCGGATTGACCGACACGCCGGTCACCTGGATGCCGACGATGTGGATCACCGCCAGGGTGATGCCTATGCCGAGCCCGGCGAAGCCCGGCGCCGAACCGGCGCCGGTCGAGCCAAGGATGACGATGACGAACAGGGCGGTCATCACCACCTCGAAGATCAGCGCCGCCTGCATCGAATACTCGCCAAGATAGCCGGGCCCCCAGCCATTGCGGCCAAGGCCGCTCTCGACCCCGGTCTTGGCCAGGATCATCAGGATCGCCGCCCCCGCCAGGGCGCCGAGGAACTGCGCCGCCCAGTAGACCAGCATATCCCTGACGCTCATCCGCCCGGCGACGAAGGCCGCCAGGCTGACGGCCGGATTGACGTGACAGCCCGAGATCGGACCGATGCCATAGGCCATGGCCACGATGGCGAAGCCAAAGGCCAGAGCGATGCCCAACTGGCCGACGTGCTCGCCGCCCAGAACAGCGGCCCCACAGCCGAACAACACAAGGGTAAGGGTGCCGATGAACTCGGCGATGAACTTGTTCATGTGACGTCTCCCTGTTTTCCTGATCTCGCCCCGACTTGGGAGAGGCGTGAAGGGAGGCTGCGCTGTTTCGCGCGAATGGGAAATCCCTATGTCGGGCACCCGACCCAGACCCGCGCGCGGCGCCAAAACGCACAAGTGACCAAGCGGTTATTCCCTTCGCAGGGTCCAGCGCCTATATTGGTTCTGTTCGGGCTTGCCCGGACTATGGAGATAAACGCGCACGTAATAAGCGGACTGGACCCGGGTGCGATTCCCGGCGGCTCCACCATTCTCTCCCGAGTTATCAGGGGAAGCGCGGGGCCGATCAGCATCGACAGACGTGTAAAGGTGATTGCTTTCTCTCGGCCTGACCCACCGTTTCGGGTTTTAAACTAACTGCGAACGATAACTTCGCTGAAGAGTTCGCCGTCGCCGCGTAATGCAGCGCCGGAGCACTCGCTCTAAAGCCCTGCGGGTTTAGCACCTTCAGGCGGGGCCCGGGGGAGCCTGGCAACAGAATCCCCCCACCTTTCCCCCAGTTTCAGACTCCCGTGGTCGGTGGCCGTGCGCGATAGTGTCCGCAACGACTGGAGGGTTCGATGCGTCCCTGGCTCCCGCTGGCGCTTGTCAGCCTTCTTCTCTGCACAGCCGCCGCCGCCGAGCCGGAGTACTGGGGCGACAACGAGTTCCAGCGCGAATACCCCGACATCGTCGCCGACTGCGCCCGGTACCGGAAGGTCGAGCCGCCGGCCGCCGACAGGCCGACGGCAGCCCAGCTGGCAGCGCTCAAGACCTGTGATTCCGCCGATGCCTACTATGAGATCACCGGCCCGGGCGATGCGGTGAAGGCCCGCCACTGCGCCTTCGCCGAGATGGCGCGGAACGAGAACGACGGCCCGTCCGGGGCGGGCGTCCTGATGATGCTCTACGCTAACGGCCGGGGGGTGGAGCAGAACCTGCTCTACGCCGCCCGCATGGCCTGCACGGTCGGCGGCGCGCCGTTCGAGGTGCAGGGCCGCCTCGCGGCGCTGGAAGCCCGGATGAAGGGCGAGGGGACCGACACCGCCTTCGACTTCTGCGACGACGTCACCAGCGGCTACGCGGCCGGGCTCTGCGCCTCGATCAGCGCCCGCCAGCAGGACCTCCAGCGCGGCCTGCGCCTGGCCGAGCTGGGCCGCGACTGGACACCGGCCCGGAAGGCCGCCTGGGACAGGGTCATCGGCGCTGAAACGGCCTATGCCGACGCCTTGAGCGAAGGCGAGGTCGACCTCTCCGGCACTCTGCGCGGCGTCTTCGCGCTGGAGGCCGAGGGCGAGATCAAGACTGGCGCCCTGGGCCTGCTGGAAGCCCTCGACAGCAAGGCGCTCGACAAGGCGGCTCCGGGCCAGCTGGCCGCCAGCGACGCGGCCCTGAACGCGGCCTGGAAGAAGGTCACAGCTCACAGCTTCGAGGACTTCGGCACGGTCACGAAGGAGGGGGTGCGCAACACCCAGCGCGCCTGGCTCAAGTACCGCGACGCCTGGACCGCCTTCGCCAATCTGTCCTCGCCCGGCATGGGCGAGGCCACGGCAGACTACCTGACCAAGGAGCGGACCAACGCCCTCCTCTGCCTGATCGGCGACGAGGCCTGCGTCGCTGACGACGAGGACGAAGGCCAATAGCCACTACACAGGCAGGTGACCGGCGGAGGCGTTGACCTTGGCGCCGTTACAGGCCAGTTCCGGACGCTCTGAAAGACGGGCGTCACAAAAGCCCGCCAGGTGAAAAATCAGCGGGATCAGCCGGAGTGGCGCGCAAGCCTCCGGCGGCCCGTGTTGGGAGCTTGAATGCCCGGTCGTCACCACATCCTGCGCCGCCGCCGCGCCAAGGTCGTCGCCACGCTTGGACCCGCCTCCGCCTCGGCGGAGATGATCGAGATCCTGCACAAGGGCGGGGCCGATGTCTTCCGCCTGAACTTCAGCCACGGCGACCACGCCGGCCACGCCCAGAACCTGGCCTGGATCCGGGCCCTGGAGAAGAAGACCGGCCATCCGATCGGCGTGCTGGCCGATGTGCAGGGCCCCAAGCTGCGGGTCGGCCGGTTCAGCAACGGCCATGTCATCCTGCAGAAGGGCCAGAGCTTCCGCCTCGACCTGTCGCCGATCCCCGGCGACACGAGCCGGGTGCAGCTGCCGCATCCGGAGATCATCGCCGCCGCCACGCCGGGCATGAACCTGCTGATCGACGACGGCAAGCTGAAGCTGCGCGTCGATCATGTGCGCGAGGATCACCTGGAAACCACGGTGACGGTCGCCGGGCGCCTCAGCGACCGCAAGGGCGTCAACGTGCCGGACGTCATGCTGCCGATCCCGGCCCTGACGAAAAAGGACCGCGAGGACCTGGCCTTCGCCCTGGAGGCCGGGGTCGATTTTGTCGGCCTGTCGTTCGTGCAGCGGCCCGAGGACGTCATCGAGGCCCGCGAACTGGTCGCCGGCCGGGCCTGGATTCTGACCAAGCTGGAAAAGCCCCAGGCCCTGGTCAATCTCGACGAGATCATCGCCCTCAGCGACGCCGTCATGGTGGCGCGCGGCGACCTCGGCGTCGAACTGCCGCCCGAGGAAGTGCCGCTGGCCCAGCGCCGCATCGTCCGCAAGGCGCGGGAAATGGGCAAGCCGGTCATCGTCGCCACCCAGATGATGGAGAGCATGATCAGTTCTCCCACCCCGACCCGGGCCGAGGCCAGCGACGTGGCGGGCGCCCTGTTCGAGGGGGCCGACGCGGTCATGCTGTCGGCCGAGACCGCCGCCGGCCAGTATCCGCTCGAAGCGGTCGACATGATGGACCGCATCCTGACCCGCACCGAGCGCGACGAGGAATGGCGCCGGGTCATCGACGACCGCCCGCTGGCCCCCGAAACCAGTTCGTCCGGCGCTATCGCCGCCGCCGCCCGCCAGGTGGCCGACTCCTCCGGGGCCAAGGTCATCTGCGCCTTCAGCCACGGCGGCTCGACGGCCCTGCGCATCGCCCGCCAGAGGCCGACCGCGCCGATCCTGGGCCTGACCCCGATCGTCGAGACGGCGCGGCGGCTGACCCTGGTCTGGGGCGTCCACCCGGTGGTCATCGCCCCGCATGAGACGATGACAGCCGCCGTCTCTGGCGCCCTGGAAACCGCTCGGCGTGAAGGTTTCGCCACCTGGGGGGACGAGATCGTCGTGACGGCCGGCGTGCCCTTCAACACGCCGGGGACCACCAACGCCCTGCGCGTCGCCACCGTTTCGCGGGCGCCGCAACCCAGCGCCGGCGACGAGAACTGATATTCTGAGCTCGCGTTGTGCATGAGCCGCTTTGCGAGCGGCCCACGAACAGTTACGCTTGTGGAAGTTGTAGGGAAGTAACGTCTCGATGGCCCAGGACAAGCCGCCACAGGACCTGATGCATTACGAGGCCATGGCCCAGGACGCGTTGCGCGGCGTGGTCAAGGCCGCGCTCAAGCGCGCCGCGGCGCCCGGCGGCCTGCCCGGCGAGCACCACTTCTACATCACCTTCAAGACCAAGGCGCCGGGCGTCTCGGGTCCGCCGGAAGTGCTGGGCAAGTACCCCGACGAGATGACCATCATCCTGCAGCACCAGTACTGGGATCTGGCGCCGGGCGAGACCTTCTTCACCGTCACCCTGAAGTTCGGCGGCCAGCCCAAGCGGCTGTCTATCCCCTATGCGGCCGTGGTGCGGTTCTTCGATCCCTATGTGCAGTTCGGCCTGCAGTTCGAACCGCCCGAGGCGTTCGACCTGGCGGAAGAGGGCGAAGACTTCGATCACGAGGACGAGGCCGCGCCGGCGGCGGAAGCCGGCGAGCCGGAGGCGAAGGTCGTCTCCCTGGACCAGTTCCGCAAGAAATAGACACCAAGGTCGGGGGCGATCGATGAGGCGACTTTGGAGGCGGCTGACCGGCGTCGGGCGATACACGCCGCCCCGGGACGCAGCCGCCGCCCCGGCCACGGTCGATCCGATGCACTACGAACTGCTGGCGCAGGAATCGCTGCGCGAGGTTGTGCGGGCGGCGGTGTTGCGGGCCCGGAACCTGGAGCTGCCGGAAGGCCACGCCCTCTACCTGACCTTCGACACCCAGGCCGACGGGGTGAAACTGCCAGTCAAGCTGGCGAAGCAATATCCCGCCGAGATGACGGTGATCCTGCAGAACATCTACTTGATCAAGGAGGCTTTCGGGCCCGACATCGTCGTCCAGCTGTCCTTCGACGGGGTCTCGCAGACCCTGACCATTCCCTACACAGCCATCAGAAAATTCTACGATCCGGGATCAAAGTTCGGCCTGGCGTTTGATCTTCCAAGGGATGTCCTGAAAACTGACAACGGAACGATCCAACCGGCGCGGGGGCCCTGGTCATGAAACGTCAGATCGCCATCCTGTTCGGGGTCCTGGCCCTGACCCTGGCGGGCGCCGCGCCGGCCGCGCAGCCGGGCTTCAAGGACTGGGCCGCCGTGGTCGTCGCCGGCGATTTCGCCGGGGCGCATAACGAGGGCGACACCGAGGCCTTCGACAACGCCCGCCGCGACGTCGCCAGGGCCCTGGTCGAGAGGATGGGCTTCTCGGCCGAGAACGTCCGCCAGTTTTCCGTGCGGCCACAGCGCTACAACGAGCCGGGCCTTGGCCAGAGCCGCCTGTTCGAGATTCACGGCGGCCTGGCGCAGGTGGCCCAGAAAGCCAAGGGCGGCTGCCTGTTCTACTTCACCTCTCACGGCATCCAGTACGGCGCCTTCCTCAACGCCGAGGACTCCCGGAAACAGACCGTCATCCTGCCTCAGGTGATGGCCGAGTTGATCGACAGCGCCTGTCCGGGCCGGCCCAGCGTGGTGATCATCTCCACCTGCTTCTCGGGCGTGAACGTGCCGGCCCTGTCCCAGCCCAACCGCCTGGTGATGACCGCCGCCGCCAAGGATCGCAGCAGCTTCGGCTGCGGCCAGCAGAATACCTATCCCTATTTCGACGACTGCTTCCTGCAGTCGGTGAAGGTGGTGAAGACGCTGGGCGCCCTGCCCCCGGCCATCACCGCCTGCGTCGAGCGGATGGAGCGCGAAACCGGCATGTCGCCGCCCTCCCTGCCGCAGGTCGATGTCGGTTCGAGCCTGCGGCCGATGCTTATGCTTTACGGCTTCCCAAAGGGCAGCTAGCGAAGGGCGCAAATCCCCGGCCGTCTCCCACCTGGCCGGAGAGGGAGAGCACTGTGTCTGTCAAATCGGTTCTGAAGGGCGGTCTCGCGGCTGTCCTGTCTCTGGTCGTCGGCGCCGCGCCGGTCGCGGGGGCCGCTCAGGCTCCGGCCGCCGCAACGCCCGCGGCCCCGATTCCCTACACGCCCGCGCCGACAGCCCAGCCCAAGGCCGCCGCGCGCCCCGCCCGCCCACCCACCCGGCCGCGCGCCGTTGCAGCGGCCGCCACGCAGCCGGCCGCGCCGGTGGCCAATGTCGTCGCCCCCGTCGCGCCGATCGATCCGGCCCAGCTCGAGGCCTTCGTCGACGGCGTGGTGAGTACCAGCATGAGCCGCGACCATATCGCCGGCGTCACCGTCTCCATCGTCCAGAACGGCCAGGTGGTGCTGAAGAAGGGCTACGGCTTCGATCGGCTGGGCGAGCATCCGCGCCGCGTCGATCCTGATCGCAGCCTGTTCCGCCTGGCGTCGATCTCCAAGACCTTCACCTGGATCTCGGTGATGCGTCAGGTCGAGGCCGGCCGCATGCGGCTGGACGCGCCGATCAATCTTTACCTGCCCGAATCCGTGCGCGTGCCCGACCAGGGCTTCGCCAAGGAGATCCGGGTCATCGACCTGATGAACCACCGTCCGGGCTTCGAGGACCGCGCCCTGGGTCAGCTGTTCGAGAAGGACCCGGCGCGCGTGCGCCCCATCCTGACCTGGCTGAAGCAGGAGCGACCGCGCCGGGAATGGGAGGCGGGGACCATCCCGGCCTATTCCAACTATGGGGTGGCTTTGGCCGGTCTGGCCGCGGCCCGCCAGGTCAACAAGCCCTTCGAGCAGATGATCGAGCAGGAGATCACCGGGCCGCTGGGCATGAGCCGCACCACCTTCCGCGACCGTTATCCGGGCCGCGCCGAGCTGCCAGCCCCGATGCCGGCCAATCTGGCCGGCGACGTGTCCGACGGCTTCTTCTGGAACGGAACCCGTTTCACGCCCCGCCCCTACGAGTTCGTCAGCCAGGCGGCCCCGGCCGGCGCCGCGTCTTCGACGGCTGGCGACATGGCCCGCTACATGACAATGCTGCTGAACGGCGGGACACTGGATGGCCAGACCATCTTCAATCCCCAGACCTCGGCCGGCTTCCGCGCCGTTTCCGACCGCGCCGCGCCGGGCGCCGGCGGCTTCGCCCACGGCTTCATCGAGTACCGGCTGCCGGGCAATCGCCTCGGCTACGGCCACGACGGCGCGACCCTGACCTTCATGTCCAACATGACGGTGATCCCGGAGCTGGGCCTCGGGGTCTTCATCTCGACCAACACCGAGACCGGCGCCAATCTCAGCGGCGCCCTGGCCGGCAAGGTCGTCGAGCGCTTCTACGGGCCGCCGCCGGCCGCGCCACGCCTGTCGCAGTGGCTGAAGGACAATCGCGGCGACTTCGCCGGCCAGTACCTCAGCTCACGCCGCGCCTTCCACGGCCTGGAAAAGCTGGTCGGCCTGTTCAACGGCCGTCAGACGGTCCAGGTCGACGGCCAGGGCCAACTGGTGCTGAGCGGCTTCGACGGCGCCTCGATCTGGACGCCGCTCGACACGGCGGGGCGGTTCCAGTCGACCACCGACGCGAGGGTTATCGCCTTCACCCTTCAAGACGGCCGGGCGACCGGCTTCTACGACTCCGCCGCCAGCCGCTATTCCAAACGGCTGAACCTCTTTGGCGATGACGGCTGGCTGATCTGGACGGCGTTGCTCGCAGGGCTGGCCAGCATCGTCACCGTGGTCGGGGCGCTGCTGCGCCTGCGGCTGAACCTGCGCCAGACCACGGTGCAGGCCCGCGCCAGCCTGATCCAGACCATCCAGGCGGTGCTGTGGCTGATCATGCTGGTCAGCTTCGGCCTGTGGTTCGGCAAGGTCGGCGACGTCGCGGCCATCTTCTATGACTGGCCGGGCCCCCTGCTGATCATCGCCTCCAGCTGCGGCCTGGTGGCGGCCATCCTCAGCGTCGTGGTGGTGATCCTCACCCCGTTTGTCTGGCGAGGCGGCCGGCGGGTCGACAGCTTCACCCAGGGCCGCAAGCTGCGCTTCACCTGGACGGCGGGGGTCTTCCTGCTGTTCTCGGTCGTGCTGGCCGGCTGGGGGGCGATCTTCCCCTGGGCCAACTAGGCGGCGGCCTGAGGCGGATTGGCGCAGGTTAAGTTTTCAACAACCATTTCGGCCGCCCCCCCTTGTCGGCACGCCTCTGGCAGGACAACCCTTGTCATCAGGGTCAGTGGGGTTGTGTCGTGTCAAAAGAAGACGCTTTAGCCTACGGAATCGCTGGGGCGACTGCCTGGCTCGCCGTGACGGCCTTCTATGGCGCCTTCGGCGGCGGCATCCTGGAGAGCAGCTTCCTCATCTATGCCGCCAACGCCGCCCTGGCGACCGCGGCCATGGGGGTGGCCTTCTGCATCACCAGCCGCCTGCGCCGCACGCCGAAGGGTCGCCGCGCCCTCCCGGCCCTGGTGTTCTTCGCACCCGGGCTGGTCGGCGGCCTGGTCGCCCTGCTCAATCTGCAGAGCCTGTTCCCGCAGGCCAGCCAGGGCCGTTACGGCGCCTTCCTGCTGGTCGCCTATGCGGCGGTGGCCATCCTCTCGATGGAACAGCCCCGGCGTAAGGTCTAGCCGCGCTTCTCGACCCGGATGGTAATGCGTTCGCGCTCACCCTGCCGCCGCTCGACCACCAGCTTCCAGACCTGGGCGTCATCGTGGAAGGCATAGCCCTTGATGGCGTCGAGCAGGGCCTTGGCCAGGTTGTCGAGGTCCATCCACGGCGGATCGCCGGTATAGTCCATCATGATCTCGACCGAAAACTCGCCCCAGGCCGGCCGCGAGCCGCGCCAGCTCTTGCGGAAGAACTCGTAGATGAGCGGCTTGTAGTAGCGGGCCTGAGTGGTCAGCCCATCGACGACGATCTCCAGCACCCCGCCCTGTTCGCGGGCGCGCACCTTGCCGTGGTGGGTCCAGTCGTCGCTCATTCGCCCTTCTAGACCGCGCCGGCCCTTGCAGTCTGCACCCTCGGCGCTAAACCCCTGCCAACGCTTGTTTCAGGGACCCGCCCGATGACCACCCGCACCGAAACCGACACCTTCGGCCCTATCGAAGTCGATGCCTCCCGCTACTGGGGGGCCCAGTCGCAACGGTCGATCGGCAACTTCAAGATCGGCTGGGAAAAGCAGCCCCTGCCGGTCGTTCGGGCCCTGGGCATCGTCAAGCGCGCCGCCGCCGAGGCCAACGCCTCGCTGGGCCGCCTGCCGGCCGACATCGAGAAGGTCATCGTGGCCGCCGCCAACGAGGTCATCGAGGGCAAGCTTAACGACCACTTCCCGCTGGTCGTCTGGCAGACCGGCTCGGGCACCCAGTCGAACATGAACGCCAACGAGGTGATCTCCAACCGCGCCATCGAGATGCTGGGCGGCGAGATGGGCAGCAAGAAGCCCGTCCACCCCAACGACCACGTCAACATGAGCCAGTCGTCCAACGACACCTACCCGACGGCCATGCACATCGCCGCCGCCGAACAGGTGGTCCACGACCTGATCCCGGCCCTCAAGCACCTGCACGCCGCCCTGGACGCCAAGTCCAAAGCCTGGGCCCACATCATCAAGATCGGCCGCACCCACACCCAGGACGCCACCCCCCTGACCCTCGGCCAGGAGTTCGGCGGCTACGCCCAGCAGGTCGCCAACGGCATCTACCGGATCGAGCAGACCCTGCCGATGCTGATGCAGCTGGCCCAGGGCGGCACCGCCGTAGGCACCGGCCTCAACGCCCCCATCGGCTTTGCCGAGAAGGTCGCCGAGCGGATCGCCGACATCACGGGCCTGGCCTTCACCACCGCCCCCAACAAGTTCGAGGCCCTGGCCGCCCACGACGCCATGGTCTTCAGCCACGGCGCCATCAACACCGTCGCCGCCAGCCTGTTCAAGATCGCCAACGACATCCGCTTCCTGGGCAGCGGTCCGCGTGCGGGCCTGGGCGAACTGAACCTGCCCGAGAACGAACCCGGCAGCTCGATCATGCCCGGCAAGGTCAACCCGACCCAATGCGAGGCCATGACCATGGTCTGCGCCCAGGTGTTCGGCAACCAGGCGACCATGACCTTCGCAGGGGCCTCGGGCCACTTCGAGCTCAACGTCTTCAACCCGGTGATGGCCTACAACTTCCTGCAGTCGGTCCGCCTGGTCGCCGACGCGGCGATCAGCTTCACCGACAACTGCGTGGTCGGCATCGAGCCCCGCGAAGACAACATCAAGGCCGGCCTCGACCGCAGCTTGATGCTGGTCACCGCGCTGAACGGCAAGCTCGGCTACGACATCTGCGCCAAGATCGCCAAGACGGCCCACAAGAACGGCACCACGCTGCGCGAGGAAGCCGTCGGCGGCGGCTACCTGACCGACGCGGAGTTCGACGAGTACATGCGGCCGGAGCTGATGATCGGTCCGAACTGAGGGCGACCAGGTCGAGCGGCCCTAGGGCTTCTCGACCACCGTCTTGCCCACCGGCGCCAGGGCCAGCATCGCCAGCTGCAGGTCCTTCAGCGCGAACGGGATGCCGATGATGCTGACGAACTCGGCCACCGCGATCAACAGGTGACTGAGGGCGATGTACCAGCCGGCGAAGATGAACCAGATGATGTTGAGCAGCAGGCCCACGCCGCCGGTGCCGACGTCGCTCATCCCCAGGCTCTCGCGGCTGACCACCTCCTTGCCGAACGGCCAGAAGGAAAAGCCGGCGATGCGCCAGGCGGCGGCGGTGTAGGGTAGGCCGACGATGGTGATGGCCAGAATGGCGCCGCCCAGCAGCCACAGCAGGCCCGACAGCCAGCCCCCGAAAATGAACCACAGGATGTTGAGGATCAGGCGGATCATGGCAGGGTTCCCCGAACGGCTGGAGTGCTTGATGTGATCCAGATCGCAAGGGTTGTCGAGGCGCTGCCCCAAGGTTTCTAGGCTCTACACGCCGCCGCCCGACCTCGATGCACTGGCGGATCAGTGGGTCGGCGACCAGCTTCGCGCCGAAAGCGGCCCGTGGTAACGTCTGGCCATGGAAGAGACGCCTGCTCCAAAGCCTCGCCCTTTCGGCCGTCCTCCGGTATCCTCAGAAACGATCGCCGATGCCGAGGCTCGCGCCGCAGAGTGGGCGAGGGAGAACGCCGAAGCTATCGAAGACTACAACCGGCGTATCGCCGAACGCGGTCTGATCGGAGCTGACTGGCGGCGCTGGTAGCAACGTCTGCTTTTGATCCTCCGCCATCGGGAACGCCCTACGCCGGGCCGCGCTTTGTCTCCGCCCCCCCCCCCAACCGGAGACCCAACATGGGCGACAAGACACTCACCGACATTGCCAAGGAGATGAAGGACATCGACTTCGTGATGCTGCAGACCAAGACCGACGGCGGCCAGATCGCCGCCCGGCCGATGAGCAACAATCGCGACGTCGAGTACGACGGCGACAGCTGGTACTTCCTGTTCGAAGAGTCCCGCACCTTCCAGGACATCGAACGCGACCCCAAGGTCGGCATCTCCCTGCAGACCAACAAGGGCCTGCTCGGCAAGCCGCCGACCTTCTTCGCCGTCGTCGGCGAGGCCGAGATCATTCGCGACAAGGCCGCCTTCGCCGAGCACTGGACCAAGGACATGGACCGCTGGGCCAAGGACGGCATCGACACCCCCGGCCTGGCGATGATCAAGGTCCACGCCGAGCGCATCCACTACTGGGATGGCGAGCACGAGGGCGAAGTCAGGGTCTGATCCGGCCCACCGCCTGCAGCACAGCGGACAGGTCGAGATCGGCCAGATCGTCCGTGCGCAGGATTTCGACCGGCTGATCCTGCCGGATCGGCCGGGGCGCGCTCAGGGCCGGGTTGCTCTCGGCAGAGAACAACACCACCCCGGGCGCGCCGGCGGCGATGGCGATGTGGGCCGGGCCGGTGTCGTTGCCGACGACCAGGGTCGCGCGGCGGGCCAGGTCGGCGATGTCGCCGAAGCTGGTCTTTCCCACCAGCACCTGAGCCGAGGGTTCGACGCCCTGGATAGTGGCCGCCAACGCCGCCTCCTGCTCGCCGTGCCCCAGGACGACCGGCGTGATCCCCTGCCCGACCAGCGCCTTCGCCAACGCCCCGTACTGCGCGGCCGGCCAGCGCTTGGCCGGCCGGTGCGGCGCGCCGCCGGGGACCAGCAGGGCGAACGGTTCGGGCGGTCGGTGATCGGCCTTGCCGGTCAGCCAGCCGATGTCGGGCGGTCCGACCGGTTCGATGCCGGCGATGCGCAGCTGCTCACGCTGGCTATCCTGGACGTGTAGCCGGTCTCGGGCCGCGCCGCTGTATTCGAAAGCGGCCCCAGGGGCGTTGCCGGACCAGGGCGGACGCCGGGGCCAGAGCAGCTGGAAATAGCGGACCGTGCGCCCCTGGGTCTGCAGGTCGTAGACGCGAGAGAACCGGGTCCTGCGGATGCGGCCGATCAGCCGCGCGACCGCGCCGAGATTGCTCCAACTGGGCCGACCATCGGTCCAGATCTCGTCGAACCAGCCGGTGGACCTGGCCATGGTTTCGAACGGCGGCGTGGTCAGCAGGGTGATCCTGGCGTCCGGGTGGGCCGCCCGGATGGCCTTCATCGGCCCGGTGGCCTGGATGAAATCGCCGAGCGCCGAGAGCTTGATCACGAGGATCGTCTCGCTCACGCGCCTGCAACTCCCTTTGCAACGGGGGCGATCCGCGCCGAGATCGGGGCGCTCAAATCATAGACCAACCCTTCGCTGCCGAAGCGCACCTCGGCCTTGCCGCCGAGATCGCGGGCCAGGCCCGTCTCGGCCAGGCGCAGGCCAAACCCCTTGCGCTTGGGAGCCGAGGCCGACGGGCCCCCGGACTCAGCCCAGGTCAGCCGGAAGGCGTCGTCGTCGAACGCCAGGGTCACATCGACCGTGCCGGCCGGACCACCCAGCGCCCCATGGCGACGGGCATTGTCCAGCAGTTCGTGCAGCGCCAGGACCAGGCTGACCGCCGTCTCGTTGGCGACCACGCCGCCGTCGGCGGTCAGGCGCAGGCGGCCCTCGGCCAGTTCGGGCGCCGAGCCGAGGGCGCGGTCCAGGCATTCGCTGAGCGTCGCGCCGGACCAGTCCCGATGGGCGAGGATCTCATGGGCCTGTGACAGGGCCATCAGCCGGCCGTTGAAGCCCTCGACGAAGGCCTCCGGCGAGGCGGCCCCGCTCAGGGTCTGGTTGGCGATCGACAGGGTGGCGGCCAGGGTGTTCTTGACCCGATGGTCCAGCTCGCGGATCAGCGCCTCGCGCCGGGCCAGGGACTGTTCCAGAGTCGAAAGCAGCTGCACATTCTCCAGCGCCGTCGCCGTGGCCCGGGCCATCATCGACAGGCTTTCGACCTCCGCGTCGGTCGGCCGACGGGGATGGTCCCAGTAGGCGCCGATGGCGGCCAGCGGGTCTGCGGGCCGCACCGGGGTCATCACAAGGCTGCGGACGAAGGTCTGGCGATAGGCGTCCTGCGGAACGCGGGGGTCATCCCGGATCTCGCCGATCACGACGGTTTCACGATTTCGCATCGCCCAGCCGCCGATGCAGTCCTCCATCGGGAACCGCATCCCCTTCCACAGGGGCCCCATCGCGTCCTCGTCGAGGTAGTGACAGAAGCCGCCGTCGCGCAGCACGAAGGTCACGCCATGGGCGCCCGACATCCGCCGCGCGCTGGTGCGGACCACCTCGGCGACCTGCTCGATGGAGCGCGCGCCGCTCAGCTGTTCGATGGCGTCGACCAGCAACGCGATGGAGGATTCGCCGGCCAGGACCTGCGCGGCGGCCATCCCCCTACGCGCTCCGGGTGACCGCGAAGTCGGCCAGGTCTTCCAGGGCCCGGCGCCAGTCGCTGGCCGGCATGCAGGCGAGCGCGTCCTTGGCTTCGGCAGCGAAATCGTGGGCCAGATCGAGCGTTGCCTGGCCGGCGCCGGTCATCTTGATCAACTCGCGGGCGCGGGTGAAGTCGGCGTCGTCCTGCTCGCGGCGGCCGATGGTCCGCTCCCAGAAGGCCGCCTCCTGGGCGCCCGTGGCGGCGATGGCCAGCAGCAGCGGCAGGGTCGCCTTGCCTTCCCGGAAGTCGTCGCCCGCATTCTTGCCCAGCGCCTCGGTCGTGCCGCCGTAGTCGAGCGCATCGTCCGACAGCTGGAAGGCGAGGCCCAGGTTCATGCCGTAGGTGCGCATGGCGCGGGTCTGTTCCTCGCTCGCCCCGGCGCTGACCGCGCCGGCCTCGGCGGCGGCGGCGAACAGCTCGGCGGTCTTGGCGCGGATGATCTCGAGGTAGATGTCCTTGGAGAGGTTGAGGTCGTGCGCCCGCGTCAGCTGCAGAACCTCACCCTCGCTGATTACCCCGGCCGCCTTGGCCAGGATGTCGAGCGCGCGCAAGGACCCGGCCTCGACCATCAGTTCGAAGGCGCGGGCGAACAGGTAGTCTCCGACCAGCACGCTGGACGGCGCGCCCCAGATCAGGTGGGCGGCCACCTTGCCCCGGCGCAGTTGCGAGCTGTCGATGACGTCGTCGTGCAGCAGGGTGGCGGTGTGGATGAACTCGACGGCGGCGGCCAGCTTCAGGCATCCATCGCTGGTCGAGCCGGCCAGCCGCGCGGCGGCGACGGTCAGCAGCGGCCGCAACCGCTTGCCGCCGGCGTTGATCAGATGGTCGGCCAGGGCGGGAATCACCGCCACCGGGCTTTGCATCCGGGCCGAGATCAGGGCGTTGACGCCGGCCATGTCGGCCGCGCCCAGGTCGACGAGCAGGTCGACGGACGCAGTCTGGCGTTCGACGTCGGCGTTCACTGCGACCAAGCGAGCGGCTCCTTGCGACTTTGGGTCCCGCCGTTGCGGGCGCCACAGGCTCGGGATAGGTCAGGACAACGGTCGGCACAAGGCATAGCGAGCGGAATGGACCTTACCCGGGATCGGTTGCTGGGCGGACGGATCGAGATCGACCAGCCGGCCCGCGGATACCGGGCCGGGATGGACGCCGCCCTGTTGGCGGCGGCCTGCGACGCGCGGCCGCGGGAGCGGGTGCTGGAGGCCGGCTGCGGCGTCGGCGGGGCGATGCTCAGCGCGGCGGCGCGACGGCCGGAGACGCGGTTCGTCGGGCTGGAGCGCGACGCGGCGATGGCCGGGCTGGCGCGGGCCAACGCGGCGGCCAACGGCATGGCGGACTGGGTCGAGATTATCACCGGCGAGGTCGAGGCAGGGTTCAAGGCGCTGGGCCTGCAGCCCTTCGACCACGTCTTCAGCAACCCGCCCTTCTTCGACGATCCGGCTGCCCTGCGCGCGCCCGATCCGGCCAAGTCCGGGGCCTGGATGGCCGACGGCGGCCTGACCGCCTGGACCGCATTCCTGCTCAAGGCCGTGCGCGAGGGCGGCACGATCACGATCATCCACCGCGCCGACCGCCTGGCCGACATCCTGGCGCTGCTGGCCCCCAAAGCCGGCTCCTTCCGCATCCGGGGGATCCAACCCTTCGCCGACGCGCCGGCCAAGCGGGTGATGGTGCGGGCCATCAAGACCGGCAAGGCGCCGCTGGTTCTGCTGCCGGCCCTGGTGCTGCATCCGCGCGACGGGGGGAAACACACCGACGAGGTTGAGGCCATCCTGCGCGGCGCGGCGGCGCTCGGGTGGGGTGGTAGGTAATTGGGGACACGCACTATTTTCGGTCACCGAGCAGCCGGCGGCCCCGACCGTTGCCGAAAATAGTGCGTGTCCCCAATTACCTCCCCAGCTACCTACTCGGCGTACAGCCGCACCGCCTCGAGACACATCTCGTACCCCGTCAGGTCATGCATCGGATCATCGGTGACGATCACGAACAGCCGCCGCATCTCCGCCCACAGCATGGTCGCCTCGGGCAGGCCCAGGTCCTCGATCTCGCACTCCTCGCCGTCGCGCCAGACGCCGGCGTCGTCGGGCCGCGCGCCCATCCAGGCCTCGACCCGCTCGCGGTACTCGGCATCCAGTTCGTCGCCGAGGTTGATCCAGCCGAACAGCGGCTTTCCCAGCCCCGCCAGGAAGCCCATCTCGAACGTCGTCGCCGCATCGGCCGCCGGTCCCCGGAACGGCGTCAGGTTGACGATCCCCGCATCGGCCCGCCGCAGGCGCGAGATCCGCTCGGCGTATGTGGCCCGCGCCGCCAGCTCTCCGGCGTCACGCACCTCGGCCGGCAGGGTCACCCCCTCCAGCACCGTGAACCCGGCCCGTTCGGCGACCAGCCGCTGGCGCTCCAGATGGGCGTCGGCGTCCGGGTACCAGAGGTCGGGCCCAGCGAGGTAGAGGGAGGAGACTCGGCGCATGCCGACAAGCTAGGGAGCCGGGTCGGCCGGCGAAAGGGCGAACGGACTACAGCGGCTCGCCCGTGAACACAGCCCCGACGATGGTCTCGTTCTCGGGCACGATACGACAGGCCCTGCCGCCGTCCAGCACTTCGCAGCCGGTCCAGGCGACCGACCAGTCCTTGCCGAACTGCCCCTTCATGCCCTTGGCGCTGAGCAGCGCGGTCTTGCTCTTGCGCACCCAGACCCAGCACTGGCGGTTTTCATGGGGCGTGTACTTGTAGGCGTCGGGGCCGCAGTTGATGCCGACCACGTCGTCGCTGACGACCACGGACCTGGGCCCCAGGTCGCCAGACACATTGATCCGCAGGATGACGGTGTTGTCACCCCGGATCAGGACTTCGGAGACTTCGGTCTGGGCCAGCGCCGGAGCGGCGACGAGGGCCGTCAGGACAGCGGCCGCGGCAAGAATACGCTTCACGGTCCCAAAAGCTCCCATCCGGCGGCCGAAACGCTCGGGACCGGATGGGGCTGTTTTGATCAGTTCCGGTCCTTATCGACCAGTTTATTCTTTGTAATCCACGGCATCATGCCGCGCAGCCGGGCGCCGACTTCCTCGATGGGATGTTCGGCGTTGCGGCGGCGGGTGGCCTTGAAACTCGGTTGACCCACGGCGTTCTCGGCCATGAAGTCGCGCACGAAGCGGCCCGACTGGATGTCCTCAAGCACCTTTTTCATCTCGGCCTTGGTGTCGGCGGTGATGATGCGCGGGCCGGTGACGTACTCGCCGTACTCGGCGGTGTTGCTGATCGAGTAGTTCATGTTGGCGATGCCGCCTTCATAGATCAGGTCGACGATCAGCTTCACCTCGTGCAGGCATTCGAAATAAGCCATTTCCGGCGCGTAGCCGGCCTCGACCAGGGTTTCGAAACCGGCCCGGATCAGCTCCACCACGCCGCCGCACAGCACGGCCTGCTCGCCGAACAGGTCGGTCTCGCATTCCTCGCGGAAGTTGGTCTCGATGATGCCCGAACGGCCGCCGCCGATGGCGCTGGCGTAGGCCAACCCTAAGTCCAGCGCGCCGCCGGTGGCGTCGTGATGCACGGCGATCAGGCAGGGCACGCCGCCGCCCTTCTCGTATTCGCCCCGCACGGTGTGGCCGGGGCCCTTGGGGGCGACCATCAGCACGTCGATGGTCGACTTGGGCTCGATCAGGCCGAAGTGGACGTTCAGGCCATGGGCGAACAGCAGGGCCGCGCCGTCGCGGATGTTGGGGGCGATCTCTTCGTTGTAGATGCCGCGCTGCAGCTCGTCGGGGGCGAGGATCATCAGCACGTCGGCCCAGGCGGCGGCCTCGGCGACGCTCATCACCTTGATGCCGTCGGCTTCGACCTTCTTGGCGGTGGCCGAACCCGGGCGCAGGGCGACCGCTATGTTGCTGGCGCCGCTGTCCTTGAGGTTAAGCGCGTGGGCCCGACCCTGGCTGCCATAGCCTACGACGGCGATCTTGCGGTCCAGGATGCGGGCCAGATCAGCGTCGCGGTCGTAGTAGACGCGCATGATTTATTCTCCAAGGCAGCGATTTACGCCGCACCCGCGCAACGGCAGTGCAGCAAAGCGTGGCTATCCAGCGGAATTTTGCGCGAACGTCAAGGATGGCTTTGGGCCCGGCACACGAAAAAGGCCCCGGGGCATGCCCGGAGCCTTTGACGTCGGTTGAGCGAAAGGCCCTACCAGAACAGATCGTAGTAGACGCTCAGCACGCGGCCGGACCAGACATCGACCAGATAGGCGTCGTCACCGACGCGGACCCACTCGCAGCCGATCGGCGGCATCGGCAGGCCGTAGCTCCACCAGTCGTTCAGGTAGTAGTTCGAGCCGTACCAGCCGTAGGGCAGGATGTCGCCGTAGCGCCAGCTGTTGGAGTACCAGCCGCGCGGGTAGACGTAGACGCCCAGGCGGAAGCGGCGCGAGGAGCGGTACTCGTGACGCCATTGGCGGCTGTCGTACCAGTGACGGCCACGGTCGCGGTGGCGGGCCTGGCGGCCTTCGCCGGGACGGCGGCCATCCCAGCGGCCGTCACCCCGGCCATCACGGTCGCCACGGCCAGCGCCGGGGCCGCCGCGATCGGGACGCCCGTCGTTGTTGCGATCCCAGCCGCCCGGGCCACGGTCCGGACGACCATCGTTGTTGCGGTCCCAGCCACCTGGGCCCTGGCCGCCACGACCGGGCTGACCCCGGTCCGGACGGCCGTCGTTGTTGCGATCCCAGCCGCCGCCCGGCTGCTGCGGCGGCACGACACCGCCATTGCCGGGGCCGCCACGGCCGGGGCGACCGCCGGGGCCGCCGCGATCAGGACGGCCGTCATTGTTGCGATCCCAACCGCCGCCCGGCTGTTGAGGCGGCTGGCCGCCGCCGTTGCCGCCCCGGTCGCCGCGACCGTTGACGCCGCCCCTGCCGCTGCCGGGGTTGGGGGCGCCGCGATCAAAGCCGCTCTGGCCGGACTGGCCATCGCCGCGCTGGCGACCGCCAGGACCGCCCTGTGGGCCGCCGGGCTGTTGCGGCGGTCGGGCGCGATCACCACGACCACCCCGGTCGCCGCCACGCTCAGCGCGTGGCGGTTTGGGCTGCTCGGCCTGGGTCTGGGCTTCCGGACCACGGTTGTCGCGCCCCTCTCGGGGCGCCGCCACGGCGACCGTTCCCATCAAAAGGGCCAGAGCGGCGCCGGCCAACAAAACCTTCTTCATTCCCAATCTCCAGCCCTGGCCAAGTTCTATGGCGGGCGCACGGGTCCCAACGAGTTTTCCAGATGCGACTTCCAACCTGAACGGCAGTTGAACGAAAAGCCAGCCACGTTAACCACCAGGGACGGCAGCCCGTTGCGGCGTCCGCCCGGCCCGAACTAAGAATGCGCCATGCCTGCCCACCCCAACGATGTCCTGACCTTCTGGACCACCGCCGGCCGCAAGAAGTGGTTCGCCAAGGACGACCGCTTCGATGCCGCCATCCGCCTGAAGTTCGAGCCGGTGCACTTCGCCGCCGCCCGGGGCGAGTATGACGCCTGGATGGACAGCGCCGACGGCTGCCTGGCCCTGCTGCTCCTGCTCGATCAGTTCCCCCGCAACCTGTTCAGGGGCAGCGCCCATTCCTACGCCACCGACCCCAAGGCCCGGATGATCGCCCGCCACGCCATGTCTCGCGGTTTCGACACACAGGTCGCGCCCGAGTTGCGGCCCTTCTTCTACCTGCCCTTCGAGCACAGTGAGGATCCGGCCGACCAGGAGGTCGCTGTCGCCCTGACCCAGGGCCTTGCCGACGAACAGGACGACCAGGAGACGGTGAAGTTCGCCCTGATCCACCGCGACATCATCCAGCGCTTCGGCCGCTTTCCTCACCGCAACAAGGCGCTGGGCCGCGAGACCACGCCCGAGGAGCAGGCCTTCCTCGACGAGGGCGGCTTCGCCGGCTAGCGGCGGCCAGCGATCAGAGGCGGCTGAACCAGTCCCGCATGCCGGCCGCGCCCTCGGCCTCGCTCAGCGCCGCCGGTGAGGCGCCGCGCAGGGCGCGGGCGTCGCGCGGGGTCAGGCCGAACCGGCCGCGGAAGGCGCGGCTGAAGACGTCCTCGTCGACAAAGCCGTTGGCGCGGGACACGTCAGCGATGCGCAGGGCCGCGCCGCCCGGCCCGGTCAAGCTGCGGAAGGCCCGCGACAGGCGTCTCTGCCGGATATGGCCGGCCACCCCGCCCAGCGGGGCGAACAGGTCGTAGAGCCGGGTCCGCGACAGGCCGAAGGCCCGGCAGACGGCCAGGGCGTCCAGGTCCGGCGAGGCCAGGTTGGCGTCGATCCAGTCACGGATGCGCCAGAGCCGCGCCTCGTCGGCCGCCCGGATCGCCGCCTCGCGGCCATCGGCCAAGGGCTTCAGGCAAGCCCCGACCAGGGCCGCCGTGGCCGTCGACAGGCCGGCGACCTCGGCCGGGGTCAGGCTGGGGGCGACGCTCCACAGGGTGCGGATGTGGTCGCCCAGCAGGCGGCCGACCGGGCTGGCCCCGTCGATATGCAGGCCGTGGGCGCCGTCCGGGTCGGACAGGTAGGGCGCCACGAGGTCGCGCGGCAGGACCAGGCTGAGGTTGACGTAGGGCCCCGTCGCGGTCCGGGCCGTGCGCGAAAGGTCGAGCACCCGCAGGTCGCCCGGCCGGCTGCGCCCGGCCGGGGCGCCGGACAGCAGGCAGTCCTCGCCCTCGACCAGAAGCTGGACCAGCAGATGGTCCAGGCCGCTGCGGGCGACCTGGGCGGCGTCGCGGTGAAATTCGTGGCCGTTGGAGCGGCAGCGGCCCAGCATCATCGGCCCCAGCAGCCAGGTGCTCAGCTCGCCGTCGAAGGCCGCCTCGCCGGCCGTCTCGACCCGGAACAGCGGATCGATAGCCCAGCGCCATTCCTCGAAGCCGCCGTCGCGCGCCTCGCCCTGGCCGACCGTCAGCCGCGCCGGCCTGCCCGCCGTGGCCTCCCCCATGTTCGTCATCCACGCCCCCGCGAACCCCAGGGCCGCGACAATGGGGTCATCCAGCCGCAACGTCCAGCCACGGGCGCGTTCCGATCCGTCGGGGTGTCCGGAACTTCCGGCGCCGTGTCCCGCGTCCCTTGATTCCGCCCGCGTCCGCGCCAGGGCTGGCCTCCCGTCACGCGTAAACGAGATTCAGCATGCCCTTCCCCGCCAGCATCGATGTTTCCAACCTTGGCGCGGCCGGAACCGTCATCAATGGGGCCAACGTCTACGACCTGGCCGGCCTGGCGCTGACCGCCGCCGGCGACGTCAATGGCGACGGCATCGGCGACTTCATCGTCGGGGCCTCGGCGGCCGACCCAAACGGTAATTCCTCGGGCGTGGTCTATGTGGTCTTCGGCGTTCAGGGTGGCCTGCCGTCGACCCTGAACCTGGCCAGTCTGAATGGCGCCAACGGCTTTGCCATCCACGGCGGGGCGGCCCTCGAACTCGCCGGTTATTCGGTCTCGGGCGGCGGCGACTTCAACGGCGACGGCCTGGCCGACATCGCCATCGGCGCGCCCGGCGTCGCCAACGGCGGCGCGGCCTACATCGTCTTCGGCAGCAGCCAGCCGTTCGCCCCGGTCGTCGAGCTGGACGCGCTGGGCGCCGACGAGGGCCTCGTCGTCATCATGGACGACGCCCATGGCGACCTTGGGGACTCGGTCGCCTTGGCCGGCGACCTCAACGGCGACGGCTTCGACGACCTGGTCATCGGGGCGCCGGCCGCCCTCACCGTTCAGGGTCATGCCGGCCAGGTCGTGGTGGTATTCGGAACCAACGCTGTCGGCGCGGGCAGCCTGACCGTGATCGATCTGGACGGGAACAACGGCTTCGCTATCGAGGGCGCGATCATCGACGGCGGTATCGGCAATTCCGTCAGCATGGCGGGCGACGTCAACGGCGACGGGATCGACGACCTGCTGTTCTCGACCAGCGGGCTCGAGACCGGTCTGGGCGGCTGGGGCGGCGTCTATGTCATCTATGGCCGCAGCTCCGGCCTGGACAGCACCGATCTGGACAAGCTGACGAGCGACCGGGGCTTCTTCATCGCCAGTTCCGACCCCGACCACAATATCGGCGACGACGTCGCCCTGGTCGGCGACATCAACGGCGACGGCCTGGCCGACATCCTCCTGCAGTCCGGCGCCGGCGATGACGAGGCGGCGGCCTTCGTGGTCTTCGGCCGGTCTGACCAGCCTGACGTCATCGATCTCGAGGCGCTGACCGGCGCCGACGGCTTCAGACTCGCCACCCCCTACCCCAACATCGGCTTCGGCGCGGTCGGCGCCGCCGGCGATGTCAACGGCGACGGCCTGGCCGACCTCGTCCTCGGAGCTGTCGGCGTCCTTGATGTCGACGGCTATTCCGTCGGCTTCGGGATGGTCATCTTCGGACAGCAGACGCCGTTCGACGCCGTCGTCGATCCCCTCGCCCTCGGGGCGGGCGGCGTCCAGTTGCCGGGCGCCACCCGCCTTGTCGACTTCGGGACCCGTGTCTCCGGCGCCGGCGACGTCAACGGCGACGGACTGGACGATTTCCTGATCGCCGCGCCCCGGGCCTATGGCGACGCCGCCGCCTCGGGCGTCGTCTACCTCGTCTACGGCGTCCAGAGCGCCCTCAACCTGACCGGCGGCTCGGGGCCGGACACCCTCGACGGCGCCAGCGCGGGCGACACTCTCGACGGCGGTGACGGCGGCGACACCCTGAACGGCCTGGGCGGAGACGACACCCTGATCGGCGGCGGCGGCCAGGACCTGCTCAACGGCGGCTCGGGCAAGGACATCCTGCGCGGCGGCGATGGCTTCGACACGCTGAACGGCGGCGACGGCAACGACAACTTGTTCGGGGGCGATGTCTTCGACTTCCTCAACGGCGACGCGGGCAACGACAACCTGTTCGGCGAAGGCGGCACGGACTTCCTGTGGGGCGGCGACGGCGCCGACAAGCTGAGCGGCGGCGCGGACTCCGACACCCTGCGCGGCGAGGCCGGCATCGACCGGCTGGAGGGCGGCGACGACAACGACTTCCTGTTCGGCGGCGACGCCAACGACCTGCTCGACGGCGGCGCCGGCTCGGACATGATGACCGGCGGCCTGGGCAACGACGTCTACATCGTCGATGACGCTGACCAGACCACCGAGGCGGCCGGCGAGGGCTACGACATCGTCCGCTCGTTCGCCGCCGCCTGGGCCCTGGGCGACAATATCGAGGGCCTGGAACTGCAGGGCTCGGGCAACCTGATCGGCATCGGCAACGCGCTGTCCAACAACATGCAGGGCAACAGCGGCAACAACATCCTCAGCGGCGGCGACGGGGTCGACACCATCAACGGCAATGACGGCGATGACACCATCATCGGCGGGGCCGGCAACGACCTGCTGCGCGGCGGCCTGGGGGCCGATACCTTCGTGGTGCAATCGATCGGCGGCGGCGTGCTGCGGGTCGATGTGATCTACGATTTCAGCACCGCCGAGAACGACCGGATCGATTTTTCGAGCATCGACGCCAACACCGGCCTGGCCGATGATCAGGCCTTCACCCTGGTCGGCGCCTTCACCCGCCACGCCGGCGAAATGACGCTCAGCTTCACCGCCGGCCAGACCCTGGTGCGGCTGGACGTCACCGGCGACGGCAAGGCCGACTACCAGATGAAGATCAACGGCGATGTCACTGGCGACAGCGGCGGCTGGCTGCTTTAGTCGGATAAATCGTCGCGCCTGTGGATGTTTACGCCAACGCCACTTTGCAGGCGGGTGATTCGCGACGACCCTCCCTGCCCATGGCCCTCGTCGCACCCGTCCTGCCCGTCTCGCCGCAACTGGCGCCCGCCGACCATGGCGAGCGCCAATACCTCGGCCTGCTGGCCGACATCATGGCGACAGGCGTGCAGCGCGGCGACCGCACCGGCACCGGCACGCTGGGCGTCTTCGGCCGGCAGATGCGCTTCGACCTGTCGAAGGGCTTCCCGCTGCTGACCACCAAGAAGCTGCACCTGCGCTCGATCATCGTCGAGCTGCTGTGGTTCCTGCGCGGCGAGACCAACATCCGCTACCTGAAGGACCACGGCGTCAGCATCTGGGACGAATGGGCCAATGCCGAGGGGGACCTGGGCCCCGTCTACGGCAAGCAGTGGCGCTCCTGGACGGCGCCCGACGGCCGGGTCATCGACCAGATCAGCGCCGTCGTCGAAGCCATCCGCAAAAACCCCAACAGCCGCCGCCACATCGTCAGCGCCTGGAACCCAGCCGACGTCGAGGACATGGCCCTGCCGCCCTGCCACTGCCTGTTCCAGTTCTTCGTCGCCGACGGCAAGCTATCGTGCCAGCTGTACCAGCGCAGCGCCGACGTCTTCCTGGGCGTGCCGTTCAACATCGCCAGCTATGCCCTGCTGACCATGATGGTGGCCAAGGTCACCGGCCTTCAGCCCGGCGAGTTCGTCCACACCTTCGGCGACGCCCACCTTTATCTGAACCACCTGGACCAGGCCAAACAGCAGCTGGCCCGCGAGCCCTACCCCTTCCCGACCATGACCCTGGCCGATAAGGACGACCTGTTCGCCTTCGAGCTGGGCGACTTCCTGGTCGAGGGCTACCAGGCTCATCCGACCATCAAGGCGCCGATCGCGGTCTGACCATCACCGAGATGCCGGCCGTCGGCGACCTGCCGCCCGGGACCTTCCTGTCGGTGATCTGGCGCCAGTAGCAGCCCCCGATTTTGGGCATGTCGGCGGTCGGGCGCGGGGACATCCTGCCGCCCATGATCACCCGCCGCCTCATCCCCGCGCTCGCCGCCGCCCTGCTGCTGGCCGCGCCCGCCGCCGCCCAGCCCACCGAGCCCGCCCGGTTCATGCTGGCCACCCTGGATCTCTGCCTGAACGTGCTCAAGGGCACGGCCTCCTGGGACTCCGGCCTCGACGGCCTCGGCTACAGTCGCCAGGCGGGTGGCGGCCGGGTGCGGTCGGTCGGGGGAAGCGTGATCGTCGCCGCCATGGGAAATAGCACCGTGCGCGGCGCGCTGGCCCGGCAATGCGAGATCACCGCCACCCCGCAGATGCCGGGCAACAGTATCCTCCGCCAGGGCCTGACCAGCCGGTCCGGCTCCCTGCCCGCCATGCCGCCCTCCGGCCCGCTGAAGAACGGTTCGATCATGGACGGCTACGCGGACCTGAGCCGAACGGGCCTAGCCGCCCTGGTGGTCACCGACTACCCGGCCGCCAACGGCAAGCCGGCCAACACCTCCCTCTCGGTCATCTGGAAGTAGCGCCCGCCCGGGGATAGAAGCGGCGCATGCGTTTCGCCGCCTCCCTGATTGCCGTCCTTGCTCTGGTCGCCTGCGCCGCTCCCAAGGAGCAGGCCGCCGGCGCCGCCGTCGACTGCGCCCTTCCCGCCGACCTTGCGCCGGCCCCGACCGAGGTCGGCCCGGCCGACAAGGTGGTCGCCGACTTCAGCCCCGACAGCTACCTGCTCGCCATGGCCTGGCAGCCGGAGGCCTGCCGCAGCAAGGCCGCCGACACCTCCGACCCCAGCGCCTGCGACGGCGGCCGCACCTGGACCCTGCACGGCCTGTGGCCCAACAGCGACGACGGCAAGCACCCGCGCTACTGCCGCCCCAGCCAGCCCCTGACGGCGCGGACGGTCGCCAGGAACTTCTGCATGATCCCCTCGGCCCGCCTCCAGCAGCATGAGTACGCCGCCCACGGCGTCTGCGCCTGGGACAGCCCGGACGCCTATTTCGACCAGTCCCGCAAACTGTGGGACGGCCTCGTGAAGCCGTATCCCGCCAGCGCCACCATTTCCGCTGGCGTGCTTCGTGATGTCTTCAAGGCTGCCAACCCCGGCCTGCCGCGCGCCGCCATCGCCATCGTCACCGCGCCGGAAGGCCAGCTTCGCGAGGTCCGCATCTGTCACGACCTGGCCTTCAAGCCGACCGCCTGTGCGCCCAAGGCGCTCGGGGCCCGCGACGACGTCATCCTGATCGTCACCCCGCCGAACCGGGGATGACGACGCCCGACGACGCAGAGTAGGGTCCGCCCCATGGTCCTGCCCATCGCCCTCGTCGTCGCCCGCGCCCGCAATGGAGTCATCGGCCGCAATGGCGACCTGCCTTGGCGCATCCGCTCCGACATGGCCTGGTTCAAGGCCAATACGCTCGGCAAGCCGGTTATCATGGGCCGCAAGACCTGGGACAGCCTGCCGCTGCAGCCCCTGCCCGGCCGGCTGAATATCGTGCTGAGCCGCGATGGCAGCTTCGAGCCGAAGACCGCCGTGCCGGTCGAGAACTTCAACGAAGCCGTCGAGATGGCCAGCGAACAAGCCGAGGAAGACGGCGCCAACGAAGTCTGCGTCATCGGCGGCACCGCCCTGTTCGAGCTGGCCATGCCGCGCGCCAGACGCCTCTACATCACCGAGGTCGAGGCCGAACCGGAGGGCGACGCCTTCTTCCCGGCCTTCGACGAGGCCGCCTGGACCGAGGTCCACCGCGAGGCTCACCCGGCCGGCGAGAAGGACGACCACCCCTTCGTCTTCCGCATCCTCGAACGGAAGCGATGAAGTCCTTGCGTTGACCAAACGTCACCGGGTTCTATCGCCGCAACGATAAAGCGCGGGAAGGAACGCCAAGTGGACATCGAACTCGTCGCCGAGGGACTGCAGTTTCCCGAGGGCCCCATCGCCATGAACGACGGCTCGGTGATCCTCACCGAGATCAAGGGCCAGCGGCTGACCCGGGTCACCCCGGACGGCAAGACCAGCACCGTCGCCGAGACCGGCGGCGGCCCGAACGGCGCGGCCATCGGCCCGGACGGCAAGATCTATGTCACCAACAACGGCGGCAGCTTCGAATGGCTCGACGTCGGCGGCCTGACCATCCCCGGCCCCACCCCCGCCAGCCACGTCGGCGGCTCGATCCAACGCGTGGACATTGCGACCGGCAAGGTCGAGACGGTCTATGAGGCCTGCGACGGCAAGCGTCTGGTCGGCCCCAACGATCTGGTGTTCGACAAGACCGGCGGCATCTGGTTCAGCGACCACGGCTGCACCACGCCCGAGGGCAAGAAGTTCGGCGGCCTCTACTACGCCCTGCCGGACGGCTCGAAGATCGTCCGCCACAGGGACCATATGGTCAGCCCCAACGGCGTCGGCCTCTCGCCCGACGAGAAGACGGTCTACCTCGCCGACACCATGCTCGGCCGCCTCTGGGCCTTCGACGTCAGCGCCCCCGGCGAACTGGCCGAACCGCCGCCGTTCCAGCCGGGCCATGTGGTCTGCAACCTGCCGGGCTACCAGCTGCTCGACAGCCTGGCCGTCGAGGCCGGCGGCAAGGTCTGCGTCGCCACCATCATCAACGGCGGCATCACGGCTTTTGACCCGGACGGCACGACCGAGCACTACCCCTTCCCGGACCTGCTGTGCACCAACATCTGCTTCGGCGGCGACGACATGCGGACCGCCTGGATCACGGCGTCGGGGACGGGGAAACTGTACCGGGCGAGGTGGCCGCGGCCGGGCCTGAAGCTGAACTTCAACGCGTAACGGACCTCCCTCCCCGAATTGGGGAGGGCAGACGCGCGGTTACGCGCGTCGGGTGGGGAAGTCGGTCGCCGGCGTGGAAGGCGACCAAGAAGACGCTCAACTGGTGGGAAGCGGCTGCCCACTTCCCCACCCGGCGCTTCGCGCCACCCTCCCCAATTCGGGGAGGGACGCCGGCGCTCCCGCCCCCTAGTACAACACCCCCATCGCCGACCGCTCGAAGCTCTTCAGCTCGTCCTCACGCCCGTCGCGCACCTTCACCACCCATTCGGGGTCCTGCAGCAGGGCGCGGCCGACCGCCACCATGTCGAACTCCTCGCGCTCTAGCCGCTCCATCAGCCCGTCGAGGCTGGCCGGCTGGCTCGCCTCGCCGCCATAGGCCGCGATGAACTCGCCGGACAGCCCCACCGACCCGACGGTGATCGTCGGCTTGCCGGTCAGCTTCTTGGCCCAGCCCGCAAAGTTCAGGTCGCTGCCCTCGAACTCCGGCTCCCAGAAGCGCCGCTGGCTGCAGTGGAAAACATCGGCCCCGGCGTCGGCCAGCGGCGCCAGCCAGGCTTCCATCTCCTTGGGATCGGCCGCCAGCTTCACCGTGAAGTCCTGCTGCTTCCACTGCGACAACCGGATGATGACCGGATAGTCCTCGCCGACCTCGCGCCGCACGGCTTTCAGGATTTCCACCGCGAACCGCGAGCGTTCGGGCAGGGTCTTGCCGCCCCAACGGTCCTCGCGGACGTTGACCCCGTGCCAGAAGAACTGGTCGATCAGATAGCCATGCGCCCCGTGCAGCTCGATGGAATCGAAACCCAGCGCCTTGGCCGCCCCGGCCGCCTTGGCGAAGGCGTCGACGGCGTCGGCCACCTCCGCGTCGCTCATCGGCTCGCCGAATTGCTTGCCCGGCGAGGAGAGGCCCGACGGGCTGTCGTACGGGCCCGGCGGCGTCCATTGCGGATCGCGGGTGCGCACCGCCCCGACGTGCCACAGCTGCGGCGCCATCTTGCCGCCGGCCGCGTGCACCGCGTCGATCACCTGTTTCCAGGCGGCCAGTTCCTGCTCGCCATGGAAGCGCGGCACGTTGGGATCGTTCAGCGAGGCCGGCCGGGCCACGCCCGTGCCCTCGGAGATGATCAGCCCGACGCCGTTCTCGGCGCGGCGGCGGTAGTAGTCGACGACCTCGCTGGTCGCCACGCCGCCGGGCGAGAAGCTGCGCGTCATCGGCGCCATGGCGATGCGATTGGCCAGGGTCATGGACTTGACCTGGAAGGGTCGGAACAGGGCGTCGGTGCTCACGTTGCTCTCCGGTGAGATATCGTTGCCCGTTTAAACGACCGTTTGAGCCCCGGCTCCAGTCAGAAAAACTGGCAGGGCCTCTGTTGCACATTGAAATTGATGTGGCGCATGTCCGGCCATCCGACCCATGGTATTCGACCGCCTGACCACAATTCGAGGATTCGACCCCGCGCCGTGAACGCTCCGGCCTCCCTGTCCGAGACCCTGCGCGGCCGCCTGGCCGAGGGCCAGCCCGTGGATGCGGTGCTCGAGGGCTGGGCCCTGCTCGACTCCACCCTCACCCACGACCCGGCCGCCTTCGCCGAGGCCCTGGGCGAGGCGGCCAGGCTGGACACCGGCGCCGGCTTCGCGGCCATCGCCCCGGAGGGCTCGCTGGGCGCGGCGGTGATCTCGCCGACCGGAGCCCTGGCCCAGGCCGATCCGCAGTTCATCAAATGGTTCGGCGACCCCACCGACATCCCCGCCTTCCGCCGCCTCGTCCGCCTGGCCCAGAAGCAGGGCCAGGCCTCGGGCCTTGTCGAGACCGAGGACGGCGGCGTCATCGCCGCCTGCGCCGCCGTCGAGACCCTGGCCCTGCGCTGGCCGCTGTCCGAGGCCAGCCGCGCCCAGCTGCTGCTGCCCGGCCGCCGGGTGGCCCTGCTTGGCTTCGCCCCCTCGCGGGTCAGCGACCTGGCCCAGCGCGCCGCCCAGGCCTTCGGCTTCACCCCCTTGGAAGCCCGGCTGGCCGAGGCCCTGCTCGACGCTCCCAACCTCAACGAGGCGGCCGAACGCATCGGGGTGGGGCGCGAGACCGCCCGCGAAGCCCTGAAGAAGGCCATGCGCAAGGCCGGGGCGCGCCGCAGCCCCGACCTGGTCCGCCGGATGATGGACCTGATGAGCGGCATGGGCGCGCCGATCGGCGACGTCGAGGCGGTGCTGCGCGCCCTGTTCGGCGCCACGCCCGCGGAAGCCAAGGCCGCCGCCCGCTTCGCCGAGGGCCTGACCGCCCGCGAGGTCGCCGCCGCGCTGGGCGTCAAGGAGGCCACGGTGCGCGGCCAACTGAAGGCCGTGTTTGCCAAGACCGGGGTCAACAAGGCCAAGGACCTGGTCCGCCTGACCGTCGAGGCCGGCGCCCTGACCGCCTTCACCGAGGCCAGCGAGACGGTGGTCGAGCCTGTCGACCTCGAAGGCCGGCCCCGGGTCATCAGCCTCGAGGGCGGCCGGCGGGTGGCCTTCGTCGACTATGGGCCCAAGGGCGGCCGGCCCGTGGTCGTGTTCCATGGCTATTCCACGGGCCGCATCCTGCCGATCACCTTCGTGGCCCTGCTCCACCGCGCCGGCTACCGGCCCCTGGCCGTGCAGCGGCCGGGATTTGGCCTCAGCGACCCGGCCCCCACCCCGGAAAGCCACCTGGCGACCCAGGCCGACGACCTGATCGCCGTGCTGACCGCCCTGAAGCTGCGCAAGGTCGACGTCATGGTCCGCGACGGCTCGACCGCCGCCGGCCTGGCCTTCGCGGCGCGCTACGGCGACCGGATCGGCCGGGGCCTGCTGATGAACCCCCGCGCGCCCCGCCATATCGAGCGCAGCCAGCTGTCCCTGATCGGGGCGGTGTCGCGCAGCATGCTGAAACACCCCGAGCTGATCACCCCGCTGGGCGAGATGCTGCGCCGCCAGACCCGCACCGACCTGCTGACCAGGACCGTGCGCAAGTCGATGGAGGCCGCCCCGGCCGACAAGGCGGCCACCGACGATCCCCTCATCCTGGCCCGGGTGATGCGCGACGCCCGCGGCATGTCGGCCCGCACCATCGCCGGCTGGGCGGCCGAGATGGCGGTCTACGCCCTGGGCTGGACCCTCCCCGAGCACATCGGCGGCGACCGCTGGAACATCCTGTTCTGCGATGGCCTGCAATGGCCGGTCCAGGTCGAGCATTGGCGCGCGGCCTTCCCCGACGCCCCGATCACCTTCATCAAGGACGCCGGCTTCCTGGCCTACTACACCCACCCGCTCGAGGTGATCGCGGCGCTGGAGGGTTAGACCTCTATTCGATTTTCCGCACCAAGTTCTGTCATCCTCCGGCCGCGCGTAGCGCGGACCGGGGGACCCATATGTGGACGACCCCCACCCTGCAAGTCGTCGCGGATTGATCTGATCGTAGTCGCTTGCGCCCATATGTCCGGTCTGGCGGCCTTGGATATTGGCCGTCGCCAAGATGGTTTGCGCGGGATGGGTTCCGATCAAGGCAGCGGTCTGTGACGCCGTTGGGTCCCGCGGAGTGTCCCATCCATTTGATCGATCGATCACACCATCTGCCTCTTGCAAGGAACGGGTTGAGCCTGCCGGCTAGGCAGGTTGTTGGGAAGGCGCGGCGAGGCGGCGAGACGGATCGTAGTCCTGTCCGCTGACCATGAGGCGCCAGGCGATGCGGGCGGTCTTGTTGGCGAGGGCGACGGCGACCTGCTTGGTCGGCTTTGTGGCCAATAGCCGATTGAGCCATGGCCACGGCTGTCCTCGACCCGCTTTGGCGTTCTGGATCACCGCCATGGCCCCGCAGACCAGGACGGCTCGAAGCGCCTCGTCGCCGGCCCGGGTGATGCCGCCAAGGCGGGTCTTGCCGGCAGTGGAATGGTCCTTGGGCGTGAGGCCCAGCCAGGCGGCGAAGTCGCGCGCTGAGCGGAAGGCCTTGGGGTCCGGGGTCTTGGCGGCGAGCATGACCGCGCCGACGATCCCGACGCTGGGGATCCTGGCCAGCCGGCGGCTGGTCTGATCGGCCCGATGATGCGCCGCCATCCGGGCGTCGATCTCGACGATCTGCGCCTGCAGGGCGAGGAGCTGGCGGCCAAGACCCGCGAACAGGTCCCGGGCCAGGTCGGGCAAAGCCTGGTCGGCGGCGACGCGCTCCAGCAGCGGCTCGATCTTGTCCAGCCCGGTCGGAGCGATCAGCCCGAACTCGGCGGCATGGCCGCGAATGGCGTTGGTCAGCTGGGTGCGGCTTCGCACCAGTCGGTCCCGCGTCGCCAGCAGCATCAGCACCGCCTGCTCCTGAACCGTCTTGACCGGCACCGGCCTCATCGTCGGCCGGCTCATCGCTTCGCAGCCGGCCTCGGCGTCGCGACCGTCGTTCTTGCCTCGCTTCAGATAGGCCTTCACATACTGGGCCGGCAGCAGCATCACCTGATGGCCAAGCCCCGCCAGCTCCCGCGCCCAGTGGTGTGAACCTCCACAGGCTTCCAGTCCGATCACCGTCGGCGCCAGCCTGGTGAAGAACGGGATCATCTCCCGCCGCCGAAGTTGCCGGCGAATGACGACCTTCTCGCCTGCGTCCACACCGTGCAGCTGAAACAGCTGCTTGGACGTATCGATGAATATGCGCGTAGGATGCTCCACGGACGGCCCTCCTTGAGATGAGTTCAGACAACCCATCTTGGCACACCGATGCCGCCGGGGGTCGTCCACCCCATCAAGGGGGCTCTGGAAAGACTCTCGGCAGTCTTCACGCGGACAGTTGGGTCCCCCGGTCCGGGCTTCGCCCGGCCGGAGGATGACAGCGATTAAGAAGGCTCGGCTCGGAGCGCCTTGAGTTCAGCTCAAGGACCCCGGCCGCGCCACAGGGTGCGAACTCGACAGCCCGCCATCCACCACCATCGCCTGACCATTCACATACGACGCGTCATCCGAAGCCAGGAACAGGGCCATCTGGGCGATCTCGATCGGCTGGCCGGCGCGGCGCAGCGGGTTCAGCTGGCCGATTTTGCCTTCCGAGCCCTTCGAGCGGGCCCCGTCGAAGATCGGCTTGGTCATCCCCGTCTCGATCAGCCCCGGGCAGATGGCGTTGACCCGGATGCCGGTGCCGCCCAGCTGCTGGGCCGTGGTCTGCACCATCGAGATGACGCCGGCCTTGGAGGCGCTGTAGGGCGTGCCGCCCGCCCCCGAGCGCAGCGCCGCCACGGATGCCGTGCAGATGATCGAACCCTTGCCCTTCGGCGCCATGACCCGCGAGGCGTGCTTGATCATCATCGCCGGCCCGACGACGTTGATCCTGAGCAGGTCCATGAAGCTGGCCTCGGTCAGTTCCGGCAGGGTGATCCAGCCACCCGACACCCCGGCGTTGGCGAAGGCGATGTCGAGGCCGCCGTAGGTCTCCACGGCCTTGTCGACCAGGGCGCTGACCTCGGCTTCCGAACCGGCGTCGCCGGTCACCGCGATGGCCTTGCCGCCGTCGGCAACGATCTCCGCCACCGTCTCGTTCACCCCCTCCGCTCGGTCAAAGGCCACCACGCTGGCCCCCTCGGCGGCGAACAGCTTGGCGCTGGCCCGGCCAATGCCGCTGGCGGCCCCGGTGACGATGGCGACCTTGCCCGACAGACGACCCATGGTTTGCTCCCTTTGCTTTGAAGGTGACCTTAGGGAGGGTCGCGGCAGATTTCAAACAGTTGTTCGAGGCACGTTACCACGCGCCGGGCGTTGCGTGACGATGACCCGTCTCCTCGCGCTTACCCTGGCTGCCCTGCTCACCCTGCCCGCCGCCGCCCAGGCCGCCCCCGCCCCGGCCCCGGCCAAGGTCGACGCCGCCTTCGGCAACACCGTCCTGATCGTCGATCCCGACGGCCGCTCCCGCAAGATCTGGCTGCAGCCCGGCGGCGCCTGGACGGGCCTCAGCCGACGCGGCCTGGACCTGGCCGGCAAGTGGACGGTGAAGGGCCGGGTCAGGAAGCAGGGCCAGCCAGGACCGCTCTACGGCAGCGGCCCAAACCAACTCTCCCCCGCGAAGTGGGGGGAGGACCGCTTTGGAGCGCCCAGCGACAAAGCAGGAGGGGGGGGGCTCCCCCGCCTGACGATAATCCCTGACCGCCGGTGAGCCCGCCTCCTGCTTTCTCGCTTGAAGGCTCGAAAGCGGTCCTCCGCCCAGAGGGCGGAGAGTTTTCAATGCCGCCTCCGGCCTACAAAGACGGCAGATCCAGCCCCTTCTCCCGAGCCCAATCCACTGCCTCCTCATACCCGGCGTCCGCGTGCCGCATCACCCCCGTCGCCGGGTCGTTCCACAGCACCCGGGCCAGCCGCCTCGCCGCATCCTCCGTCCCGTCGCAGACAATCACCATGCCGCTATGCTGCGAGAACCCCATGCCGACCCCGCCGCCATGGTGCAGCGACACCCAGGTCGCCCCGCTCGCCGTGTTCAGCAGCGCGTTCAGCAACGGCCAGTCGGACACCGCGTCCGACCCGTCCTTCATGGCCTCGGTCTCCCGGTTCGGGCTCGCCACCGAGCCGCTATCCAGGTGATCGCGCCCGATCACCACCGGCCCGATCTCGCCCCGCGCGACCATCTCGTTGAACGCCAGGCCCAGCTTGTCGCGGTCCCCCAGCCCCACCCAGCAGATGCGCGCCGGCAGTCCCTGGAACTGGATCTTCTCCGCCGCCATGTCGAGCCAGCGGTGCAGGTGCCTGTTGTCCGGCAGCAACTCCTTCACCTTCGCATCCGTCTTGCGGATATCCTCCGGATCGCCGCTCAGCGCCGCCCAGCGGAACGGCCCCACACCCCGGCAGAACAGCGGCCGGATATAGGCCGGCACGAAGCCCGGGAAGGAAAAGGCGTCCGCCACCCCCTCCTCCAGCGCCACCTGCCGGATGTTGTTGCCGTAATCGACGGTCGGGATACCCGCCTTGTGGAAGTCCAGCATCGCCTCGACATGCCGCGCCATCGAGCGCCGCGCCGCCTGTTCGACGGCCTTGGGATCGCGCTCGCGCCGCTCGTCCCACTCCATCACCGTCCAGCCGGCCGGCAGATACCCATTGACGGGATCATGCGCGCTCGTCTGGTCGGTCACCAGGTCGGGCCGCACGCCGCGCCGCACCATCTCGGGCAGCATCTCGGCGGCGTTGCCGACCACCCCGACGCTGATCGCCCGCTTCTCGGCGCAGGCCTTCTCGATGATGGTCAGGGCCTCGTCCAGATTGGCCGCCTTCACATCGAGATAGCCGGTCTTCAGCCGCATCTCGATCCGGCTCTCGCGGCATTCGATGGCCAGGCAGCTGGCCCCCGCCATCACAGCCGCCAGCGGCTGGGCCCCGCCCATGCCGCCCAGCCCCGCGGTGAGGATCCAGCGCCCCGACAGGTCGCCGCCATAGTGCTGGCGCCCCGCCTCGACGAACGTCTCGTACGTCCCCTGAACGATGCCCTGGCTGCCGATGTAGATCCACGACCCGGCCGTCATCTGGCCGTACATCATCAGCCCCTTGCGATCGAGCTCATGGAAGTGGTCCCAGGTCGCCCAGTGCGGCACCAGGTTGGAGTTGGCCAGCAGCACGCGCGGCGCGTCGGCATGGGTGCGGAACACCCCGACCGGCTTGCCCGACTGGATCAGCAGGGTCTCGTCGGCCTCCAGCCGCTTGAGGGTGGCGACGATCCGGTCGAAGCTCTCCCAATCGCGCGCCGCCCGGCCGATGCCGCCATAGACCACGAGGTCCTCCGGCCGCTCGGCCACCTCCGGATCGAGGTTGTTCATCAGCATCCGCATCGGCGCCTCGGTCAGCCATGACTTGGCGGAGAGTTCGAGGCCGCGCGGGCTGCGGATGACGCGGGTGTTGTCGAGACGGGTCATTCTTTCGTCCAGTCGATCAGGTCGGTCAGCATGGCTTCGAGCACGGCCATCAGGGCGGCGGCGCGCTCAGGCTTCCAGGTCGGCATGTCGAGGCCGGCGGGCTCGTCCATGTAGGCCCGCTGGGCGATTTCCATCTGCAGGGCGTGGACGCCCTCGGCGGGCCGGCCGTAGTGGCGGGTGATCCAGCCGCCCTTGAACCGGCCATTGGTGACGTGGCTGAAACCCGAGCCGGCCATGTGCTTTTCCGCGATGGCCACCGCTTCGACGCCGGCGCTGGCGCCGCTGTTGGTTCCCAGGTTGAGCGCCGGCAGCTCGCCGTCGAACAGGCGCTCGACGTGGGACCGGATCGAGTGGGCGTCGTAGAGCAGGATGCGCGGATGGATCAGCCGCAACCGGTCGATCTCCCCCTCCAGGGCGTCATGATAGGGCGCGAAATAGCTGATCCGCCGCCGGGCGATCTCCGCCTGGCGGGGGGCGCGGCCCGGCCTGTAGAGCGGCAGGCCGTCAAAGGTCTCGGTCGGACAGAGCCCCGTCGTCACCTGGCCGGGATAGAGGCTCTGGCCCGACGGATCGCGGTTCACATCGATGGCCGTGCGCGAGATGTCGGTCCGCACGATGGTGGCGCCCAGCGCCTGCGCGAAGCCGTAGAGCTGAGGGATGAACCAGTCGGCGTCATGGATGGCCAGGTCGTGATCGACCAGATGCTCGGCGATCTCCGGCGGGATGATTGTGCCGGCGTGCGGGATCGAAATCACCAGCGGCGCCTGGCCGCGGTGGACGTGGAGCCACTCTTTCATGCCCTTCTCCCGCTTGCCGGGAGAAGGTGGCCCCCGAAGGGGGTCGGATGAGGGCAGCACCAGCTCACGAAGGATGTGGCCCCGACGGCGCCAGAACGCGCGCGCCGACCCTGGCCGGCGCTGCCCTCATCCGTCGGCCTGCGGCCGCCACCTTCTCCCGGCGAGCGGGAGAAGGACGCCGTCTCCACCGTCATCATTCCACCATCCCCGGCAGTTCCAGCCCCGCCGCCTTCGCCAGCGCCCCCGACTTCACCAACCCCGCCGCCGCCGCCATGTCCGGCGCAAAGAACCGGTCGTCCTCGAGATGCGGCACCGACCCGCGCACTAGCGCACGCACCGCCTCCAGCCCCTCACTCGAGGCCAGCCCGCCGTGGAAATCGCACCCCTGCGCCGCCGCCAGGAGTTCAATGGCCACCACCTGGGCGGCGTTCTCGGCCATCTCCAGCAGCCGCCGCGCCCCATGCGCCGCCATCGACACATGGTCCTCCTGGTTCGCACTGGTCGGGATCGAATCCACACTCGCCGGGTTAGCCCGCTGCTTGTTCTCCGACACCAGCGCCGCCGCCGTCACCTGCGGGATCATGAAGCCGCTGTTGATCCCGGGCCTGGGCGTCAGAAACGCCGGCAACCCCGACAACGCCGGATCAACCAGCATCGCCGTCCGCCGCTCACTCATCGAGCCGATCTCGCACACCGCCATGGCCAGCATGTCGGCGGCAAAGGCCACCGGCTCGGCATGGAAGTTGCCGCCGCTGATCGCCTCGCCGGTCTCGGTGAAGATCAGCGGATTGTCCGTCACCCCGCCGGCCTCGATGCCCAGCGTCGTCGCCGCCTGCCGCCCCAGATCGAGGATCGCCCCCATCACCTGCGGCTGGCAGCGCAGGCAGTAGGGATCCTGCACCTTCTCGCAATGGGCATGGCTGACCTGGATGGCGCTACCCTCCAGCATGCTCCGGAACCAGGCCGCCACCTCCGCCTGCCCGCGATGGCCTCGCAGCGCATGGATACGCGGATCGAACGGCGCCACCGACCCCTTGGCCGCCTCGACCGACAGGGCCCCGGCCACCATCGCCGCCTGGAACACCCGCTCGATGCGGAACAGCCCGGCAAGCGCGCAGGCCGTCGAAAACTGCGTGCCGTTGAGCAGCGCCAGCCCTTCCTTGGGCCCGAGCGTCAGCGGCGCCAGCCCCACCTTCGCCAGGGCTTCCGCCGCCGGCATCCGCTGACCGCCGACGAACGCCTCGCCGACCCCGATCATGGTCGCCGCCATATGCGACAGCGGCGCCAGGTCCCCCGACGCCCCCACGCTGCCCTGCTTCGGAATCAGCGGCAGGCAGTCCCGCGCCAGCAGCGCCAGGATCATCTCCACCGTCGCCGGCGCCACGCCGGAGGCCCCGCGCCCCAGGCTCGCCGCCTTCAGCGCCAGCATCAGCCGCACGACATCGGCCTCCAGCGGCTCGCCGACCCCGGCCGCATGGCTGAGCACGATGTTCTGCTGCAGCCGCGCCAGATCACCCGTTTCGATGCGGATATTGGCCAGCTTGCCGAAGCCGGTGTTGACGCCATAGACCGCGTCGCCCTTGCCGACGATCGCCTCGACCACGGCCGCGCTGGCCGCGATGGCCGGCCAGGCGCTCAGCGCGAGGGTCGGCGTCGCCCCCTCGAACAGCTTGCGCCAGTCGGCAAGGGTGGCCTCGCCGGGGGTCAACAGCACCGTCACGACGGCTCTCCCTGAAACACGCGGGAGCGCAACGGATTGCGCCCCAGCCAATAGGCCAGCTCGACCGGCCGGGTCGCATCCCAGATCGCCAGGTTGCAGGCCTTGCCCACCTCCAGCGATCCCATCTCGTCCCAGCGCCCGATCGCCCGCGCCGCCTCGCGCGTCACCCCCGCCAACGCCTCGTCAACCGTCAGCCCGAACAGGATCACCGCCATGTTCACCGCCGTCAGCAGCGAGGTCAGCGGCGAACTCCCCGGATTGCAGTCCGTCGCCACCGCCATCCGCACCCCCGCCTCACGGAACAGCGCCACCGGCGGCTTCGCCTCGTCCCGCAGCGCGTAGAAGGCCCCCGGCAACAGCACCGCCACCGTCCCCGCCTGGGCTAGCGCCCGCGCGCCCGCCGCATCCGTCCGCTCCAGATGGTCGGCGCTCAAGGCCCCATACTTCGCCGCCAACTGCGCCCCGCCGCCGGCCGTCCGCTGGTCGGCATGCAGCCGCACCGGCAGCCCATGCGCCCTGGCCGCGTCGAACACCCGCCGCACCTCGTCCGGCGTAAAGGCGTTGCTCTCGCAGAAGGCATCGACCGCATCGGCCAGCCCCACCGCCGCCGGGATGATTTCCTCAACCACCTTGGCGACATAGACCTCGCGGCTATCCCGATGCTCCGGCGGCAGGGTGTGCGCCGCCAGCAGGCTGGTCGCCACGCTCACCGCCCGCGCCCCCTCCAGCGCCCGCGCCGCCCGCAGCATCTTCAGCTCGCTCTCGAGATCGAGCCCATAGCCCGACTTCACCTCGACCGCCGTCACCCCCTCGGCCAGCAACCGGTCCAGCCGCTCCAGCGCGCTCGCCACCAACTGCTCTTCGCTCGCCGCCCGCGTCTTCGCCACCGTCGAGACGATGCCGCCCCCGGCCGCCGCGATGGTCTCGTAGGTCTCGCCCCGCAGCCGCATCTCGAACTCGTCCGCCCGGTCGCCGGCGAACACCAGATGGGTGTGACAGTCGATCAGCCCTGGGGTGACCAGCCGCCCCTCCAGCTCGATCACCTCATCGGCCGTCCAGCCTTCCGGCAGCCCGGCGCCGACAAAGGCGATCCGGCCGGCAACACACCCCACCGACCCGTCCTCGACGAGGCCGAGACCGCCTTTCGACTCGTCGAGAGTCGCCAGCCGTCCCCCGCGCCAGAGTCGGTCGAAATGCATGAGGCCTCCACGAAGTGGGCGCACAATATGTCTAGACATATTCATCTTGCAACCTGATCCTCCGGGCCATGCAGACGACCCTCTTCCTCGACCGCGCCCTGCTGCCCGACGGCTGGGCCAGCGATGTGCGCATCACCTGCGAGGATGGGCTGATCACGGCGCTGCAAATAGACACACCGCCCATTTCGGGCGAATCCCGCGAGGCGCTCGGCGTCCCCGGCCTGCCCAACCTCCACAGCCACGCCTTTCAGCGCGCCATGGCCGGCCTGGCCGAACGCCGCGGCCCCGCCGCCGACAGCTTCTGGACCTGGCGCGAGGTCATGTACCGCTTCCTGGCGCGCCTCGGCCCCGACGAGGTCGAGGCCATCGCCGCCTACGCCTTCGCCGACATGCTGGAGGCCGGCTTTACCGCCGTCGCCGAGTTCCACTACCTGCACCACAGCCCGGACGGCAGCCCCTACGCCGACGTCGCCGAGCTCGCCCGCCGCCATCTGAAGGCCGCCGCCGACACCGGCATCGGCATCACCATGCTGCCCGTCTTCTACGCCCACGCCACCTTCGGCGGCGAACCCCCGACCCCCGGTCAGCGTCGATTTATCAATGATCCCAGTCGCTTCGCCCGCATCGTCGAAGCCCTCCGGAAGGACGGCGCCACCGTCGGCGTCGCCCCTCACAGCCTCCGCGCCGCCACCCCGGACGAGCTGCAAGCCATTCTCCCCCTGACCGACGGCCTGGTGCACATCCACGCCGCCGAACAGGTCAAGGAGGTCGAGGACTGCCTCGCCTGGTCCGGCCAGCGCCCGGTCGAATGGCTGCTGAACAATGCCGGTGTGGACGCCAGATGGTGCCTGATCCACGCCACTCATCTGACCCCGCAAGAGACTGAAAACCTTGCCAGATCCGGCGCGGTCGCCGGCCTCTGCCCCATCACCGAAGCCAACCTCGGAGACGGCATCTTCCCCTCCAGCGCCTACCTCGCCGCCAACGGCCGCTTCGGCGTCGGCACCGACAGCAACATCGCCATCGACGCCGCCGGCGAGCTGCGCCAGCTGGAATACGCCCAGCGCCTGAGCCTCCGCGGCCGCAACCTCCTCTCCCAGACCGAGGGCGAAAGCACCGGCCGCGCCCTGCTCACCGGCGCCCTGCAAGGCGGCGCCCAGGCCCTCGGCCAACCGCTCGGCGCCCTCGCCGTCGGCCACCGCGCCGACGTCGTCTGCCTGAACATGGACCACCCCGACATGGCCGGCCGCAGCGACGATCTGGCCCTCGACACCTGGGTGTTCAGCCAGGGCCGCGCCGCCATCGCCGCCGTCTACGCCGGTGGCCGCCGGGTGGTCGAGAACGGCCGCCACATTCACCGATCCGCTTTCAACGCCCGCTACAGCGCCGTCCTCAAAGGCCTCACCGCATGAACCAGCCCCTCCACGAAGCCATCCGCGCCCGCCTCGAGGCCGACATCCTGGCCGGCATCTACAAGCCCGGAGAGAAGCTGCCCAACGAGACCCAGCTCGCCGCCGAATGGAACTGCGCCCGCATGACGGTCAGCCGGGCCCTGGGCGCCCTGGCCGAAGCCGGCATGGTGCAGCGCCGCAAGCGGGCCGGCACCTTCGTCGCCCGCCGGACCGTGCAGGAAACTGTCCTGGACATCCGCGACGTCGCCGCCGAGGTTCGCGCCTCGGGTCGCGAGTACGCATTCCGCCGCCTGGCCCGCCGCGAGGCCGGCGCCTCGGCCGACGAAGCGGCTGCGCTGGAGGTCGCCGAAGGCGCGCCGATCCTGCAGGTCATCGGCCTGCACCTCGCCGACGGCGGGCCCCACGCCCTCGAAGAGCGGCTGATCAACCTCGACGCCGCCCCCGCCGCCGCCCGTGAGCGCTTCGAGGACCAGCCGCCCGGCGCCTGGCTGCTGGATCATGTGCCGTGGACCGAGGCCGAGCACGGCATTAGCGCCCTGGCGGCCGATGGGCAGACCGCGAAACGCCTCGGAATTTCAACAGGTTCGCCCCTGCTCTGCCTGGAGCGCAAGACCTGGGCCTCGGGCGCCTGCGTGACCAGCGCCCGCTTCCTCTACCCGGCCGGCGCCCAGCGCTTCACCGCCCGACTGCGCCAGCCCCGCGGCTGACGGAACAACCTCAGGCGCGGGACGCTTTGCCTTGGCCGGATACGCCGGCCAAGGACGTCCGCCTGTGAACACCCCTTCCCGCGCCCTGCTCGGCGCCTCGCTCCTCGCCCTCGCCGCCTGTTCCGGCAAGACCAGCCTGCCCGCCTCTGCGACCTACGGCCCTACCCCGACCATCGTCGAACCGCAGAAGGCCCTGATCCCGACCATCAACGCCCGCAAGGCGGTCGGCTGGCCGGGTGGTGACAAGCCGATCGCCGCCGCCGGTCTCAAGGTGGAGGCTTTCGCGGGCGGACTCGACCATCCCCGCTGGCTCTACGTCCTGCCCAATGGCGACGTCCTGGTCGCCGAGACCAACGCCCCGCCCAAGCCCGAGGACGGCAAGGGCATCAAGGGCGCGGTGATGAAGGCGGTGATGAAGAACGCCGGCGCCGCCGCCCCGACCGCCAACCGCATCAGCCTCCTGCGGGACGCCGACGGCGACGGCGTGGCCGAGACCAAGACCGCCTTCCTGACCGGCCTCAACTCGCCGTTCGGCATGGCCCTCGTCGGAAACACCTTCTATGTCGCCAACAGCGACGCCGTGGTCAGCTTCCCCTACACGCCAGGCGCCACCAGCATCACCGCCGCGCCGACCAGGGTCACCGATCTGCCGGCCGGCCCGATCAACCACCACTGGACCAAGAACATCATCGCCAGCCCGGACGGCGCGAAGCTCTACGCCACCGTCGGCTCCAACAGCAACGTCGGCGAGAACGGCCTCGACAAGGAAGCGGGCCGCGCCGCCATCTGGGAAATCGACCTGGCGACCGGCCAGAAACGCCTGTTCGCCACCGGCCTGCGCAATCCCAACGGCATGGACTGGGAGCCGACCTCGGGGATGCTGTGGACGGCGGTCAACGAGCGCGACGAGATCGGCCACGACCTCGTTCCCGACTACATGACCAGCGTCAAGGACGGTGGCTTCTACGGCTGGCCCTACAGCTACTGGGGCCGCGTCGATTCCCGGGTCAAACCGCAGGACCCGGCCAAGGTCGCCGCCGCCCTGACCCCCGACTATGCGCTCGGCGCCCACACCGCCTCCCTCGGCCTTACCTTCTATCGCGGCGACCTGCTCGGGCAGTATCGCGGCGGCGCCCTGATCGGCCAGCACGGCTCCTGGAACCGCGACCCCGTCAGCGGCTACAAGGTCGTCTTCGTCCCCTTCACCGGCGGCAAGCCCAGCGGCCCGCCCCAGGACGTGCTGACGGGCTTCCTGGACGACAAGGTCCAGGCCAAGGGCCGCCCGGTCGGCGTCGCGGTCGACAAGGCCGGCGCCTTGCTGGTGGCCGACGACGTCGGCAACGTCATCTGGCGCGTGACGCCGGCGGGATAGCCACCTAGGGTTCTCCAAAATTCGGGGAGCCCTCCATGAAACGTCTGCTGCTGACCGGCTTCGCCCTGGTCGCTCTTTCCGCCTGCCAGAAAGCCACCACCTCCGACGGATCGGAAGGCTACGGCCCCAACCCGAAGATGCCCGCGGCCAAATCCACACCGCTGCCGACGATCAACGCCCGCCAGGCGGTTGGCTGGCCCAAGGACGCTGCGCCCGTCCCGGCCGAGGGCCTGAAGGTCGCCCGTTTCGCCGAGGGTCTCGAACACCCCCGCTGGCTCTACGCCCTGCCCAACGGCGACATCCTCGTCTCCGAGAGCAACAGCCCGCCGCGCGAGGGCAAGGGCCTGACCGCCATGGTCGCCAAGAACATGATGAAAAAGGCCGGAGCCGGCGTGCCCAGCCCCAACCGCATCACCCTGCTTCGCGATGCCGACGGCGATGGCGTCGCCGAGCTGAAGGTCCCCTTCATCACCGGCCTCAACTCCCCGTCCGGCATGGTGCTGGTCGGCAATCAGCTGTTCGTCGCCAACACCGACAGCGTGGTCGTGTTCGACTATGCCGAGGGGGCCACGAAGATCGACGGCGCCGGCAAGAAGATCGCCGACCTGCCGGCCACCGGCTCCAACGGCCACTGGGCCCGCAACATCATCGCCTCGAAGGATGGGACCAAGCTACTGGTCGGCGTCGGGTCGAGCAGCAACATCGCCGACGAAGGGCTGGCGGTCGAAAAGGACCGCGCCGCCATCCTGGAGATGAACCCCGACGGATCCGGCCGCCGCGTGTTCGCCTCCGGCCTGCGCAACGCCAACGGCCTGGCCTGGGAGCCGGTCACCGGCCAACTCTGGGCGGCGGTCAACGAGCGCGACATGATCGGGCAGGACACCCCGCCCGACTACATGACCGTGGTCCGCGATGGTGGCTTCTACGGCTGGCCCTGGAGCTACTGGGGCCAGAACGTCGATGTCCGGGTCAAGCCGGCTAACCCCGCCATGGTCGCCAAGGCCCTGAAGCCCAGCTACGGCCTCGGCGCCCACACCGCCTCGCTCGGCATCCACTTCTACGGCGGCTCGCTGCTGCCCGCCAACTGGCGCGGCGGGGTCTTCGTCGCCCAGCACGGCAGCTGGAACCGCGATCCGCCCAGCGGCTACCGGGTGATCTACGTGCCGTTCGTGGCGGGTAATCCCTCGGGCGGTCCGGTGGTCGTGCTCGACGGCTTCCTCAATGCAAAAAAGGAAGCGCAGGGCCGGCCGGTGGCCATTGTCGAGGACAAGACCGGCGGCCTGCTGGTGTCTGACGACGTGGGCAACATCATCTGGCGGGTGACGCCCCGCTGACCTTCCTCCCCGAATTGGGGAGGGCAGACGCGCGGTTACGCGCGTCGGGTGGGGAAGTCGGTCACTGACTTTCGAGTTCAAGTACTGAGAAGCCTGACCGGCCGGCTGTGGTGACCCACTTCCCCACCCGGCCTTCGGCCTGCCCTCCCCAATTCGGGGAGAGACGAAAAAGGGCCGCCGGCTTTCGCCGGCGGCCCTCAAACATTTCAGCGAGTTGAAGCCTACAGCCGCTCGATGATCGTCACGTTGGCGAGACCACCGCCCTCGCACATCGTCTGCAGGCCGTACTTGCCCTTGCGGTCGATCAGGGCGTTGACCAGCGTCGCCATCAGCTTCGCGCCCGAGCCGCCCAGCGGGTGACCCAGGCTGATCGCGCCGCCGTTGACGTTCAGGCGGTCCGGGTCGGCGCCGGTGGCCTGCAGCCAGGCGACGGGGACCGAAGCGAAGGCCTCGTTGACCTCGAAGGCGTCGATGTCGCCGATCTTCAGGCCGCTCTTTTCCAGCGCCCGCAGGGTGGCCGGGATCGGGGCTTCGAGCATGATCACCGGGTCATGACCGATGACGGTCATGTGGTGGATGCGGGCCAGCGGCTCGACGCCCAGTTGTTTCAGTCCCTTCTCGTTGACGACGATCACGCCCGAGGCGCCGTCGCAGATCTGGCTGGACGTCGCGGCGGTCAGGGCGCCGCCTTCCTGCAGCAGCTTGACGCCGCGCATGGCTTCCAGGCTGGCCTCGAAGCGGATGCCCTCGTCGACGGTGTGTTCTTCCTCGACGCCTTCGGCCGTCTTGATCTTCACCGGCACGATCTCATTGGCGAACTTGCCAGCCTTGGTGGCCTCGATCGCCTTGCGGTGGCTGTTGTAGCCGTACTCGTCCAGCTGGTCCTTGGTCAGGCCGTACTTGGTGGCGATCATCTCGGCGCCGGCGAACTGGCTGAACTGGATGTTCGGGTAGCGCTCCTGGATGTTGGGGCTCATGTAGCTGCCCATGCCGGCCTTCAGGGCCAGGATAGCCGGGGTGCCCATCGGCACGCGGCTCATGCTCTCGACGCCCGAGGCGATGACGATGTCCATCGCGCCCGACATGACCGCCTGAGCGGCGAAGTGGATGGCCTGCTGCGAGGAGCCGCACTGGCGGTCGACGCTGGTGCCCGGCACGCTTTCCGGCAGGGACGAGGCGAGGATGGCGTTGCGGGCGATGTTGACCGACTGCTCACCGGCCTGGCCGACGCAGCCCATGATGACGTCCTCGATCAGGGCGGGATCGGCGTCCACATCCTTGATCAGGCCTTCCAGCACCTGGGCGGCGAGGTCGGCGGGGTGCCAGCCGGCGAGACGGCCGCCCTTGCGGCCTCCGGCGGTACGTTTTGCGGCGACGATATAGGCTTCGGCCATTGGGGCTCTCCCGACAGGTTGTCGTTTACGTTCACGGTAAGATAAGCGATGGCGCGGGTGCGCAAAAGTATGACCCAACGTCAGGCGGGACGCGACTTTTGGTGTCGCCAGCAGGGTTGCTAATCGGTATGCACCCGCCGGAACTGACCGCGCAAGTAGACCAGCGGCTCATGTTCGGGATCGAAGCGCACCTTGAGGATGCGGCCGATGAAGATGCGGTGGTCGCCGGCGTCGATGACCTGCACCGTTTCCAGCTCGAAGTTGGCCATGCAGCCGGGCAGGATCGGCACCCCGTGGTCCCAGGTCTCGCACTCCAGGCCCTCGAACCGGTCGGCCGTCTTCACGGTGAAGCGGCGGGCCATGTCCTCCTGGTCGGCGTGCAGGACGTTGACCGAGAACTTCCCGGCCTGTTCCAGGAACGGCAGGCTCGACGCCTTGAGATCGACGCAGACCAGGGCCAGCGGCGGATCGAGGCTGACCGAGGAGAAGGCGTTGACGGTGAAGCCGACCTGCCGGCCGTCGGCGGCGCGGGTGGTGACCACGGTGACGCCGGTGGTGAAACAGCCGAAGGCGTCCCGGAGCGCCCGGGCGTCGGCGATCAGGTCGCCGTCGAGGGTGATGGTGCGGGACGGGCTCATCGTCCCCTTCTGGAATGCCGAGGCAGGCGGTGCAAGGCTTCCCTTACGCAGGGCGGCCGTAAAAGGTCTGGCTGAAGGGCGGGAACCAGAAGGTCTTGCCGAGGCCGCGCATCAGCCGGTCCAGCGGCATGGCCCGGTCGGGGGCGACCAGGGCCCATTTGATCGCCACCACCGGCGTCCACAGGGCGGTCTGCACCAGCCCGGCCAGCATCCAACGCACGATGCCGCCGACGTTCTTCTCGGCCGCGCAGTGCTCGCTCGGCCCCTGGCCGTAGGCGAAGGCGCGGCGCAGGGCGTAGGCGAGGGTCAGGCGCGAGGGGACCGGATCTTCCCAGACGAAGGCGGCGTGGGCCCAGCCGAAGGTCGCACCGGCGGCGGCCATCCGGGCGAACAGCAGGTCGTCCTCGCCGCCGCTGGCGTTGCGCGACGGATCGAACGGGGCGGTGGGATGCGGCATGGCCGACCGGCGGATCAGGCTGTTGCCGCAGCCGTACCAGCTGGCCAGCCGGCGGGTGTCAGCGGGGCCGTGGCGGGAGAAGAAGTCTTCCAGGTAGGCCCGGTGCCGCACGCCTTCCGGCGCGCGCCCGCGAACCGGGCCGAAGACGGCGTCGGCGTTCAGCGCAGTCTGCGCGGCGATGAGGTCGGCCAGCCAGGTCGGCGGGGCTTCCTCGTCGTCGTCGAGGAAGGCGATCAGCTCGCCGGCGGCGACGGCGAGCGCGGCGTTGCGGACGTTGGCGACGCCTGGGCGGGGTTCGTGGACGTAGCGGACCGGGAACGGAGCGATCAGGCCTTCGACGAAGGCCTGGGCCGACGGGACGGCGTCATTGTCGGCGACGACCAATTCCAATTGCGCCGGATCGACGCCGGTCTGGCAGACCAGCGAGCGTAAAGCCGTCGCCAGCCCGGTCGGGCGGCGTTGGGTCGGAACAATCAGGCTGACGCTGGCTGTCATGCCTGGAGGATAGGCACGGCGAGTTGAGGAATCGTGGACCTCCCTCCCCGACTGGGGAGGTCAGGCAAACGTCTGCGCGAGAATCTTCTCGATGCCCGCCTGGTCCACCGCGTCGAAGGCCGCCGGCCGGTCGCTGTCGACGTCGAACACCGCCAGCAGCCTGCCCGCCGCGTCCTTCACCGGCACGACGATCTCGCTCTGGCTGTTGGCATCGCAGGCGATGTGGCCCGGAAAGGCGTGCACATCCTCGACCAGCTGGGTCTCGCCCGTCTCCGCCGCCGCCCCGCAGACGCCGCGACCATAGGCGATCCGCAGGCAGCCGAGCGTGCCCTGATAAGGGCCCACCACCAGTTCCCGCTCTCGCGTCGGATCGACGACGTAGAAGCCGGTCCAGAAATAGTGGTCGAAGCTGTTGGCCAGCATCGAGGCCACCGTCGCCATCCGGGCGGTCAGGTTCGGCTCGCCGTCCAGCACGGAGGCGATCTCCACGGCCACCTCGGCATAGCGGGCGGCCTTGTCGGCGGAGAGGGTAAGGTCGTTGAAGGCTTCGGCCATGGGTGACGCATATAGGCCCATGGCGATCCGCCGCAATGCTCAGACGTCGAGGATGGCCAACCGTTGGCCGGCCGCCTTGACCGGCCCGTAGTCGATGGTCAGCCCGGCCAGGTGGCTCTCGATCCGCAGCGACACCGCCCGGTAGAGCTGGCGGGTGATCAGGCTACTGCCCTTCACGTCGCTGATCGGCAGACAGGCCAGGGCGCGCAGGGTGTCGAGGTGGATCTGCACCACCTCCGGGTCGGCCTTGCCGGCCCCGCCGACCGCCGAGACATAACGGGCCAGGCTGGCGGCGGCGCGGGTCAGCACCCGGTCTCCGACCTCGCTGGCCCGCTGGCGCAGGGCGTGCATCACCCGGCAGGCCATCTGGCGCAGCAGGTGATCAAGACCGCCGCGCCCTTCGATCAGCCGCTGGAAGGTGGCCATCTCGTCGAGGATCTGGGCGCACAACGCCGCGCGGGCGGCGACATCCACCGACTGGGCGGCGTCGCCTCGCCGGCGCAGGGGTCCGGTGTAGTCTTCGTTGTCTTCGCGCCCCTGGCGGCGATCGGGCCCGACGTAGCCGGTCGAGATGACGAAATCGATCTCGCGCTGGCGCACCGTCGCCACCCGTTCCAGCACCCGGGCCGGCGTGAACGGCTTGACCAGGAAGGCGTCGGCGCCGGCGGCGCGGGCCACCTCGACATCGCGCCGGGTGCGCTCGGTGGTCAGCATGATGATCGGCAGGCGCGGGTCAGGAATGCGCGGGTCTTCGGTAATCGCCGCCTGGCGCACCGCCCGGGTGAAGGCCAGGCCGTCCATCACCGGCATCAGCCAGTCGGTGATGATCACGTCCGGCCGTGTCCCGGCCATCATGCCGAGCGCTTCGGACCCGCTCTCGGCGGTGACCACCCGATCGACGCCGCCGGCCCTCAGAACATCGGCCACGAGCCGACGGGTGCTGTGGTGGTCATCGACCACCATCACACACAGCCCTTCGAGGGGATCAGGCAGCGCTCCGTCCATGGCCGAACCCTAGACGAACAACCGTTTCGGCCGCGTTACCGGCGGGTCCCGTCCCTGCGCCGTCCAAGAGTTTGCAAGGGATTCTCACTTGCCCTCGCCGTCAGGTCTGTTATTTGCGAGCCATTCTCAATATTTGCGGTCCGCCTCCCCGTCATGATTTTTCCGCCGCCCCTTTCGACCCGTCCCCCTAGCCTGCCAGGAATGGGGCGGGGTCGTCCGTGAGCATGGACGGGTCGAGCGACGAGGCGAAGCTGGCCGCCAAGGCCAGGGCGAAGAAGCGGGCTCAGGCGCGGGCCGGGTTTCTGCGCGAGACGGTGCGCTGGCACTGGATCAGCGCCGCCATCTGTCTGGTCGGCATCATCCTGTTCGCCGTCACCGGCATCACCCTGAACCACGCCCGGCAGATCGAGGCCAAGCCGGTCACCGCCAACCGCGAGGCCACCGCCCCGGCCGCGGTGATCGCCGCGCTTCAAACCGCCGAGAAGGCCAGGGGGCCGCTGCCCGACGCCGCCCGGGCCTGGCTGCTCAAGGAGCTCAAGATCGAGGCCCCGAAGGCGGCGGCCATCGAATGGTCGGACGGCGAGGCCTATGTCGCCCTGCCCCGCCCGGGCGGCGACGGCTGGGTCACCATCGATACGCAGACCGGCGCCGCCGAGGCCGAGCTGACCAGCCGAGGCTGGATTTCCTACCTCAACGACCTGCACAAGGGCCGCAACACCGGGCCGGTGTGGGCCTGGTTTCTCGACATCTTCGCAGCCGGCTGCATCGTCTTCTGCGTCACCGGTCTGATCCTGCTGTGGATGCACGCCCACGCCCGCAAGACCACCTGGTGGTACGTGGGGCTCGGTCTGTTCATCCCCCTTGTCCTCGCGCTCCATTTCATCCCGTAAGGCCTGTCATGCGTATCATCCTGCCCGCCGCCCTCCTCGCCGGCCTCGCCACGCCGGCCCTGGCCGCCGACCTCACCGTCGGGGTCGAGATCCCCAAGATGACGGTGGCCGAGTACCACCGCCCCTACGTCGCGATCTGGATCGAGACCCCCGACGAGGCGGCGGTGAAGACCCTGGCCGTCTGGTACGACACCAAAAATCCCAAAGGCGAAGGGGCCACCTGGCTGAAGGACATGCGCCAGTGGTGGCGCCGCACCGGCCGCAGCCTCGACAAGGGCGCCATCAACGCCGTCAGCAGCCCGACCAAGGCCCCCGGCAAGCAGCAGCTGGTCGTGCCAGCCGCCCGCCTGGCCGACCTCAAGCCGGGGTCCTACAGCCTGGTGGTCGAAGCAGCGCGGGAAGTCGGCGGCCGCGAGGTCGTCAAGATCCCCTTCACCTGGACCGGCAAGACCGGCAAGGGCGGATCGGCCAAGGGCGCCAGCGAACTGGGCGCCATCACCCTGACCCTCAAGTAGCGAGAGCGAAGATCATGAAGAAACCCCTGTTCGCCACCCTGGCCTTCGCCGCCGCCCTCGCCGCCGCCGGCTCGGCCAGCGCCCACCGCCAGTGGATGCTGCCCTCGATGACCAACCTGTCGGGCGACGCCCCCTGGGTCAGCGTCGATGCGGCGGTGTCCAACGACCTGTTCGTCTTCGAGCACATGCCGATGCGGCTGGACAACCTGGTCATCACCGGTCCCGACGGCGCGCCGGTCGAGGCCCAGAACAAGTTCACCGGCAAATACCGCTCCGTGTTCGACATCCAGCTGAGCAAGCCGGGCACCTACCGCGTCGCCTCCGTCTCGGGCGGCATGATGGTCAGCTACAAGGTCGGCGGGGAACAGAAGCGCTGGCGCGGCGCCCCGGCCGACGCGGCGGCCAACATCCCCGCTGACGCCACCGAGGTGAAAAAGACGATCAGCGACCGCCGCGTCGAGGTCTTCGTCACCTCCGGCGCCCCGACCACCGACGCCCTCAAGCCCACGGGCAAGGGCCTGGAGCTGGTCGCCGTCACCCACCCCAACGACGTGGTGGCCGGCGACAAGGCCACCTTCGGCCTGCTGCTCGACGGCAAGCCCGCCGCCAATGTCGAGGTCACCGTCGAGCCGGGCGGCACCCGCTTCAACGACGAGCGCGGCGAGATGAAGACGACCACCGACGCGGCCGGCAAGTTCAGCGTCACCTGGCCCAAGGCCGGCTTCTACTGGCTGGAAGCCACGGTCAGGGCCCCGGCCGGCGCCGACGGGGTCGAACACACCGCCGGCTATGTGGCGACGTTCGAAGTCCTCAAGGACTAGCGCTGAACCGGGTCGTCATCCCGCCGACGCTGGATGCCAGCGCCGGCGATCCGCCCTCGGGGCCGATCCTCAAGCTGACCGGTCCGACCATGGGGGTCAGCTGGACCGTGCAGGCCTGCCCGCCGCCCGGCGTGTCGGTCGAGGACCTGCGGGTCGCGGCGCAGGGCGCGGCCAACGCCGTGGTCCTGCAGATGAGCGGCTGGGAGCCCGGCTCCGACCTTTGCCGGTTCAACCGCGCCGATCCGGGCAGTTGGCACGACCTGCCCGCCGACTTCGCCGCCGTCATCGACGGCGCCCTGCATTGGGCCCGGGAGAGCGACGGCGCCTTCGACCCTACCGTCGGCCGCCTTACCGACCTCTGGGGCTTCGGCCCCGCCGGGGCGCGCGATGCGCCGCCGGCCGGGCAGGAACTGGACGGCCTGTGGTCGCAGTGCGGCTGGGCCCGGCTTCAGCGCCGCGGCGGGGCGCTTCTCCAGCCCGGCGGCCTCGACCTCGATCTTTCCGGCATCGCCAAGGGCTTTGGCGTCGATGCGGTGATGCGCGCCCTGCAGGCCCTCGGCGTTCGCCACGCCCTGGTCGAGATCGGCGGCGAACTGCGCGGCGAGGGCGTCCGTCCCGACGGCCAGCCCTGGTGGGTCACCATCGAGACGCCCCCCGGCCTCACCGTCGCCGAACCGATCGTCATCGCCCTGCACGGCCTGTCCCTGGCCACCAGCGGCGACTACCGCCGCTTCCGCATGGACAGCGGCCGCCGCCGTTCCCACACGATCGATCCCCGCACCGGAGCGCCCGTCGGGGCCGCCGCCGCCTCGGTCAGCGTGCTGGCGGAGACCTGCATGGACGCCGATGCTCTGTGTACGGTGCTTATGGTGCTGGGGCCGGAAACGGGGATGGTCTGGGCGGCGCAGCGCGACATCGCCGCTTGCTGGCAGTTGCGGGATGGATCAGAGCAGATGACCGCAGCCTTGGCGGCGATGCTCGACGACGAGCACCCCCTCTAGATCACCGTCCGTAGACTGAGCAATTCCGGGAAGAACGGCCGCTCCAGGGCCTTGACCAGATAGGCCACGCCGGCCGAGCCGCCCGTGCCGCGCTTGAAGCCGATGATGCGCTCCACCGTCTTCATGTGCGCGAACCGCCACTGCTGCAGCCGGTACTCGATATCGACCAGCTTTTCGCCCAGTTCATAGAGGTCCCAGTAAGTCTCGGCGTCGCGATAGACCGCCAGCCAGGCCGCCTCGACCTCTGCGCTCGCCTCGTACCCCTGGGTCCAATCCCGCGTCAGATAGTCGGCGGGAATCGCGAACCCCCTCCGCGCCAGCAGCGCCAGCGCCTCGTCGTACAGGCTGGGCGTCCCCAGGGCCTCGACCAGTTCCGCATGCACCGCCGGCGCGCTCTCGAACACCTCCAGGGTGCGGGCGTTCTTGGCCCCCAGCAGGAACTCGATCTGCCGGTATTGATGGGATTGGAAGCCGCTGCTCGTCCCCAGGGCATCGCGGAAGCGGCTGTAGTCAAACGGCGTCATGGTCGCCAGAATTTCCCAGGCCTGGATCATCTGGGTCTGGATGCGCCCGACCCGGCTCAGCATCTTGAAGGCCGGCTCCAGGTCGTCGCCCCGGATATGGGCCGCCGCCCCGCGCAGCTCGTGCAGGCACAGCTTCATCCACAGCTCGCTCGACTGGTGGATGACGATGAACAGCAGCTCGTCGTGCTCGTCCGAGCGCGGTCCTTGCGCGCCCAGCACCTTGTCCAGCTGCAGATACTGGCCGTAGCTCAGGGACTTCGACAGGTCCCAGGTCACGCCTTCGTAGGGGTCTTTCTCGCTCATGAGCGGGATGTAGCCGGATTGACGGCGCTTGTCCTTCCCCCGCGTCGCTCTGTTAGTCTCCCCCGAAAATCAGGGAGGACGTCATGGGCGATCTGGTGCTGCGCGAGGACCGCGACGGGGCGGTGACCCTGACGCTCAATCGGCCGGACAAGCTGAACGCGCTGAACGTGCCGCTGTTCAAGGCGCTCGACGACCATGTCGCCGCCATCGAAGCCGACAGGACCGCCCGCCTCGTCATCCTGCGCGGGGCCGGCAAATGCTTCTCCGCCGGCCATGACCTCGGCGATATCGCCGTCGGCGAAAAGCTGCCCCGACCCAACTTCCAGGCCAGCGTCATCGAGCGGCTGGCCGACCTGCCCCTGCCGGTGATCACCGCCGTGCACGGCCACTGCTACACCGGCGCGCTGGAACTGGCCCTGGCCGGCGACATCATCTTCGCTTCGGAAGCGGCGAAGTTCGGCGACACCCACGCCAAATGGGCTCTGACCCCCGTCTGGGGCCTCAGCCAGCGGCTGCCGCGCCGGGTGGGGACCTACAAGGCCCGCGAGATGATGTTCACCTGCCGCACCTTCAGCGGCCGCGAAGCCGAGCGCATTGGCCTGGCCAATATCTGCGTCGCCAATGAGGATTATGAGAGCGGCCTCGCCGCCCTGGCGGACAGCATCCTGGCGAACAGCAGCTTCAGCCATGCGGCCAACAAGAAACTGCTGATGGACACCGACGGCCTGCCGCAGAGCGTCGGCCTGGCCCATGAGGTGTTCCGTGGCGAAGGCCGGGGGCCGGACATGGAGGCGCGGATCGCCGCCTTCCAGAACAAGACCGCGAAGGTCAGCTGATGACCGCCCTGCCCCCGCTCCCCGCCCAGCCCGCTGGCGCCCCCTGGCCCACCACCGACTGGCCGACCGGCGCCAGCCTGCCGGCCGCGCTGGCCGCCCGCCTCGACGCCGCCTTCGCCGACGAGAGCCTTGGCATCACCGATGCGGTGCTGATCATCCAGGGCGGCGCCGTCCGTTACGAGCGCTACGGTCCGGAGCTCGACCAGCAGAGCCGCTTTCCCTCCTGGTCCAAGGCCAAGAGCGTCACCCAGGCCCTCGTCGGCCTGGCGGTCGCGCAAGGAAAGCTCGACATCCACGCCCCCGCCGACATGCCCGCCTGGAGAGACGACGAGCGCAGCGCCATCACCCTCGACCACCTGCTGCGCATGTCCAGCGGGCTGAAGTTCGTCGAGGACTATGTGCCGGGCAGCGTTTCCGACGTCATCGAGATGCTGTTCGGCTCGGGCAAGGAGGACGTCGCCGCCTACGCCATCGCCCAGCCGCTGGAGCATGCGCCGGACACCCACTGGTCCTACGCCAGCGGCACGACCAACATCATCTGCAACATCCTCCAGCGCACGCTGGGCCTGAAGGGCGAGGCCTTCGAGGCCCATATGCGCCGCGCCCTGTTCGACCCGCTCGGCATGACCAGCCCGATCCCGAAGTTCGACGCCGCCGGAACCTTCATCGGCTCGTCCTACTGCTTCTGCACGGCCCGCGACTTCGCCCGCTTCGGCCTGCTCTACCTGCGCGGCGGCGTCTGGGAAGACAGGCAGCTGCTCCCCGCCGCCTGGGTCGACTACGCCCGCACCCCCACGCCCGTGCCGACGACCGAAGAGCTGGGATACGGCGCCCAATGGTGGCTGGGCCTTGGCGGCGAGGGCAGCTTCAGCGCCAATGGCTATGAGGGGCAGTACACCCTGTGCATCCCCGACCTCGACGTCGTCCTGGTCCGCCACGGCCGCACGCCGTTGGACGCCAAGGAAAATCTGGCCGCCTGGATGCGCGGCGTCGCCGAGGACTTGCGCGCGGGCTGAACCGGCGTCATCGTGCCCGCAAACAATTGGCACGGTGAATGTCATGACCTTGGAAACGCCCCTCGAACTGTCCGGCGCGCCGGGCTCGCCCTACACCCGCAAGATGCTGGCGGTGCTGCGCTATCGGCGCATCCCCTACCGGCTCTACTTCCGGGGCCGCGAGCCGGCCGGCTATCCGGTCGCCAAGGTCCCCCTGCTGCCGACCTTCTACATCGGCGGCCAGGCGGTCACCGACTCCACTCCGCTGATCCGCCGCTTCGACGCCGAAATCCCAGGCCGCGCCGTTCGCCCGGCCGACCCGGCGGTGGCCTTCCTCGACAGCCTGATCGAGGACTATGCCGACGAATGGCTGACCAAATGCATGTTCCACTACCGCTGGGCCCATGAGGCCGACGCGACCTTCGCCGGCCGGCTGCTGCCCAGCTGGGGTCCGGCCCCGCTCGACGAGACGACCCTGCAGTCGATGGCCAGCTACATCAGCGAGCGCCAGATCGGCCGGCTGGCCTATGTCGGCTCCAACCCGACCACCGGCCCGGTCATCGAGGACAGCTATGTCCGCCTGCTGGAAGCGCTGGAGACCCACCTGGCGACCTCGCCCTTCATGCTCGGCGGCGCGCCGGGCGGCGGCGACTTCGGCCTGTTCGGCCAGCTGACCCAGCTGGCCGGCGTCGACCCTACCCCGACCGGAATCGCGCAGGCGAAGGGCCACCGGGTGATGGGCTGGATCGGCATGGTCGAGGACCTGTCCGGCCTCGAGCCCGGCCCGATGATCGACGCCGGCGCGCCATCGCCGACCCTGAAGGCCCTGCTGGCCGAGATGGGCCGCGTCTACGCCCCCCTGCTTATCGCCAACGCCAGGGCGGTGATGGCCGGCGAGAAGATGGTCGAGACGCAGATCGACGGCCGCGCCTGGGTGCAGAACGCCTTCCCCTACCAGGCCAAATGCCTCGGCTGGCTGCGCGAGGAATATGCGGCGCTGCCGGCGGGGTCGAAGGCGCAGGTCGATGCGGCGATCGCCGGAACCGCCTGGACGTCGCTGTTCTGACCTCCCTCCCCGAATGGGGAGGGCAGACGCGCGGTTACGCGCGTCGGGTGGGGAAGTCGGTTCGAGACCTTTAAGACCATGCGCTGAGAAGCCTGACCGGTGGGGGCCGGTGACCCACTGCCCCACCCGGCGCTTCGCGCCACCCTCCCCAATTCGGGGAGGGAGGTTGCTGCACTAAAGCAAATCCGCCGGCGCAGGCTCGAAGCCCAGCGCCACCCGCCCGCCGATCTGCGTCGCCCGGTCCCAGTCGAACACCACATGCCCCCGGATCATCTGCACGTCGCGCAGATGCCGCTGCAACGGCGAGGTCAGGAAGCCCGAACTGGCCCCGGCCGCCGCGCACATGGTGTCCACCGCCTGGCCCGCCAGCCGCACCGTATGGGCCGCCGCCAGCCGCACCGCCGCCAACGTATCGACGCTGATCGCCGCCCCGGCCGGCCCTTCGCGCTCGTACAGCGCCACCGCGTCCTCCCAGACCAGCGCCGCCGCCCGCACGCTGGCCATCGCCTCACCCAGCCGCAGATGCGTCGCCGGCGCGTCGCTCTGTTTGGCCCCGGCCGTATAGGCCTGGGTCTTGGCCTTCATCCGCGCCGTGAAGACAGCCAGCGCCCCCTCGGCCGCCCCCAGCGCCGGGGCCGCCGCCACCAGGGCCAGGGCCGGCGACATCGCCCAGCCCACCGACGTCCCCGGGTGCAACGCCAGTCCCGGCATCGGCCCGAACTTCATCTGCAGACCGGACAGGGTCCGATGGGCCGGCACGAACAGGTCGGTCGCCGTCACCGTATTGCTGCCGGTCGCCGCCATCCCGGCCGTGCGCCAGACGTCCTCCACCACCACTTCGGACAGCGGCAGCACGCAAAAGCGCGGCATCATCCCTTCCATGGCGTTGACCATCACCCAGTCAGAATGGTTGACGCCCGTCGCCCACTCCCAGCGGCCGCTGATCCGGTAGCCGCCCTCGACCGCCTCGGCCCGCCCGGTCGGGGCCAGGGGCGCGGGGGCCAGCGGCATGGCGCCGTCCCGGAACAGCTCCGCCTGGAGCTCGGGCCCGAAGCGACACAGCAGCCAGGCGTGCATGGCCAGGAACGACAGCGTCCAGGCGCTGGACGGACAGCCGCGCGCCAGCCGCCGCCCGACCTCCAGGAAGGTCGCCATCGACGCCCCCGCCCCGCCCGCCGTGGTCGGGGCCAGCAGGTGGAAATAGCCGGCCTCGGCCGCTTCCCGCACCGTCGCCTCTGGAACCGAGCGCAAGGCCTCGGCCTCCGGCGCCCGCTCGGCCAGCCGCAGGGAAGCGGCGTCCGCCCAGCCGTTCCAGACCGTGGCATCGTTCGAATGAAGCATGATCGTCTCCCTTGCCTGCGTCATAACATAACTTATGTTATGTTCAAGAGCGCCCTTACCGCGCCGGCCCATCGCGGCTAGAGGGAAGCATGGTCAAAAGACGCAAGGATCTGACGCGGGCGGACTGGCTGCTGGCCGGCCAGGCGGTATTGCGCGACGAGGGCCTGCGGGCGCTCAAGCTCCGCCCCCTGGCCGCCAGCCTCGGCATCTCGACCGGCAGCTTCTACCACCACTTCAGCGACTTCGAGGACTACCTGGGCCAGCTGGCCGACTACTTCAGCGGCGAACAGCTGATGTCCAACCTCGAGAAGGTCCGGGCCGAGGCCCCGACCCCGATCCGCCGCATCCTGCTGGCCTCAGACCTGGCCCTCAGCCAAGATCTGCCCCGCCTGGCCATGGCGATGCGCGCCTGGGCCCGGAGCGATGCTCGCGCCGCCGCCTCGGTCAAGACGGTCGATGATGTCCTGACCGGCTTCTTCACCGACTGCCTGGAGGGCATGGGCCACCCACCGCAGATGGCCCTGGCCCGCGCCTATCTGATGGTCGCCTCGGCCACCTCCGACATGCCGCCGCCGGCCGGCCTGCCCACCGGCCTCGACCTGCGCGACCTGATGCTGGAGGTCATCGCCGGGACGGAGGACTAGAACCCTCGCGCGTTCATCCAGCCGACCACCGCCGCCGTCGCCTTCGGCAGCAGTTCCGGCTTCTCGATGTAGTAGTGATCGGCGCCCTCGATATCGACATAGGTCTTGTCGTCGCAGCCAAGCGCCTCGAACAGCCGCGCCGCGTGGCTGGGCGTGCAGGCGAGATCGGCGGTGTTGTTGATCACCAGGCTGGGGACCTTGATGTTCGGGGCGTTGACCAGGCCGTTGGCCCGGCTGTCGTCATAGCTCCACTGCGACAGCCAGCTGCGCAGGGTGGCGAAACGGCCAAGGCCGATCGGCCCGTCGTTGGCGATCTTGGGATCCCCCATGTAGCAGGTGTAGGGCTCGCGGTCGGAAGGCTCCTGCGTCGGGTCGGTCCAGCGCACGTCGCTCATCGTGCCCTGGACGATGAAGCAGCGCTCGGCGTCCGGATCGCCGGCCGCCTTCAGGGCCGCCAGCTGGTCCTTCACCCAGGCGGTGATCCGCCGGTTGCGGGCGATCTGCGCCGCCCGGAACTTCGCCACGAACGCCGGCGAATAGGGCGGCTGATCGGGACAGGCCGGGTCGTAGATGTTGAGCGACACATCGCGCTCGAACGGCTTGCTCTCATCCAGGATCGACGGATCGATCCACTCGGTCATCGTCACGCTGCGGCCGATGTGGGCGGCCAGCAGCATCACCCCGTCGGCCGGGATCAGGTTCGCCCCGACCAGGTCCACCTCGTCACCGGCCGGGGTGTGGGTGATGGTCGGCCTGGTCGCCTGGTCCTGGTAGAACATCGACAGCGAGCCGCCGCCCGACCAGCCGCCGAGGATGACCTTCTCGTAGCCGAACCGCTTTTTCAGGTCGGCGATCGCCGCCCCGAGGTCGAGGACGCACTTTTCAAGGATGGCCGCCGTGTCGTTCCCCCGATAGCGCGGGTTGACGTAGATGACGTGCTTGCCGGCCCGGGCCAGGGCCGTGACCAGCGGCAGGAACGACCCGCCGCCGATGGGATGACTGAAGACGATCACCGTCTTCGACTCGCCCTCGGGCTTCAGGCGCATGCATTCGATGAACACCCGCCCATGGGCCCCGCCATAGACCTCCTTCAGGCGTGACGTCTCCTTGTAGGAAAAGCCGTAGGGTTCGCGGATGATATCCATGGCGGTCCTCCAGGGCTCTGCTCGGCCCGTTTGTCATCTAAGTTGACAGCGCGACGTCGCGGCAGGCAAGCGTTTTGGACTTGCACGACGGCGTTTCCCGGCCCTCAATGGCGACAACGATAAGAGGAAACCATGACCCAGCCGAGCGGCATTCACCACCTGGCCTTCATGGCCGGCGACATCAAGAAACACATCGCCTTCTTCAGCGAGGTCATGGGCTGTCCGCTGGTGGCGCTGTTCGACATGCACGGGGTGCCGGGGGGCCTGCACGCCTTCCTGCGGATGAACGACCACGGCTACTTCTCGATCGTCCAGCTGCCCAATGTCGATGACATCCCCATCGAGCTCGGCAAGACCCACGCCGGCACCGGGGCCGGGCCCAGCGCGCCGGGCACGCTGCAGCACCTGGCCTTCCGGGCCGACAGCGACGAAGCCCTGCTGGCCATGCGCGACCGCATCCGCAGCCATGGCGTCAACGTCGTCGGCCCCATCGACCACGGCATGTGCCGCTCGATCTACTTCGCCGGCCCGGACCACATGACCCTGGAGGTCGCCACCAGCCACGAGCCTATCGACCCGGCCCGCTGGATCGATCCTGCCGTCCTGGCCAAGGCCGGGATCAACGCCGAAGAGGCCGCCCGCTTCAAGGCCCCCGCCCCCTACACCGGCCCCTCGCCGGTGGCCCAGCCTCCCTACGATCCGACCAAGCCGCACCAGGCCTATCCGGACAAGCTGTACCGGGCGATGATCGCCGCGCCCGACGAGATGATCACCAAAAGCGCCTCCTACAGCGAGCCGCCGGTTCCGGCGTAAGACCCTCCAAAAAAGAGCTGTCATCCTCCGGCCGCGCAGCGGACCGGGGGACCCAAGCCGGCTCTGGATAGACTCCCGGGAATCTTCACGCGGAAAGTTGGGTCCCCCGGTTGCCGCTACGCGGCCCCGGAGGATGACAACTGTTGAGGTTGCCCCTCACCCTTCAGGATCCTAACCAGAGGACAGAGGGAGCGCGTCGCAATGAACCACTGGCTCGTCAAATCCGAACCCGACGTCTTTTCGTGGGACGACCTCGTCGCCGCCGGCGAAAAGGGCGAGCCCTGGACCGGCGTGCGCAACCACACCGCCAAGCTCAACATGATGGCCATGAAGCTCGGCGACGAGGTGTTCTTCTACCATTCCCAGGCCGGCAAGGAGATCGTCGGGATCTCAACCGTGGTCAGGGAAGCCTACCCCGACCCGACCGACGCCACCGGCAAATTCCAATGCGTGGACCTGGCCGCCAAAGCGCCCCTGCCCCGCCCCTTCACCCTGGCCGAGGCCAGGGAAGACCCGGCGCTGGCGGCCATGAGCCTGATCACCAGCTTCCGCCTGTCGGTGCAGCCGGTGACGGCGGCGGAATGGAAGCACATCCTGAAGGTGGTCGGGGGCTAAAGCCAAACCCACCGCTGTCATCCTCCGGCGCCCGCAGGGCGACCGGGGGACCCAACCGTCCGCGTGAAGATTGCCTGGAGTCTTTCCAGAGCCGCCCTGGGTCCCCCGATCCGCTGCGCGGTCGGAGGATGACAGGGCAAGCAGGGCCACGGACTACGCCGCCCCCTCCAGCTCCGCCTTGATCGAGCGCGAGGCCAGGTAGAAGTGCAGCGCCGCCCACCAGAACAGGGTGACGATGAGGATCAGCGCCGTCTTGATGCCTGACGCCGAGGCGATGCGGCAGGCGTCGGCCAGAGCGGTTCCCGTCCCCGGGCACAGCACCGCATAGTCGCCGGCCTTGAAGGCCTCCGTCGCGAAATGGTCGCTCAGCCAGCCGGTGATCACCGGGCCCGTGGTCATCCCGACGATGCTCATGATCAAGGACAGGATCGCCGTCGCCGAGGCCCGCATCCTGGGCTCGACCAGGTTGTGGGTCACCGCGAAGGTCGGGCCGAAATAGATGCCCGAGAACAGCCCCGGCAGGATCAGCACCAGGATGGCCGCCACCCACTCGGTCTGGATGAAGCCGAGGATATAGGCCGGTCCGGCCAGCAGCATGCCGATAGCCGGGGCCCAGCCGTAGAACCGCACGTCCTTCTTCACCAGCCGATCGGTGATGAAGCCGCCGGCCAGGTAGCCCCCGGCCAGCGAGATGCTGTTGACGATGACGAAGGCGAAGGCGGCGGTGGTGTAGTCGACGTTGAAGGTGCGCACCATGAAGGGGTGCAGGAAGCTCATGCCGCTGAAGCCGACGAAGTTGACGATGACCGCGGCCATCAGCACGTGGCGGAAGGTCTTGCTGGCGAACAGTCGCTTCAGCACCGCCGTCAGCGGCGGGGCGGCGCCGGTGTCGTCGCGCCCCTCGGAGAAGCCGCGCGGCGGCTCCTTCAGGGTCAGCCAGGCGACCAGGGCCAGCAGCAGTCCCGGAACCCCGACGATGAAGAAGGCCGCCCGCCAGCCGAAATGCTGGGCGACGATGGCCCCGCCGAGGCCGCCGATGACGATGCCGAACGGGGTCGCCAGCCCGAGGATGCTGAACACCGAGGCCCGCTTTTCCGGCGGATAGTAGTCCGAGAGCAGGGACTGTGACGGCGCCCCCGCCCCCGCCTCGCCGACCCCGACCCCGATGCGGGCCAGCAGCAGATGGGTGAAGCCGCCGGCAAAGCCGCTCAGCGCGGTCATCGCCGACCAGACGGCGACGGCGAGGCTGATGATGGCCACCCGGCTGCGCCGCTCGGCGATGCGGGCGATGGGAATGCCCAGCACGCCGTAGAGGATGGCGAAGGCGGCGCCGCCGAGCAGGCCCAGCTGCAGGTCGCTGATCTTCAGATCGTCCTTGATGGCCTGGCCGACGGTGTTGAGGATCGAGCGATCGATGAAGGCCACCGTCGAGATGGCGACCAGCAGGATCAGCGCCCAGCGGCGGTCCGCCGGGGTGGGAGGCGTTTTGGTCACTTGGGCGTCCTTCAAGAGCGCACGGCGTTGAGCATCCGCTCGCCGAACAGGGCGGACCACTGGTCCGGATTGAGGGTCATGACGCGGCCGGCGGCCGGGTCGTTCTCGGGCACGGCGGCCCCTTCGATGACGGCGGGCCGCCGGGCGATGCGGCCATACCAGGCCTTGATGGCCGGCCATTCGGCGATGCCGATATCGATGGCCCTGGCCGCCCGGATCCATGGCCAGCAGGCCATGTCGGCGATGGAGTACTCCTCGGCCAGGTAGTCCACCTGGCGCAGGCGCAGCTCCATCACGTCGAGCAGCCGGCGGGCCTCGCGCACGTAGCGCTGCAGGGCATATTCGGGCGGGTCCGGGCAGTAGCGGACGAAGTGATGGGCCTGGCCGTGCTGCGGGCCCAGCCCCGCCATCTGCCACATCAGCCACTGCTGGGCGGTATGTTTCAGGCGCGGGCTGGCGGGCAGGAACCGGCCGGTCTTTTCGGCCAGGTAGAGGAGGATGGCCCCCGACTCGAACAGGGCCAGCGGCTCGCCTCCACCCAGCGGATCGTGATCGACGATGGCCGGCAGCCGGCGGTTGGGATTGATCGCCGCCAGCGCTTCACCCAGGTGCTCGCCCTTGAGCAGGTTGTAGGGAATGACCCGGTGCGCGAGGCCGGTCTCGGCCAGCATGATCGAGACCTTGTGGCCATTCGGCGTGCTGACGAAATGCAGGTCGATCATGCGGCTTCCCCCGGTTCGCCGTCTTGGAACGGTCTGGCGCCCACTGTCGGGCGGCCCGCAAATAACGTCAATCTAATTGATGGAAATCAAGGCGGGCGATAGCCTGTGAAAAACAGGAGGACGCCCATGGACTTCACCCTCGTCACCGACGGCCTGGCCTTCCCGGAAGGCCCGGTCATCCTCGCTGACGGCTCGGTGCTGGTCGTCGAGATCCGCGGCGGCCGCCTGACCCGCGTCGACCCGGACGGCCGCAAGACGGTTGTCGCCGAGCTCGGCGGCGGGCCGAACGGCGCCGCCATCGGCCCCGACGGCGCGGTCTATGTCTGCAACAACGGCGGACTGGAATTCTTCGACGCCGCCCCCGACCTCGCCGTCCCCGGCCATGCGCCGTACGACTACATCAGCGGGACGATCCAGCGCATCGACCTCGCCACCGGCGCGGTCAGCGTCCTCTACGACAGCTGCGATGGCCGCCCGCTGCGCGGCCCCAACGACATTGTCTTCGACGCCGATGGCGGCTTCTGGTTCACCGACCTTGGCAAGTCCGACGACTGGACCAGCGACCGCGGCTGGCTGCTCTACGCCAGGACCGACGGCTCCCTGATCACCCGCGTGCGCGGCGGCATGATCGGCCCCAACGGCGTCGGCCTCTCGCCCGACAACCAGACCCTCTACGTCGCCGAGACTCACACCGGCCGCCTCTGGGCCATGGACATCACCGAACCCGGCCAGCTCGGCCCAACCCCCGCCCCCTGGATGCCCGGCCGGCTGATCGCGACCCTGCCCGGCCACCAGATGATCGACAGCCTAGCCGTCGAGGCCGGCGGCAAGGTCTGCGTCGCCGGCGGCCCGGACGGCGGCATCACCGTCTTTGACCCCGACGGGACCCACGACCACATCCGCCTCCCCGGCGAAATCATCGTCACCAACCTCTGCTTCGGCGGCGAGGACATGCGGGACGCCTGGATCACCGCCTCGGGCAGCGGCCGGCTCTATCACGCGCGCTGGCCCCGCCCGGGCCTGAAGCTGCATTTCAACGGCTGAAAAAGAGACTGCGATCAATCACTTAACGAATATGTCTAGACATATTCATGGTCTTTAGACCCTCGCCGACACCCGCTGGCACAGCTTTGGACAAGGCTGTAGGTCGCGGCGGCTCACATTCGACCTACAATCCCCGCTATCAGGCCACGGATCGACCTACGCCGCGGCCCACGTTCAGGCGCCCTCGGCCCACGCAAAAGCCAACAGGCGCTGGGATTCCGCCCGATCTTCACCGCCGCCGCCGAGCGCGCGCCTTTTTCTGTAGGTCGGCGCGGGCGGTATAATGGCTGGCCGCTTCGATAGCGGGCCCAACGGAAAACCCCCGACGCCTTGCGACGCCGGGGGCTGCTGATCCCGCTCCGGGAGGAAGGAGGGAGAGCGGGTTCTAGAACTTGTAGCCGATCTCCAGGCCGAAGGTCCGGGGCGCCTGGTAGACGCGCAGGTTGCCGAGCGCGCCGAGGCCGAAGGTGTTGTTGATCACCTCTTCATCCGTCAGGTTCTTGCCCCACAGGGCCACCCGCCAGCCGGCGTCGCCTTCCAGCGACAGGGTGGCGTCGTAGAGGGTGTTGGACGGCCGCACCTGGACGTCGGAGGTGCGGTTGAGCACGCCGCCGCTGGTGTAGATGTCGTCCATGTAGACGGCGTTGGCGTTGAAGGTCAGGTCGCCGATGCCGACGTTGCGCTCATAGGTGACGCCGAAGCTGCCCGACCATTCCGGCGCATAGGCCAGCGGCAGGTCGCTGTTGTCGGTGGGGTTGGCGACGCCGTCGCTGGTGAAGTCGGTGAAGTTCTCCTCGAAGCGGGCGTCGAGCCAGGCGATGTTGGCGTTGATGCGGAAACCGCCGCCGACCACCCACAGGGCCTCGGCCTCGATGCCGTCGATCCTGGCCTTGCCGGCGTTGGTGACGATGGACTCGTAGACCCCGCCGCTGGTCAGGCCCTGGCTGCCGACCTGCATGTCCGAGTAGGTGCTGGAGAACACCGCCCCGTTCAGGCGCAGGCTGCGCTGGAACAGTTCGGCCTTCACACCGGCCTCGTAGCTCTCGACGATCTCGGCGTCGTACGGGCCGGCCGAGGTGAAGGAGGCGGCGCGGCCGTTGTAGCCGCCGCTGCGGAAGCCCTTCGACCAGGTGGCGTAGGCCATCAGGTCGTCGGTGAAGCGGTAGTTGGCGCCGAGTTTGGGCGAGAAGTTGTCCCAGTCGTTCTTGTAGGTCATCGAGGTCGGGAAGAAGAGCGGCTGGTTGGTGAACTCCTTCTCTTCGTAGCTGTAGCGGCCGCCGGCGGTCAGGGTCAGTTTGTCTGTGACCTCCCAGTCCAGCTGGCCGAACAGGGCCCAGGCCTGGTTTTCCTGGCTGGCGATCTGCGGAACATTGGCGCCGCCGTAGATCAGCCCGCCTTGGGTGTTGGTGATGTCGTAGCTCTGATCCATGAAGTAGACGCCGGCGACATAGGTCACCGCGCCGACTTCGCCGCCCAGCCTCAGTTCCTGGCTGAACTGCTTATGGGTCTGGTCGCGGAAGGCGTAGAAGAAGTTGACCGGGCTGGCGTCGTAGTCGCTCTGCACCTTGTCGTCGAACTCGCGGTAGCCGGTGATCGAGGTCAGGGTTCCGATGCCGAGGTCGAGGTTCATGGTCAGGGCCAGGCCCCAGGTGTCGATCTTGGCGAAGGTCGGGGTGTTGCCATAGACGTTGCGCACGTCCCTGGCCTTGGCCCGGGCGGCGGCCGAGAAGACCGATGAGCCGGTGTCCGGGCTGAAGTTGTAGTAGACATTGCCCGGCAGGGCGGCGTTGCGGAACGAGGCGCCCGAGCCGCGCTCCTGATCGATGTCGGCGACCAGGGTGGCGTCGAACACTTCGTTCGGCTTGAAGACTAGGCTCAGCCGGCCCGAATAGACCTCGTTGTCGCCCTCGTCCTTGCCGGTGGTGACGTTGTGATTGTAGCCGTCGTAGCTCTTGTAGAGCCCCGACACCCGCATGGCGAAGCTGTCGCCCATCGGGATGTTGAGGGCGGCGCGGCCTTCCAGCCGGCCGTGGTCGCCGATCGTGCCCTGCACCGCGCCGCCGAACGCGTCGCCCGGCTGGGCGGTCTTGGTGCGGACGCTGACGACGCCGCCGATGGTGTTGCGGCCATAGAGCGTGCCTTGCGGCCCGCGCAGGATCTCGACCGAGGCGACGTCGAAGAAGTCCTGCAGGGCGCCGCTGTTGCGGGCCAGGTAGACGCCGTTCATCTCGACGCCGACCGACGGCTCGAAGGTGCTTTCGACGTCCGCGAAGCCGAGCCCGCGGATGAAGAAGGCGGAGGCATAGGGGTAGGCGCCGACCGGGGCCAGTACGACGTTGGGGACCTTTGAGGAGAGGTCGGTCAGGTTCTGGGTCGACTGGGCCTGCAGCTGCTGCTCGCCGAAGGCGGAGACGGCGGCGGGCACGTCCTGCAGGTTCTGCTCACGCTTCTGGGCGGTGACCACCACCTCCTCGACCTCGTCGGCCGGGGCCTCGCTCTGGGGTGCGGTCTGGGCCAGGGCCGGCGCGGCCATGGCGATGCCGAAAGCGACCGTGGCGGCCGACGCGAATAGACGGAGTGCGATCGTGCGACGCATCTCGTTCCTCCCCTGTTTTGTTCTTTCAGCCCTGCTGGCTGTTGGAGCGGAGGATGACGCGTCATTGATCTATGTCAATCTACATGACGATATCGGAGACGTTTTTTGTCAGTTTCAATGACGGTCACTCAACCCGCCGACGCACCTCCGTCAAGGCGGCCGCGTACATTCGGCGGGTGTTTTCCTCAATTTTTTCAGCGTCTAGAGGAGGCTTGAGGTCCGCATGGAACACCCAGTCGGCGGCGCATCGGCTCTCGCCCAGCGGCACGATGGTCAGCGTCGACCTGTGGTCGCCAAGCAACGGTGCATCGACGAGAGTCCAGGCCAGGGTCATCCGGGCGTTGTCATAGTGCTCCAGCCGCTCGGGCGTCACCCGCCCCGCGACCTCCGCCCGCCGCACCTCGCCCCAGGCGCCGTCGTCGCGGTCGCAGGCCGTGACGCCGGGGAACCAGGCCTGGAGTCCATGAAAGGCTCCCACCACCTGCCAGACCGCCCGCGCCGGCGCCGCGAACTCTTCGTACAGACGAACTTCCACGTCTCACCCCATATCATCAATTTACTTGACAATATGGGCGTCGGCTCGCGGCGATCAAGAACGCTTTTCGACGTTCGGCCAGTCCGTCATCGCCTGGCCCCACTCAGCGCCGAAGGCCTTGATCAGGTTGTCGACGTTCTTGGTCCCGATCCGCTTGCGCAGTTCGGCGCTCATCGCCGCCATGGCCAGGTCCGCGTCCCGGCCCATCTCGCGGCCCTTCTCGCTGACGGCGACGATCTTGGCGCGGCGATCGGTCACGTCGTCGCGCAGTTCCAGCATGCCCATCTCGACCATCTGGTTGATGGTGGTGTGCACCGCCTGGCGGCTGATCCCCAGGTTGCGGGCGATGTCGGAGGGCTTGTGGACGCCGATGACGACATTGGCCATGACCATCGACTGGGGCCGGGTCACCTGGTCCCAGCCGCGCGCCTGCAGGAAGCTCTGCAATCCGTCGTCGAACCAGAAGAACGCCTGGAGCAGGGGAACGATAAGGCTTTCGGCGGCTTGCATGTCCGGTTCGCGACGCTTCTGTGTTGCAGGGAGACTAGGGCGTAACGCCGCTGGGTCAACGCAAACCGGCCTCTGACGCGACATCGGGCCACCGATCATTTTTTATCAGTTTAGTTGACGAATTGCCGGAGGCCCGCCAAGTTGCCGGCGCCATAAGACCGCCCCGGATTGATCGGGCGGCGAGGGAGAAGCAATGCGCACCACCGGGATCAACCACGTCGCCCTGGTCTGCCGGGATATGCAGGAGACGGTGAAGTTCTACACCGAGGTCCTGGACATGCCCCTGGTCAAGACCGTCGCCCTGCCGGACGGCGGCCAGCACTTCTTCTTCGACGCCGGCGGCACGGCCGTCGCCTTCTTCTGGTGGCCCGAGACGCCCGCGGCCGCGCCGGGCATCGCCTCGGTCCGCAAGTTCCCGGAGGATTCCAAGACCGCCATCGGCTCGATGAACCACCTGGCCTTCGACGTCGCCGAGGGCGAGCTGTCGGCCTGCCTGACCCGGCTGGAGCAGGCGGGGGTCGAGCATATCCCCATGATCCTCAACCACGATGACAGCGACCGCACCGTCGCGGCCGAGATGCACAACGGCGTCTTCGTCCGCAGCGTCTATTTCACCGACCCCAACGGGATCATGATGGAGTTCGCGGCCAGCACGAAGGTGTTCGGCCCCGAGGATGTCCGTCACGCGCCGCAGGGCGCCACCGTCGAGGTCTGACCATGCCCCGCCTTCGTGAGATTCCCCGCGCCGAGGTCGATCAGGGCACCGGCCTTCGGATGTACAACCTGCTGTTCGGCGATCGCGACCCGGTCGCCGAGCCGGGCACCGCCACCGGCACGCCGGGCAACTGGTGGACCGTCTGGGCCGGCTCGCCCGACGCCCTGCATCACGCCTGCCAGGGGTTTGCCTACTACCGCAGCCCGACCCGCAAGCTGGACCCGGTGCTGCGCGAACTGGGCCAGACCCGGGTCAGCTGGACCATGGAAAGCCAGTTCGGCTACTCCCAGCACTGCAAGTCCCTGCGCGGCCTCGGCGTCTCCGAGGAGCGGATCGAGGCCATCGGCCACTGGCAGGTCGCCGGTTGCTACACCGACGACGAGCGCGCCGTCCTCGCCTACGCCGACTGCCTGAGCAGCCAGCATGGCCGCACGCCGGAAGCGGTGATGGACAGGCTCAAGGCCTTCCTGTCGGACGAGGAGATCCTTGAGCTGACCTACATCACCACCCTGTATGTGATGCACGCCATCATGAACCGGGCCCTGCGGCTGGAGTACGACGACATCGACGAGCGCATCGTCGAGATCGCCGCCCCCGAAGGCCAGGATGTCGGCCGCGACTTCCTCGACACCGGACGCTGAAGCCATGTCGGTGGAGGCGCTGTTCCAGCCGTTCGCCTGCAAGTCCCTGAAGCCGCCCAACCGCATCGCCATGGCCTCGATGGCGCGCTGGGCGACGCCGGGCGGCGATCCGGCCCCGCTGGCCGACTTCTACCGGCGGCGCATCGAGGGCGGCACGGGCCTGATCCTCACCGAGGGGGCCAATCCCAACCGCCCGGCGGCCGGCAACGACCCCGCGTCGCTGAAGCTGTATGGCCCGGCCCTGGACCACTGGCCGGCCGTCACCGGCGCGGTCCATGCGGCCGGCGGGGCCATCATGCCCCAGCTCTGGCACTGCGGCGCCACCGCCAAGCCCGGCCAGAAGTGGACCCCGCCCGCCCCCTTCGAGAGCCCGTCGGGCCGCCAGGCGCCGGGCATGGAGCGCGGCGTGGCGATGGACGAGATCGCCACCCTCGAAACCATCGCCGCCTTCGCCGACGCGGCCGAGAGCGCCAGGGCCGCCGGCTTCGACGGCGTCGAGATCCACGCCGGCCACGGCTACCTGCTCGACCAGTTCCTCTGGGCCGCCACCAACGACCGCACCGACCGCTGGGGCGGTTCGACCCTGACGACACGTTCCCGCTTCCCGCTTGAGGTGGTCAAGGCCGTCCGCGCCGCCGTCGGTCCGGATTTCGCCGTCAGCCTGCGCATCTCGCAGTGGAAGTCGGCCGACCTCACCGCCCGCCTGGTCGAGACCCCGCAGGCGCTGGAGGCCTGGCTCGCCCCCTTCGTCGAGGCCGGCGTCGATATCGTCAGCGTCTCCCAGCTGCGCTGGGACACCCCGGAGTTCGAGGGCTCGCCGCTCAGCCTGGCCGGCTGGGTGAAGAAGACGCTCGGCGTCCCGACCATCCTGGCTGGCGGCATCGGCATGAGCGGCGACTTCATCCGGAGCTTCATGGGCCAGCCTGGTCAACCCGAACCGCTCGACGCCGTCGCCGCCCGGCTCGAGGCCGGCGAGTTCGACCTGATCGCGGTCGGCCGCGGCCTGCTGGCCGATCCCGACTGGGCCCGCCGCGTCCGGGGCGGCCTGCCCCGTTCCGACTGCCCGCCGGCCCGACTGCTGGCCGGCGTCACCCCCTCCGACAGCGAGCAAGCATGACCAAGGTCCTGATCGTCTTCTATTCCCGCGACGGCTCTGTCGAGACGCTGGCGGGCGCCATCGCCGACGGCGCCAGGGAGGCCGGGGCCGAGGTCCGCATCCGCCGCGTCCGCGAACTGGTCGGCCCCGAGGTCATGGCCTTCGTCCCCGGCTGGGCCGAGCGGGCCGAACGGATGAACGCCGCCTACCCCGCGCCGACCGCCGAGGACGCCGAATGGGCCGACGCCATCCTGCTGGGCTCGCCCACCCGCTTCGGCGGCGCCTCGTCGGAACTGCGCGCCTGGCTCGAGAGCCTCGGCGCCCTCTGGTACTTCGGCAAGCTGCTCGGCAAGGCCGGCGGCGCCTTCACCTCCACCGCCAACCCGCACGGCGGCCAGGAGACCACAATCCTGTCGCTCTATTCGGCGATGGCGCACCTGGGCCTGATCATCGTACCGACCGGCTACGGCGACCCGGCCCTGTTCGGGGCGGGCACACCCTACGGGGCGTCCTCCACCTCCGGCGGCACGGCGACCCCGCCGACCGAACAGGCGCTGGCCGTGGCCCGGTATCAGGGCAGGCGGACGGCGGAAGTGGCGGCGAAGCTGAGGGGCTAGACCCGCTTCTCCCGCCCCTCCCACCAGGGCGCGCGCAGCTCGGTCTTCAGCACCTTGCCGGCCGCGCTCCTCGGCAGCGGCGTCTCCAGCACCTGCAGGCTGCGCGGCGTCTTGTAGCCGGCGATCTCCGCCCGGCAGTGCTCGGACAGCGCCTCGACCGTCAGGCTCTCGCCGGCCTTGAGCACCACCACCGCATGCACCCGCTCGCCCCAGCGCGGATCAGGCACACCGATGATGGCGCACTCGGCGACGGCGGGGTGCCGCGAGACCACGTTCTCGACCTCGATCGAGTAGACGTTCTCGCCGCCGCTGACGATCATGTCCTTGAAGCGGTCGGTGATGTAGACGAAGCCCTCCTCGTCCATGAAGCCGGCGTCGCCCGACCACATCCAGCCGTCCTTCAGCGCCGCCGCCGTCTCCTCCGGCCGGTTCCAGTAGCCCAGCATCATGTTGTCGCCCCGGCCAATGATCTCGCCCAGGGTGCGGCGCGGGACCTCGTTTCCGTCCGGATCGACGACCTTGATCTCGTAGCCATAGGCCGGCTGACCGACCGACTTCATCTTCTCCGGATCGGCGCCCGACCGGTGGTGTTGCGCCTCCAGGAAGGTATGGGCGCCCATCTCGGTCATGCCGAAGCCCTGGACGAAATCGACCTCCGGGTACCGCGCCCGCGCCACGTCATAGGTCCCCAGCGGCATCGGCGCGCCGCCGTAGCCCAGCACCTTGAGGGCGTTTGCCGCATCGCCCTTCGGATGCCGCGCCAGCCGGTCGATCATCGCCGGCACCGTGAAGATGTGGGTGATGCCCCAGCGGTCGATCAGGTCGAGCATGACGGTCTCGTCCAGCTTGCGCACGAAGACATGGGTCCCGCCGACCATGGTGGCCATGAAGGTGCCGATGTCGGCCAGGTGGAACATCGGCGCCGAGTGCAGATTGACGATCGTATGATCGACCTTCAGCGACATGGTCAGGTTGACCGCCTGGGCGGCCAGCGAGCGGTGGCTGAGCATCACCCCCTTGGGCAGGCCGGTGGTGCCGCCGGTGTAGAAGATGCCGGCCAGATCCTCGGCCTTGCGCTCCACCTCCGGCGCGGCGGGGCCGGTCGTCGCCAGGTCTTCGAGGATGCAGTCCGCCGAAGGATCGGCGCCGTCCATCGCCACCCAGACGCCGATGCCGGGCAGCTGGGGCTTGAGAAGGGCGATGGTCTCGGCGAACTCCTCGCCGAACAGCATGACGCTCGCCCCGGCGTCCTGCAGCTGGAACCGTGTCTCGGCCGGGGCCAGGCGGGTGTTGAGCGGCACAATGGCCGCCCCGCTCCACAGGATGGCGAAGTAGGTCTCGTAGTAGGCGTCGCAATTGTTGGCCAGCACGGCCACCCGGTCGCCGGGCTTCACGCCCAGGCCGCGCAGGGCGCCGGAGATGCGCGACACCCGCTCGTGAACCTCACGCCAGGTGCGGACGCGGTCGCCATCGATCGTTGCGATGGCCTCCGGCCGGACCAGCACGGCCCGGCCGAGGGTTTGGGTGAGACGCATGGTTCGTTCCCTAGATGACGCCCGCGGTCTGCAGCCGCGTGATGTCCGCCGCATCCATCCCCAGCCGTTCGCTGAGGACCTCTTCGTTGTGCTGACCCACGGTCTGCGGCGCGATGCTGCGCACCGATCCCGGCGTCGCCGACAGCTTGGGGAAGACATTCTGCATGGTCAGGCCCGGGAAGCGGGGATGGTCGGGCATCTCGATCAGGGCCCCGCGCGCCGCGAAATGCGGATCGGCCAGCATGTCGGCCGGCTTGTAGATGCGGCCCGCCGGCACCCCGTGCCTGAGCATCAGGGCCTCCAGCGCCTCGACCGTCAATGTCCGGGTCCAGTCGGCGATCAGATCGTCCAGTTCGGTCTGGTTTTGGCCCCGAGCCGTGTGGCTGTCATAGCGCGGATCATCGATCAGCTCCGGCCGGCCCATGGCCTCGCACAGCCGGCGAAACACGCCCTCGCCATTGGCTCCGATCAGATACTCCCCGTCGCTGCAGGGATAGACGTTCGACGGCGCGATTCCCGGCAGGATGGCCCCGGACCGCTGACGGCTGACGCCGGTGGCCGTGTACTCCGGCACCAGGCTTTCCATGACCTGCAGCACCGCCTCGTACAGCGCCGAATCGACCACCTGCCCCTGCCCCGTCGCATCGCGATGGCGCAGCGCCGCCAGGGCGCCAAGGCAGCCATAGGTGGCGGCCAGGGCGTCGCCGATGGAGACACCCATGCGCGAGGGCGGCCGATCCGGCTCGCCGACGATGTTGCGCCAGCCGCCCATGGCCTCGCCGATGCCGCCGAAGCCGGCGCGGTCGGAATAGGGTCCGGTCTGGCCGTAGCCCGACATGCGCACGACGATCAGCCCGGGATTGCTCTGGTGCAGGCGCTCGGGCCCCAGGCCCCAGCCCTCCAGCGTGCCCGGCCGGAAATTTTCGATCAGCACGTCGGCGCCGTCGATCAGCCGCCGGGCCAGATCCTGGCCCTCGGGTTTGCGCAGATCGATGCTGACCGACTTCTTGTTGCGGGCGATGACCTCCCACCAGACCGGCGCCCCTTGGCCCCAGGCCCGCATCGGGTCGCCGACTTTCGGCGGCTCGATCTTGATGACCGTGGCGCCCATGTCGCCGAGCAGCTGGCCACAGAAGGGCCCGGCGATCAGCTGGCCGGTCTCGACCACGACCAGCCCCTTTAATGGCCCATCCGACATCGCGCGCTTCCCCTCTCAGTTTTGAGAAGGCGTAGTCCGCGCGGCTTTTTTGTCAACTAAATTGATATAAATCATTTCGGCCGGCTAGCCGTGGATCGACTGGCCGCCCGATCCAACGAGCCCCGCCATGGACAGGGCTCGCTGGGGGTCAAGACCGCTAGAACCGGCGGGTGACACCGGCCGAGATGACCCAGGGGTCCAGCTCGACGTTCGACTTCAGGGCGCCGTTGTTGATGTTGGCGTCGGTCTCGAAGAAGACCTTCTTGGCGTCCAGGTTGATCGACCAGTCGCCCTTCACGGCGATATCGACGCCAGCCTGCAGGGCGTAACCGAAACCGTTGTCCAGATCGACCTTGAAGCCGTTCTTGTCTTCGCCGTTGTAGAAGATCATGGCGTTGACGCCGGCCCCGACATAGGGGCTGACCCGGCCCTTGGGGTTGAAGTGGTACTGGACGGTCACCACCGGCGGCACGACCCAGGTGTCATGAACGCGGGTCGTACCGCCCGGGCCCTTGGCGCTGACTTCGTGCTTGCTGGTCCCGAGGATGCCCTCGACGGCGATGTTGTCGGTGAAGAAGTAGGTGAAGCCCAGGGTCGGGACGACGTAGTCGCTGACCTCGACGTCCAGGTTGGTGTTGACGCCGGCGGCGGTGTAGATGTCGCCCGATTCCGAGGGCGCGACGTCACTGACCCGGGCGGTGACCAGCCAGGTCCCCTTCTCCTTGGGCGTGAAATCCTGCGCCAGCGCGGGGCCGGCGACGGCCGCGGCCAGCAGGCCGGCGGCGAAAATGGCGGTGGTCTTCATCTCGGTTATCCCCTTTTGATCGACCTTCGTTGAGATCGCGGGGAGAGTCGCATTTCCTCCGGGCCCGGCCTTGATCGGCATCAAATCGAAGGCCTCAGATGGCCTTTGAATGGCGTTGCGCCGACGGATCGAGATAGCTGTCGAAGGCGGCGCAGACCGACCTCAGGACCGGCCGGCCGGCCTGGGTCACCGTCAGGCCCGTAGGGGTCATTCGCACCAGGCCCTCCGCCGCCAACGGCGCCAGACTGGCCACGGCGCCGGCCAGGTCGCCGGTCTGGCGGCCGTGCCGCGCGCAAATGGCCGCCAGGTCCACGGTCAGGTCACACATAAGCCGCTCTATGATCTCGCCCCGGAAGTGGTCGTCGGGCGTCAGCGCCACGCCACGCGCGATCGGCAGGTCGCCGGCTTCCAGCGCCTTTCGCCAGCTGAGCTCGGCGGTCTGATTCTGCACGAAGCCCTGCGGCAGCCGTCCGATCGACGAGGCCCCGATGCCGATCAGCGTTCCCGCCGCGTCGGTCGTGTACCCCTGGAAGTTCCGGTGCAGACGGCCGGCCGCCTGGGCGATGGCCATCTCGTCGCTGGGCAGGGCGTAGTGGTCCAGGCCAATGCGGACATAGCCCTCGGAGGCCAGGAAGTCGGCCGCCGCCTCGCTCTGGTCCAGGCGTTCGACCGGACCCGGCAGGGCCGCGTCCTCGATCAGCTGCTGGTGGCTCTTCATCCACGGCACATGGGCGTAGCCGAACAGGGCCAGGCGTTCGGGGCGCAGGGTCAGCACCTGGCGCAGGGTGTTCAGCACGTCGGCTGTCGTCTGGCGCGGCAGGCCGTACATCAGATCGAGGTTGATCGACAGCACCCCGACCTCGCGCAGCCAGCCGACGGCGCGCTCGATCACCTCGAAGGGCTCGATCCGGTTGACCGCCGCCTGCACGATCGGCGACAGGTCCTGGACGCCGAGGCTTGCCCGGTTGAGACCGTGCTGGGCGGCCGCCACCACCCAGTCACGGGTCAGCACCGCCGGATCGAGTTCCGCCGCTACCTCGATGTCCGGCGAAAACTCAAAGGCGTGGCGTAGCGCGGCGAACAGCCGGGCGAGATCGTCGGGCGACAGCATGTTGGGCGTGCCGCCGCCCAGATGCAGGGCACGGGCCCGCAGCTTGCCCGGCAAGGCGGTCTCGAGCAGGCCGAGCTCGAGCGCCAGATCCTCGACATAACGGCTGACCGGCTCCCGCCGGTTGACCGCGCGGGTGTTGCAGCCGCAGTACCAGCATAACCGGGCGCAGAGCGGCACATGCACATAGAGCGACACCGCCTCGGCCGGGGGCAGCGCCGCCAGCCAGCCCCGATAGGTCGGCGCATCGACAGCCGGCGTGAACTGCACCGCGGTCGGGTAGCTGGTGTAGCGCGGCGCGCGGCCATCGAACCGGGCCGCCAGATCCTGTCGGCGCGCGGTGTCGTCAGAAACGGTCGGGGATATCGTCGCCGGCTGGGCCATGGTCTGCTCCACTGGCCATCAGGCCGTCGGGCGCAATCTGTCCGGCGGCGGCCTGACCGCCTTGATACAGGTCAAGCCAATCAGGCGGCCTTGGCGGTGAGGGACATCCGGACCAGGGCCGACAGGCTGTCGGCCTGCATCTTGGTCATGACATTGGCCCGGTAGATCTCGACGGTCCGCGGGCTGATCGACAGGCTGAGGGCGACTTCCTTGTTCGACAGGCCCTCGACGATGGCGTCGAGCACCTGGCGCTCACGTTCGGTCAGGGTGGACATGCGATTGTCGATCGTAAGGCGTTCGGAAAGACGCGCCTCGCTGTTATCGACCTTCTCCAGGCAGGCCCGGACCGCCCGCAGCATGATGTCGCTGTCGAACGGCTTCTCGATGAAGTCGAACACCCCGGCCTTCATCGCCCGAACCGCCATGGGAACGTCAGCATGGCCCGTGATGACGATGATCGGTAGCTGACTGTCGCGGGCCCGCAGGGCGGCGATCAGTTCCAGGCCGTCCATCTCGGGCATCCGCACGTCGGTGACCAGGCACCCTCGCTCAGTCGGCTGCAGCTGGGCAAGGAACGCGAGGGCCGACTCGTAGGCACGGCAGGTCAAACCCTCGGTGCGAAACAGGAACTTCAAGGACTCGCGCACCGGCCCATCGTCATCGACAATGAAGACCGTCCGATCCTTCAAGTTCAGTTCCCTCCCGCGGGCGCTTCATTGTGCGCTCGACGGGAGGCTAAAGCAAAAGGCGACTCCACCCAACCGCGACTCTTCGACCCATATCGTGCCGTCATGATCGGCCAGGATGGCGCGCGAAATCGACAGACCCAGTCCCATCCCCTGGCTCTTCGTGCTGACGAGCGGCTCGAACAGGGTTTCCGGCGACTTGTCGCCGAGCCCCGGCCCACTGTCCTCGATCCGGACGACCATGCGGTCCCCATCCCGTAGACTGACGACTTCGACCCGGCGAATCGCCTGGTCCTTCATCGCTTCGAGGGCGTTTCGGACCAGGTTGCCGATCACCTGCTGGATCTGGATTCGATCGACGGCAACGATGTCCTCGCCCTCCGTCAGCTCGTAGGCGACCCGGGCGTCGCTGTCGCGGGCCATGATAGCGACCAGGGCGTCCATCTCGACGATGAGGTCGCGCAGGCTCTGGGGCGTACGGGCGTCGGTATCGCGCGCCAGCATGGCCCGCATGCGCCGGATGATCTCTCCGGCCCTCAACGCCTGGGCGCCTGCCTGATCGACGGCGGTGATCAGGTCTTCATCGGGGGTCTCGCTGGCGGTCACGATGTTGCGGGCGCCCCGCATATAGTTGGAGATGGCCGACAACGGCTGGTTCAATTCGTGGGCCAGGACGGCGGCCATCTCGCCCAGGGAATTCATCCGCCAGACATGACTCAGCTGATTGCGCAACTCCTCGCCCTGCGCCTTGGCCCCGGCCAGGGCGGTCAGGTCGTGAACAAAGCCGGTGAACTCCAGGGACTCGCCAACCCGGAACTCGCCGACGTGCAGCATCATCGGAAAGGTCGAGCCGTCCTTGCGCTGGCCGATGACCTCGCGGCTCTTACCAATGATCTGCCTGTCGCCCGTGCGTAGATAACGCTCGATGTAGCCGTCGTGCTCGCCCTGGTAGGGCTCCGGCATCAGCATGCTGACGTTGTGGCCGACCACCTCGCCGGGCCGCCAGCCGAACATCTTCTCGGCGGCGGCGCTGAAGCGGGTCACTACGCCGCGGGCGTCCATGGTCAGCATGGCGTCGGGACCTGTGTCGAGGATCGATCGCAGCACCGCTTCCCGGCCCGCCAGTTCTCCGATACCCGCCGCGGAGGCCAGCTCGTAACGCCGGATACGCTCGGTCCAGTAGGTGATGGCGAAGGCGATGGCGACGAACAGCAGGAATCGAGTGATGCCCTCGCCAATCGGGATGCCCGCTCGTCGGTCCAGGAGGGGGGCAACGATCGTCACAACCACGCCGGCGGACACCGTGCCGGCTGTTCCGATCAGCGCCCTGCCGACCAGGATGGCCGCGATCCCGAACAGGTAGCCCGAATGGCTGACCATCGGGAAAGCAAAGGCCGGCGCCAGCGCAATCGCCGCGATCAACGCTGCCAGAGGAGGTCCGTAGAGGCCTTTTCGGATCATGGGTCGCCAGTAGGACATACCAGCCTGTCCCGCGCCAGGCGGCGCGAAGCTGCCCCTCAGAGTGGTGGCATAGGCGCCATCCCCGGTCGATACGGGATTCTACGTAACCTACCGATTGAATTACGGAACAATACGTAGGGGTTTCAACGGAACTCAACCTTATGGATGCATTTGCCGTCTGCGCTCGAAACTGCCGAAGTCAAACAGCTATCCAGGACGTCGGCCCTTGCCCTCGCATCACCGTCAGATTCCAGCCTGCACCGCCAGGACATCGGATCGAAATTCCGTCTCACAAACTGCTGGACCGATCGAGACAGCAATGAGCCGCCGACATTCCACCGGCTCGTCATTCGAATTCCGGGAATCTGACCATGTCGAATAATGACATTCTACGCCAGCGTCTCGAATTCCTGAAATTCGATGCTGAGGCGACACGCTTACTTGAGCGCTATTCAGACCGTATCATCGCGGCATTGCCCGCCAGTCTCGACTATTTCTACGATCAGGTACGCCAATTCCCCGACGTGAAGCGCTTCTTTGCTGACGAACGGATGCTGCAGGGCGCGAAGGGCGCGCAACAGCGGCATTGGGGCGCCATCGCCAGCGGCCGGTTCGACGGGAACTATGTCGACAGCGTTCATCGCATCGGTGAGATGCACGCCAGGATCGGCCTGGAGCCACGCTGGTACATCGGCGGCTACGCCCTGATCCTCGAAAAACTGCTCCAGACCCTGATGGCGGGGCCGGCGCGATCCAAGCGGATGTTCGCCAAGCCCGCGGACCAGGACAGCGACGAGTTGCCGCGCGTCATCTCGCTGGTCACCAAAGCCGCCCTCCTCGACATGGACATCGTCATCTCGACCTACATCGAGGCGGCGGACGCGCGTCAACGGGCGGTTGAGGCCGAAGCGCTCGCGGCAAGCCAGGCCGTCGTCACCAGCTTCGGCGACGGGGTTTCGAAGCTCGCCGAGGGTGACCTGACCTACCGCATCCGGGGTGAGGTTCCCCCTGCCTACAGTCAGCTGCAGGCCGACTTCAACCAGGCCATGGTCAAGCTCGAAGAGGCCATGGGTGTCATCACCGTCAATGTGAACGGCATGCGGACGGGCGCCGGCGAGATCAGCCAGGCGGCCGACGATCTGTCCCGGCGCACGGAGCATCAAGCCGCGACACTGGAGGAGACGGCCGCCGCCCTGGACGAAATCACCGCCACGGTGAAGCGGACAGCCGACGGGGCCAATCAGGCCAACATCGTGGTCTCGGGCGCGCGTGACGACGCCGAGAAGTCGGGCGTCGTGGTTCGCGATGCGGTGGCGGCCATGGGCCAGATCGAGCAGTCGGCCCAGCAGATCAGCCAGATCATCGGAGTCATCGACGAGATCGCCTTCCAGACCAACCTGCTGGCCCTCAACGCCGGCGTCGAGGCGGCGCGGGCCGGCGACGCCGGTCGGGGCTTCGCGGTCGTGGCCCAGGAAGTTCGCGCCTTGGCGCAGCGCTCGGCCGAGGCGGCCAAGGAGATCAAGACCCTGATCTCCGCCTCTTCCCGGCAAGTTGGTCAGGGCGTCGACCTTGTCGGCCAGACGGGCGAAGCCTTGCAGCGCATCGTTGCGAAGGTCGCGGAGATGACCGGCCTCGTCCAGGAGATCACCGCCTCGACCCAGGAACAGGCGACCGCCCTCACTCAGGTCAACACCGCCGTCAACCAGATGGACCAGGTGACGCAGCAGAACGCCGCCATGGTCGAGCAATCCACGGCCGCCAGTCACTCCCTTTCCCAGGAGGCCGATCAGCTGGTTCGACTCGTCGCCAGGTTCAAGGTCGAGGCCGAACCGGTGAACCATCGTGACGCGCCACGCACGGGAAGCTCTTCCACCAATGGCTTGCGCAATCGCGCCTCGGCGCCAGCCCTGAAGACCACCAGTCAAACGGCGGTCGCGCCTCAGCAAGACAGCTGGGAGGAATTCTAGCCCGTGGCTTGCCGGCCACTGACCCCGCCGGAAGTCATCGACCAGGCCTCGGCCCTTCGCGCCATGCGCCGCAGCAGCGGTCGGGCGATCGGCCGACACCGGATCATCGACGTCCTGAAAGACATGGTCCGTCGCACCGCGGCTTGTAGTCTCAACCGCAAACCAAGAGCGACAACAGAAGCCGTGGAAGTTCTAAGCGCGTTTTGGTCATACGCGTTTTCCCCTAACCCTGCATGCAGTTCAGATTAAATCTATTCAGTAACAAGGATGGCTGCGCCCGAAATCCGGCTCCACCAGCCGGATTGTAACCGCGCCACAGCACGACAGCTGGGAGGAATTCTAACCCATGGCCGAAGCCCCCCTGATGCTGCCGGAAGTGATCGACGCCGCTTCGGTGTCGGCGCTCCGCGGCGCGCTACTCGAGCACCGCGGCCAGGACCTCGAGGTCGATGCCTCGGCGGTCCGGCGAATCGGCGGACTGGGCCTGCAGGTGCTCATCTCCGCGATCCGCACCTGGGAGGCCGACGGCCACCAGCTCAGCCTGGTGCAGCCCTCGCCAACCTTCCTCGACATTCTGCGCCTGACCGGCGCCGACGCCCTTCCGGAGTTCGCCGCATGAGCCTCAAAGTCCTGACCGTCGATGATTCCCGCACCATGCGGGACATGCTGATGCTGGCCCTCAAGGATGCCGGATTCGATGTCGCCCAGGCGGTCGATGGCGTGCATGGCCTGGAAGTGTTGGGTCAATCGAACCCGCAGGTCATCGTCACCGACATCAACATGCCACGCATGGACGGCTTCGGCTTCATCGAGGGCGTCCGCAAGGATCCGCGATACCGCGGCGTGCCGATCCTGGTGCTGACCACCGAAAGCGACCCGGCCAAGAAGGACCGCGCCCGTCAGGCCGGCGCCACGGGCTGGATCGTCAAGCCATTCAGCCCGGCCAAGCTGGTCGAAGCCATCCGTCGCGTCGCGGCCTGACGGAGAGCAAAATCGTGGACGCGCTCGAACAGATCAAGGGAACCTTCTTCCAGGAATGCCAGGAATTGCTGGCCGACCTGGAAGCCGGACTGATGGCGCTGGAAACCGGCGAAGGCGATGATGAGACCATCAACGCCGTCTTCCGGGCCGTGCATTCGGTCAAGGGCGGCGCCGGCGCCTTTGGCATGGACGACCTGGTCGCCTTCGCCCACGTCTTCGAAACGACTCTGGACGAGATGCGCGGCGGCCGGCTGGCTATCGACGAGCCGGCCCTGAAGATCATGCTGCGGGCCGCCGACATGCTCAGCGACCATGTCGGGGCGGCCCAGCACGGAACCGACGTCGATCTGGCGCGGTCCGCCGCCCTGGCCGGCGAACTGGCCGCCATGACCCAGGAAACCCCGGCCGTCGGGGCAGCCGCCCCCCCCGAACCCGAAGCCGACGAGATGGGCTTCACCCCGCTGAAGGTCGGCCTGGACAGCCCGGCCGGTGGCTGGCGGGTTCGGATCCGCCCGGCGGCGGGGATGTACGCCAAGGCCAACGACATCGCGCCGCTGCTGCGCGAAATGGAACGTCTGGGTCCCTGCACCGCCGTCCTCGATGATGACGGCCTGCCCGATCTGGAGGCTCTGGACGCCGAGGGCGCCTATCTGGCCTGGACGATCGACCTGACCGCCGATTGCCCTCGCGACACGGTCGCCGAGGTTTTCGAGTTCGTCGATGGCGACTGTAGCCTGAGCATCGAACCCCTGGCCGTCGAACCGCCAGGGCTGGACATCGAGGCCTTGCTTGCGCAAGCCCGCCAACCGGCGCCGCCGGCCCCGGAGGGCGAGGTCCAGGCAGTGATCGACCAGGTCGTCCCGGCGATCCCGGTCGCCCAGCCGGACGCGCCGACCGACGCCGCCGGACCGGCGCGGGCGTCGGCTGCGGCCGCAAACGCCTCCCCGGCCACCATTCGTGTCGATCTCGAGCGGGTGGACCGCCTGATCGACCTGGTCGGCGAGTTGGTGATCAACCAGGCCATGCTGGCCCAGCGGGTCGGAGAGTCCGGCTTTGCCCGCTCGTCCAATGTCGCGGTCGGCCTTGACGAGCTGGAACAGCTGACCCGCGAGATCCAGGACAGCGTCATGGCCATCCGGGCCCAGCCGGTGAAATCGGTGTTCCAGCGCATGCCGCGTCTGGTCCGCGAGATCGCCGCCAGCACAGGCAAGGAAGTCCGGCTTGTTACCGAGGGCGAAGGCACCGAGGTCGACAAGACGGTCATCGAGCGCCTGAGCGACCCGATCACCCATATGATCCGCAACGCCATTGACCATGGCCTCGAAAGCCCGGCCGAACGCCGCGCGGCCGGCAAGCCGGCGGAAGGCACGGTCCGTCTGGCCGCCCTGCACCGCTCGGGCCGCATTGTCATCGAGGTCGGCGACGACGGGGCCGGCATCAATCGGCCGCGGGTTCGCCAGATCGCCATCGACAAGGGCCTGATCGACCCCGAAGCTTTGCTCAGCGACGAGGAAGTCGACAACCTGTTGTTCCTGCCCGGCTTTTCGACCGCTTCAGCGATATCGAACATCTCCGGGCGTGGTGTCGGCATGGACGTGGTCAAACGCTCCATCCAGGCGCTCGGCGGCCGCATCACCATCACCTCGAACCCCGGCAAGGGATCGACCTTCACCATGAGCCTGCCGCTGACCCTGGCGGTACTGGACGGCATGGTCGTCAGTGTCGGCGACCAGACCCTGGTCACGCCCCTGACCTCGATCATCGAAACCCTGCAGCCCAAGCCGGCCGATGTCCGCACCCTGGGGCCTTCCAGCCGGGTCATCGCCGTGCGTGACGCCTTCGTGCCCCTGATCGACATCGGCGCGGTGCTCGGCTGGCGGCCGGAGACCGACACCCCCTGCGCCGGTGTCTGCCTGCTGGTCGAGAATGAGGGCGGCGGGCGAGCGGCGCTGCTTGTCGATGGCATCCAGGGTCAGCGTCAGGTGGTCATCAAGAGCCTCGAGGCCAACTTCCAGCAGGTCGCCGGCATCGCCGCCGCGACCATCCTGGGCGACGGCCGTGTCGCCCTGATCCTCGACGTCGACGCCGTCATCGCCTTGCGCGGTGGCCGCGCGACCGCAATCCCATCCCTGGCCCTCGCGAGCTGAACATGACCGACGTCGCCACCACCCCCAGTGAATCCAGCCGCGAACTGGTCTCCTTCCGGGCCGGAGACCAGGAATTCTGCGTGGACATCATGGCCGTGCGGGAGATCCGCGGCTGGACGCCCTCGACCACCCTGCCCCAGACGCCGTCCTACGTCTGCGGCGTGATCAACCTGCGTGGCGCGGTCCTGCCGATCGTCGACTTCAACTGTCGCCTGGGCCGCGAGCCGGCCGTTCCCTCGGATCGACACGTGATCATCGTCACCCATATCGGCGCGCGACTGGTCGGGCTGCTGGTCGATGCGGTGTCGGACATCCTGACCGTGACCGGGGACGTCATTCAGCCGACGCCGGACGTCGCTTGCGACACGGTCCGCAACTTCGTTCGCGGCATCCTGGCCGTCGACGGCCGGATGATCAGCCTTGTGGCGCTGGATCGCATTCTGCCCGACCTGGAAGCCGAGGCCGCATGAGCCGTCCCATGCCTGCCCCGAACGCACCGACCCTGGCGGAGCGGGGCCCAGCTCTGGGTGACGCGGAATTCCGCCGCATCGCCGCGATCCTGCATGAAGATAGCGGCATCCACCTGCCGCCCGGCAAGACCAGCCTCGTCTATTCGCGGCTGGCCAAGCGCCTGCGCGCCCTCGGCCTCGAGAGCTTTCGCGACTACTGCACGCTGATCACCAGCGAGGAGGGGTTGGGCGAGCGCCAGGCCATGCTGTCGGCCCTGACCACCAACGTCACCCATTTCTTCCGCGAGACCCACCATTTCATCGACTTGGCCAGCCAGCTTCGCAACGGCTGGGCAAGCCGCGTGAGATCCGGCGGCAAGTTGCGCATCTGGTCCGCCGCCTGCTCCTCGGGCGAGGAGGCCTATTCGGCGGCCATGATCCTGCTGGCCGAGATTCCCGATATCGCGCGCTACGACGTCCGCATCCTGGCCACCGACATCGACCCCGTGATCGTCGCCAAAGCCCGCGCCGGCATCTATCCGCAGGCGGTCGCCGAACATGTGCCGAAGATCATGCGCGATCGTTGCATGGAGCGTCAGGCCGACGGGACCTACGCGGTCAGTCAGGCCGTTCGCGACCTGGTCGCCTTCAACGAACTGAACCTGATGGCCGATTGGCCGATGAAGGGCCGGTTCGACGCCATCTTCTGCCGCAACGTCGCCATCTATTTCGAAGAGGCGACTCAGGAGCGGCTATGGGGCCGCTTCGCCCCCATGCTCGCCCCGGACGGTCGGCTTTACGTCGGTCATTCCGAGCGGGTCGGGGATCCGCGCTTCAAGTCGGATGGCCTGACCGCCTATCGCCTGGCGAACGCACCATGAGGCCCGCTCCTGTTCTCGTCATCGATGACTCGGCGACCATGCGGAGCCTGATCTCGGCCTGCCTGCGGCCCGACCCGGGGATCGAGGTGGTCGGCGCGGCCGCCCACGCCAACGGCCTGCTGGCCATGCGCATGGTCGGCGCCAGAACCCTGGGCCAGAACGAAGCCACCTGCGTGGTCTACGGCCTGCGGAAGGCCGCCGTCGAATTGGGCGCAGTCGAGCGGGAGGCGCCGCTGAACGCTCTGTCCGGCCTGGTGCTGGACGCCTGTGAAGTCCGAGCAAGGATCCACTGAATGCCCGCAGCTGCTTCCATCAGCACCCTGATCGTCGATGACCAGCTGTCGATGCGCGCCCTGATCCGGGCCGCCTTGATTCAGATCGGCATCACCAACATCCGCGAGGCGCCTGACGGCGAGGACGGCCTGCGGGCCCTCGCCGCCCGCCCGGCCCATCTCGTCATCTCCGACTACAACATGCCCAAGCTGGACGGCCTGGGTCTGCTTCGGGCGGTCCGGTCCTACGAGCCCTTGAAGGGCGTCGCCTTCATCATGCTGACTGGGCGGGCGGACATCGACCTGGTCGCTCGGGCCCGGCAGTTCGGGGTCAACAACTACCTGATCAAGCCCTTCAACACCCTCGGCCTGAAGACCAAAATCGAGGAAGTCTTCGGAGTCCTCGAGTGAGCGCCGAAGAGATTCGCAAACATATTGTCCAGGGCGATCAGTTGGTTACGGCCGACAAGCGCGTCGTGGTCTCGACCATCCTCGGTTCGTGCGTCGCCGCCTGCCTGCGGGATCCGGTGGCGGGGGTGGGCGGCATGAACCATTTCCTGCTGCCGGGCGGCGCCGGCCAGACGGGTCGTCAATACGGCGTCTACGCCATGGAACTGCTGATCAACGATCTGCTCCGGCAGGGCGCCCAGCGCGGGCGCATGCAGGGGCGACTGTTCGGCGGCGCGCGGATGCTGCAGGGACTGACCGACATCGGGTCGCAGAACGGCGCCTTCGCCATCCAGTTTCTCCAGGACGAAGGCATCGCCCATGTCGGCGGAAGCCTGGGCGGCGAGCAGGCGCGGCGGGTCCAGTTCTGGCCTGTCGAAGGCCGCACGAGACAGCAGCTGCTGGCCGGCGACAAGAGCGCGTTCGGCGCCGAACGCCGGCCGCGACCGGCTCCGGTCAGCGACGGCGACCTCGAACTGTTCGGAGCCGACTGATGCCGTCATCCGCCCTTGTCACCATGCCCGACCTGCTGGGCCAGCTGGGCCGCGAGGTCTCCAGCCTCGCCGACGAGATCGAAGGTCTGCAGGACACCCTGTCGGAGATGCTGGTGAATCTGCCGGTCAGCCCGGAACTGGTGCGACGCGCCCAGGCGCTCGACCATGTCTGGCAACATATGAAGCAGGTGGAACTGGTGCTCGCCCGGGCCGCCCAGGCGGCGCCGATCGGCCTGGCGCTGGGCTCGGACGACCTCCTGAAGAACGTCTCCCTGGCCGGCCTCGCCGTGCGTCTGGCCGGCAAGGCGGCCGCGCCCTCCGACAGCGGCGAGTTTGAGATGTTCTAAGCTCATGGCCCAAGATCCAGGCTCCCGAAACCGCATCAACATGAAGAACACCCGTGTCTTGCTCGTCGAGAGCAACAGCATGGGGATGGATATCCTGGTCCAGATCCTCGTCGGCTTCGGGGTCAAGAGCATCTACAAGGCCGACGACATCGACATGGCCAAGAGAATGATCGAATCCACCGAATTGGATCTGATGGTCGTTTCCGGCGCCCTGGGCGAGGCAGACGGGTGCGAGCTCGTCGAATGGCTGCGCCGCGAGGCGCCGGTCCCGAACCGGTACGCCCCGGCGCTGCTGGTGACGGCGCACACCCAGCTGTCGCGCGTGGCGCGGGCCCGGGATTGTGGCGCTCACATCGTCGTCGCCAAGCCCCTGACGCCGATGATCCTGCTGGAACGAATTCTCTGGATTGCGCGCGTCAAGCGATCCTTCATTTCAACCAAGGGCTATAACGGTCCCGATCGCCGCTTCAAGTTCACCGGCCCGCCCAATGGCATGGACGGCCGCCGCGCCGACGACCTTGACGTCGATATCGGTGAACCCGTCGCACCGAACATGTCGCAGGATCAGATCGACGCGCTCATGCAGCCGCAGAAGGTCGTAATATGAGCGCGGTGGAAATCCGATTTCCGGTCAACCGGCTTCGCCAGCAGTTGCGAACCCCCGGTGGCAAGTCGATGGCCGAGGCGCTGAAGGACGCCCAGGCCGGGCTCGACACCCTGGCCGCGAAGTGCCTGCTGATCATTGATCAAGCCCTGATGGAGATCGCCCAGGCCCAGCTTGCCCTGCCCGATCCCCCAACGGCGGAATCGCTTCGGCGCCTCTACGAAGCGAGCAACAGCCTCATCGGGTTGGGCGGAGCGACCGGATTGTTGGATCTCGACCAGGCAGCCTACAGTTTTTGCGACCTGCTGGATCTGATGATCGACAGGCAGCGCGCGGATACCGCGTCCATCCGGGTCCATATTGAGTCCATGACCCTGTTGCGCCGCCCCGAACTGCTGGGGTCCGGGGCCGATGCCCAGGTGATCCTCCTGGGCCTGAAGCAGGTGCGCGACCGGTTTGCGATGACCGTTGCGCCGAGCGACTAGCCCGGCCCCTCGTCAAGGTGGTCCAGCAGGATCCTGGCCGCGTCACCCTTGGGATCCGCATACTGGCCGGCCCGCAGGGTCCACCAGAAGGCGCCAAGGCCCAGGGCGGCGAGACCGACCGACATCGGCGCCAGCAGCAGCAGGATGGTCATGCCCGATCCCTTCCCGCCCAGGTCATGCGCAAGGCGTTCAGCATCACCACCATTGAAGAGCCCGACATGGCGATCGCGGCGACGAAGGGGTTGATCAGGCCCAGCACCGCCGCAGGCGCGGCGACGGCGTTGTAGAGGGCCGAGAAGCCGAAGTTCTCCAGGGCCCGGCTGCGAGCGGCCCGGGCGATGCGGATGGCCAGGGGCGCGGCGGACAGCTCGCCGTTCAGGAAGACCAGGTCGGCGGCGTTCTGGCTGGCGTCGAGGGCGCTGCCCGGCGCCATCGAGGCGTGAGCCAGGGCCAGGGCGGCGGCGTCGTTGAGACCATCGCCGATCATCAGCACCTTGCGGCCGGTTCCCTGCAGCAGGGTCACCGCGGCCGACTTGTCGAAGGGCGTCAGCCCGGCCCGCCATTGGGTGATTCCGGCCGCCTTCGCCACGCGGGCCACCGGACCGGCAACGTCGCCCGACAGGATTTCGACGGTCAGTCCCAGCTGGCGCAGGGCGCTGACGGCCCGGGCGGCGTCGGCGCGCACGGGATCGAAGAAGGTCAGACGGACCTTGGTCTCGCCCTCGAAGCCGAACCAGAGTTCGCTCTCGCCGCTCGGAGAAGGCTCGACGCCGACGAACTCGGCCCGGCCCAGGCGGGCGCGGCGGCCATTGATCAGCCCCTCGACGCCCTGCCCGGCGACCTCGACCACATCCTCCGCCACCGGCCCCTCACCTGCCCGTTCGGCCAGCGCACGAGCCAGGGGGTGGCGCGAGGCGCGGGCCAGCGGCGCGGCGGCGGTAATCACCGCTGGAATATCGCTCAGCAGCCGCGGACGGCCCTCGGTCAGAACGCCGGTCTTGTCGAACACCACATGGTCGACCTCGGCCAGCCGCTCCAGGGCGGCTCCCGACTTGACCAGCACGCCGCGCCGGAACAGCCGGCCGCTCGCGGCCACCTGCACCGCCGGAACGGCCAGGCCCAGGGCGCAGGGACAGGTGACGATCAGCACGGCGGCGGCCCGCAGAAGGGCTTCCCGCGGCCCCAGGCCGAGCGCCCAGCCCCCCAGGAAGGTGGCGGCGGCCACCGTGTGGACCACCGGCACATAGAGGGCGGCGGCCTTGTCCGCGAGACGGACGTAGGCGCCCCGGGCCTGGGCCCCGGCCTCCATCAGTCTGGCGATGGCGGCCACGGCGGAGTCTTCGCTGCGGGCGACGGCCCGAAGGACCAGCCGACCGGAGAGATTGAGGGCGCCGGCCTGCACGGCGACACCCGGGCTGGCGGCGACGGTCGCGGTCTCGCCGGAGATCAGGGCGTTGTCGAGGTCCGAGGCGCCGCTCTCGACGAGGGCGTCGACCGGGATGCGATCGCCGGCGGCGACGGCCAGCAGATCGCCGACCTCGACCTCGCCGACCGGCACGCCGTGCTCGCGGCCGGCCTCGTCCAGGCGCATGGCCACCGGGGCCTGCAGGGCCAGGAGGTCACGGGCCGCGCCCCGGGCCGCGGACTTCAGGCGGTGGTCGAGGTAGCGGCCGATCAACAGCAGGAACAGCAGGGTGACGGCGGCGTCGAAATAGGCGTGAGCGCCGTGCTGCAGGGTCTCGGAGAAGCTGACCGCCAGGGTCAGCAGCACGCCGATGGAGATCGGCACATCCATGTTGGCCTTGCCCCGCCGCAACGAGGCCCAGGCCGACCGGAAGAAGGTCATGCCGGCGAACAGGGCGCAGGGCGTGGCGACGATGGCGGCCAGCCAGTACATCACCTGGCGCGTGGCCGGCGACAGTTCCTGTCCGAACAGACCGGCCCAGGCCGGTACGGTGAACATCATGACATTGCCGGCCCCGAAGGCGGCGACGCCCAGGGCCAGGGCCAGCTCGCGACCCACCTTGTCTTCGGCCTGCAGCGCCCGGGCCGGATCGAACAGGCTGGCGCCATAGCCCATGGCCTCGACCGCCCGCTGCACGGCGGCCGGGTCGCCCTGCCCTGGCGCCAGGGTCACGGTCAGCTTGCCGGTGGTCAGGTTGAAACGGCTGGCGGCCACGCCGGGCAAGGCCGCGACCCCACGCTCGATCTTGCCCATGCAACCGGCGCAGCTGGCTCCGCGGACCAGCAGCTCCAGCCGGCCCGATCCCTTGGAATCGCGGGCGATGAAGGCGGAAAGGTCGCCGGCTGAAAGCTCGGTCATGGCGCGATGATCCGGCGCTCGGCCTCGAACGGGCCTTGCGGTCCGCTCAGCAGCGCCTTCAGGTCCCAGGCCCCGGGGGCCAGGGCGCCGCGACCGCGATAGACGCCCGGCGCGGCCTCCGTCAGCGTCACCTCGAGGCGGCCCTGTTCGGTGGCCGGGCGCTGCAGGACGACATTGGCTTTCAGGCCGGCGACCGGCGCATTGTTCTTGTCGACCACGGTAACGACCACCTCGTCGCCCTCGCCAAGGCCGGCGTCCACGGTCCAGCCCAGGGCCGCCTGATGCTTTTCATCAAGCAGGTGCTGGTTCCAGGCCAGGCCCGCCTCATAGGGGTTCTTGACGATCTGCCCCGAAAAACTCTCGTAGGCCTTGACCATGAACAGCACATCGACGGCGATGATGATGGCGAAGAACAGGGTGATCCCGGCCAGCACGTGCCAGCCGGTGATGCGGAAGCCCTTGGTGGGAACGGCGTCAGTCCTGGGCATTGGCGGCTCCTGAAAGGAAGACGGTCTTGATCTCCGCCGAAGCCGCCGGGCCGACCAGCCGGAAAGTCAGCGGCTGGCTGGCGGCGTTCAGGCCGGCCGGCGGGGCGGTGACGAAGACGCGCAGGGCGGTAACCTCGTTGGCCGGCGCATGGACGACCACCGGGGCGTCGCCGTGCGAGCCCGGCGTCCAGACGCGGGCGCCGGGAATGCCGCTGACCGTGACGGTGAAGTCGCGGTCGTCGAACGCCCGGTTGGCGATCTTCAGGGTATAGCCATCGCGCACGGAGCCATCGCGTAGGGGCACGAACGTGGGATTGCGATCCCGCAGCGCATGAACCTCGACCGCGGTGCGATTCATCAGACCCCAGATCATCAGGCCGGAAATCGCGGTCAGGATCACGGCATAGAAGACCGTCCTGGCCCGGAGGAAGGGGTAGCTGGCCTTGCGACCCTGCGAGCGATCGAGGACGGCGGCGTCGGTGTCGTAGGCGATCAGCCCCTTGGGCCGTTCGATCTTGAGCATCATCTCGTTGCAGGCGTCGATGCACAGGCCGCAGTTGATGCACTCCAGCTGGGCCCCGTCGCGGATGTCGATGCCCATCGGGCAGACGACGACGCAGGCCTTGCAGTCGATGCAGTCGCCGCGACCTTCCCAGGTCTGACCCTTCTTGTGCGGTCCGCGCGGTTCGCCCCGGTCGTAACGATAGGTGACCTGCAGCGACTGCTTGTCGAGCATGGCGCCCTGGATGCGCGGCCAGGGGCACATGTAGGTGCAGACCTGCTCGCGCATCGTGCCCGCCATGACATAGGTCGCGGCGGTCATCAGGGCGCAGGAGACATAGGCGGTGACCGCCCCCTGGCCGACCCAGAAGCCGCGGATCAGGGTCGGGGCGTCATGGAAATAGAAGATCCAGGCCCCGCCGGTGCCGAACGCGATGCCCAGCCAGACCGCGTGCTTGCCGATCTTTCGCCAGGCCTTGTCGAAGGACCAGGGCGCGGCGTCGAGCTTCATGCGGGCATTGCGATCACCCTCGAACCGGCGCTCGACCATCATGAAGAGGTCGGTCCATACCGTCTGGGGACAGGCATAACCGCACCACAGCCGGCCGAACAGCGAGGTGGTCAGGAACAGCGCCAGGGCCGCCATCACCAGCAGGCCGGTGATGAAATAGACCTCCTGCGGCCACAGCTGAATCCAGAAGAAGTAGAAGCGGCCACCGTCGAAATCGACCAGCACCGCCTGGTCCGGCAGGGCGCCGGGCCGGTGCCAGCGGATCCAGGGCGTGATGTAGTAGACGGCCAGCAACACCCCCATCAGCCCCCATTTGATCATCCGCCAGCGGCCATTGACGCGCTTGGGATAGATCTGGGTCCGCGGAGCGTAGAGGTCGCCGCCACCCTTGCCCGCTTGCTTGCGGGCATGGGCGGCGGCTGAGACCGGACCCCCGGCGCGTTCTGATGCGCCGGTGTCGTGGGGGTGACGGGTCCGGTCGATGACGACAGTCATTTGTCCTGACCACCGGCGTTGGCGTGGATGTAGACGGCCAGGGCCTTGATCGTCTCGGGGCTGAGACGGCCCTGCCAGGTCGGCATGACCCCGCCCCGTCCGTTGGTGATCTGGCCGGCGATGGCCTCGTGATCGGCGCCGTACAGCCAGTCGGCGTCGGTCAGGTCAGGCGAGCCGACCTTCGGATCGCCCTTGCCGGCCGGACCGTGACAGGCCACGCAGTTGGCCTCGTACAGCGGCGCGGCGCGAGCCACCGCCGCCCCGTCGGCCTTACGGCCAGAGAGCTTCATCACATACTCGGTCAGATCGTTGATCTGGGCCGCGTCCAGCATGGCGTCCCGCCCGAAGGCCGGCATCTGTGAGATGCGGGTGTCCGGATGGGTCGACCGCACACCGACCGTCAGCGTCTGGTGAATGTCGTCGAGCGAGCCACCCCAGAGCCAGACATCGTCGCGCAGGTTGGGATAGCCCTTGCCGCCCGCGCCGCCGGCCCCATGGCAGGTGGCGCAGTTGTCGCCGAACACCGAGGTCCCGACTTCCAGGGCATAGGCCTGAAGCTTCGGGTCGGATTCGATCTGCTGCAGGCTGGCCGTGCGCAGGATCTTGGCCCCCTCGCCGCGCTGGGCGTCGAGATCCTTGAGGGCCTTGGCGACATCGGCCCGGTCGGACCGGCCGAGGATGCCGGTGGTGTAGCTGCCGATGCCCGGCCAGGCCGGCATCACCAGCCAGTAGCCGACCGCGAACAGGATGCAGGCATAGAACACCCACAGCCACCAGCGCGGCAGCGGGTTGTCCAGTTCGCGAATTCCGTCCCACTCGTGGCCGGTCGTGTCGGTCCCGGTAATCTCGTCCTTGTGGGGACCGCTCATAGCTCTTCCTCCTCGAGGGGCAGGCGCGCGGCCGCGCGGTAGATGTCACGGTGGCGGGGCAGCAGGGCCCAGACGGTTCCGGCCAGGAAGATCAAGCCGAAGTAGACCAGCCCGAACTGCTGGGCGAAGCGGGATACGGTTTCGTAGGTCATGATCCGCGCCCCTATCGCTTGTTGGCCGGATCGCCGGCCTTGTAGGTGCTGAAGTCGACGCCGCTGCCCAGCATCTGCAGGTAGGCGACCAAGGCGTCCATTTCGGTCAGCCGGTCCGGCTGGCCGTCGAAGTCGCGGTTGACCACCTTGGCGCCGTAGCGTTTGCGCAGGGCCACCGCGTCGGTCGAGAAGGGGTCGGCCTGGGCTTCGACGTCGGTCAGGACGGCGTCGATATCGGCCTGGGTGTAGGGCACGCCCAGCGCTGTCATCGCCTTGACCTTGGCCTGCAGATCGATGGTGCGCAGGTCCTTCTTGGCCAGGAAGGCGTAGGGCGGCATCACCGATTCCGGGACCACCGAGCGCGGGTCGGTCAGGTGATCGACGTGCCAGCCGTCACTGTACTTGCCGCCGACCCGGGCCAGGTCAGGCCCGGTCCGCTTCGAGCCCCACTGGAAGGGGTGATCGTACATGCTCTCGGCGGCCAGGCTGTAGTGGCCGTAGCGTTCGACCTCGTCCCGCAGAGGGCGGATCATCTGGCTGTGGCAGACGTAGCAGCCCTCGCGAATGTAGATGTCGCGGCCGGCCAGTTCGAGCGGCGTGTAGGGGCGGACCCCCTCGACCTTCTCGACCGTGCTCTGCAGCCAGAACAGCGGGGCGATCTCGACCAGCCCGCCGACCGAGACGACGAGCAGGATGCCGATGACCAGGATGAGCGAGTGACGCTCGAACTTACCGTGGTGTTTCCAGAGTGTCATGTCGGCCCCTCCCCTCAGGCGGCCACGGGGGCGGGGAGAGCGGCCGGGGTCGCCTCCGCGCCCTGGACGGACGGCATGCGAACCGTGCGCCACAGGTTGTAGATCATGATCAGCGTGCCGCTCAGGAACATCAGACCACCGACGGTGCGGATGATGTTCTCGATATGCTTGGCCGAGACGGTCTCGATGAAGCTGTAGGCCAGGTAGCCTTCAGGCGTGTAGGCGCGCCACATCAGGCCTTCCATGATGCCCGACACCCACATGGCGCAGATGTAGAGAAGGATGCCGGTGGTCGCGATCCAGAAGTGCCACTCGATGAGGGCGTTGGAGAAGATCTTCTCCTTCTTCCACAGCCAGGGCACCAGGCAGTAGATGGCCCCGAAGCTGATGAAGCCGACCCAGCCGAGCGCGCCGGAATGGACGTGGCCGATGGTCCAGTCGGTGTAGTGCGACAGGGCGTTGACCGCCCGGATCGACATCACCGGCCCCTCGAAGGTGCTCATGCCGTAGAAGGCGATGGCGACGACCATCATGCGGACGACCGGGTCGGTGCGCAGCTTGTCCCAGGCCCCCGACAGGGTCATCAGCCCGTTGATCATGCCGCCCCAGCTGGGCATCCAGAGCATGATCGAGAAGGTCATCCCCAGCGTCTGAGCCCACTGCGGCAGGGCCGTGTAGTGCAGGTGGTGGGGACCGGCCCAGATGTAGATGAAGATCAGCGACCAGAAGTGCACGATCGACAGGCGGTAGCTGTAGACCGGCCGGTCCACCCGCTTGGGCACGAAGTAGTACATCATCCCCAGGAAGCCGGCGGTCAGGAAGAAGCCGACGGCGTTGTGGCCGTACCACCACTGGGTCAGGGCGTCCTGCACCCCGCTGAACAGCGAGTAGGAGCGGTGGTTCAGCAAGCCGATCGGCAGGCTGAGGTTGTTGACGATGTGCAGCAGGGCGACGGTGACGATGAAGGCCAGGTAGAACCAGTTGGCCACATAGATGTGGGGTTCCTTGCGCTTCCAGATCGTGCCCAGGAAGACCAGCAGGTAGGCGACCCAGACGACCGTCAGCCACAGGTCGATGTACCACTCGGGCTCGGCGTATTCCTTCGACTGGGTGACGCCGGCCAGGTAGCCGGTCGCCGCCAGGACGATGAACAGCTGGTATCCCCAGAAGACGAACCAGGGGGCGACACCGCCGGCGAGCCGCGCCCGGCAGGTGCGCTGCACCACCCAGAAGCTGGTGGCGATCAGGGCGTTGCCACCGAAGGCGAAGATCACCCCGGAGGTATGCAGCGGCCGCAACCGGCCGAAGTTCAGCCAGCCGACCTCAGGAAAATAGAAAATGGTCGGGAAGCTGAGCTGGGCGGCGATGACCACCCCGACCAGCATGCCGACCGCGCCCCAGAACATGGTGGCGATGACCCCGGCCCGGATGACGCCATCCATGTAGCGTTCCGGTTCGTCCCGCAGCTGCTGCGAGCTGATGCCCGCGGCCAGGGAGAAACCGCCGAGCACGGTGGCCGCGACGAAGATCAGACTGTGCATCCGGAATAGCGGATCGTCGGTCAGGCCGGCGGCCACGGTCATGATCAGACCGGCAATGACGGTCAGGGCGAGGAGCAGCGCCGCACCGGGCAATGGCCGGTAGCGCTCCGTTGAGACTGAAGACATGCATGAATCCCCGAAAGCTTGAGTCGCTTTTGCCGGTCGTCCGGTCGAGGGGCCTTGATCTGGATCAAGGCCGGGCCGGCCGACCCGGGAGAGGCTGGCCCAAATCGGAGAAGCGCCCATGCCCGCCCGCGCCCTGACCGCCATCGGTCAACAGTTTCAAAGCCGCCTGGAGGTCCTGACCGGCCTGACCAGTCTGGCGGCGGCCGGCCTGTGCGCCGCCGCCTTTGTCATCGAGCGCAACACGCCGGAACTCTGCAGCCAGGGCGGCAACGCCCTTGCCCACTGCCCGGTCTGCTACGCCGCCGCCGCCGCCAGCCTGATCGCCATCGTCGGCGGCGTGGAGCTGCTGCGGCGCCGCCTGGATTCCTGAGCACTCAGATCGCCTGGCTCGGACGCGTCGAGCCGGGCCAGGAGGAGCCGAAACCATGGGCATGATGAAGGCCGCCATCTTCGCCGAGCCGGGACGCATCGTCCTGGCCGACAAGCCCATCCCGGACGTCGGACCGCTGGACGCCCTGCTGCGCGTCACCACCACGACGATCTGCGGCACCGACGTTCACATCCTCAAGGGCGAGTACCCCGTGGCGCGCGGCCTGACGGTCGGCCATGAGCCGGTCGGGGTCATCGAGAAGCTCGGGTCGTCCGTGCGCGGTTATCGCGAGGGTCAGCGGGTCATCGCCGGCGCGATCACGCCCAGCGGCTATTCCAACGCCTGCCTGTGCGGGCGGTGCAGCCAGGACGGCCCCGATACCGAACACGGCTGGGCGCCGATGGGCGGCTGGCGACTGGGCAACACCATCGACGGCTGCCAGGCAGAGTATGTGCTGATCCCCGACGCCATGACCAACCTGGCCCCGGTGCCGGACGGCCTGATGGATGAGCAGGTGCTGCTGTGCCCCGACATCATGTCCACCGGCTTCAGCGGCGCGGAGAGCGGCGCTATCGCCATCGGCGACACCGTCGCCATCTTCGCCCAGGGCCCGATCGGACTTTGCGCCACCGCCGGGGCCCGGCTGATGGGCGCCTCGACCATCATCGCCGTCGATCGCCTGCCCGGCCGACTCGCCGTCGCCAGGGCCATGGGCGCCGACCATCTGGTCAACGCCGCCACGGAGGATCCGGTCGCCGCCATCATGGCGCTGACCTCCGGCCGTGGCGTCGACGTGTCGATCGAGGCGCTCGGAACCCAGGCGACCTTCGAGGCCGCCTTGCGGGTTCTGCGGCCGGGCGGCCGTCTGTCCAGCCTGGGCGTCTACTCCACGGACCTGACCCTGCCGCTGGACGCCTTCGCGGCCGGCCTGGGCGACCACACCATCACCACCACCCTCTGTCCCGGAGGCAAGGAGCGCATGCGCAGGCTGATGGCCATCGTCGCGTCGGGCCGGGTCGATCTGGGCGCCATGGTCACCCACCGGTTCGCCCTCGACGACATCGAGCAGGCCTACGATCTGTTCGCCAACCAGAGGGACGGCGTACTCAAGGTCGCCCTCACGCCGTGAGATAAACGGAGCGCCTGCGGTCAGGCGCTGGCGACGCGCATAGCCCGCACCGCGTGCTCGATGGTGTCCAGGGAGGCGGCCAGACGATCATGCGGCTCGGAGAGCACCAGCCTCGCCTTGAGCTTCGCCGACAGCCGGGTCCTCAACAGGCCGAGCGACCGGGGCGCGGCAATCAGAATCAGATGCTCGAAGCCGTGCTTGTCGAACAGGGCGTCCACCCGGTGGCATAGCCGGTCCAGAAACGCGGGCTCGGCCTTTTCAGGATTGGACTCGCCATGCACGGCCAGACCGGCCAGCCAGTCGGGGTGTTCGGTCAACGGCCCTCCCAGGCGCGACTCTTCAAAAATGCGGGCCCGTCCGCCATCAGCAACGAGAACGAGGGTTCGGCTATCAAGGATCATCGTTTTCACTCCTTGACCCGGATGATGCCAAACGGCGCGAAGGCCGCTGTGATCGAGATCAAAGCGACCGCGCGATCGGCCGAGTAATGATGACGCCAGTCTGGTCACGGTCCCGCCATGAAAACCGCTGTCATCCTCGCCCATCCAAAACCCGGGAGCTTTTGCGCCTCGATCGCCCGCACCTGCGCGTCCACCCTGCGGGATCTGGGTCATACGGTCAGGGTCCGGGACCTTTACCGCATGGATTTCGACCCCCGCCTGCAGGCCGGCGAAATTCCCGGCCCCGCCGGCTATGCGGCCGGCAAGGACGTCGCGGAGGAGCGGGCGAAACTGGCCCGGATCGAGGCTTTCATCCTGGTCTATCCCTTCTGGTTCAATGCGCCGCCGGCCATCCTCAAGGGTTATATCGACCGGATCTTCAGTCTCGGGTTCGGCTATCGGCCCACTTTCCACGGCACCGAACCGCTGTTGCTCGGCCGAACCCTGACCAGCTTCTCGACCTCCGGCGCGCCGGAGGAGTGGGTCAAGCAAACGGGCGCGTTGAGCGGCCTGATGGCTGTCTTCGATTCCCATCTGGCCGCCGTCACCGGGATGACCGTCAAAGGCCATACGCATCTGGGCGGCGTGCTGCCAAGCATGACCCCGGAGGCCGCCACGGCGATGCTGGCGCAGGTCGAGGCGGAGGTTCGCCGGACCTTCCCCGCCGCCTAGGTAGTCCCCCTTAGGGAAAAATCCTTAAGCGCGGCCCACGAATTTTGCCCAGGTCCCGTTGGCCCTAGCGATTGGTCATCGCAACGGAGATTCCGATGACCACCGTCAGCCTCAAGCCAGCGTTCGCCGCGCCGCCCGTCCCCGCCGATCAGCTGGGGTCCATCGGCGTCCGGATGGCCTTCGCCGCCGGTGAGGAAATCTACGCCCAGGACGAAGAGGCTGACATGATCTACCGCGTCGTTTCCGGCGCGATCCGCACCTCCCGTCTGCTCAGCGACGGCCGCCGCCAGATCGGCGACTTCTACTACAATGGTGACTTCGTCGGCCTCGAGGCCGGCCCCGTCCACCGGTACTCCGCCGAGGCGCTCGGCCCTTGCGAAATCCTCGTCATCCGCAAATCGGCGCTGAAGCTGTACGGCGAAGAGGGCATCCGGATTGAGCGGATGATCTGGGCGGAAACCGCGCGCGAGCTTCAACGCACCCAGGAGCACCTCATGCTGCTGGGCCGCAAGTCCGCCTGCGAGAAGGTGGCGAGCTTCCTTCTGGGCATGGCCGGCCGGTTCCGCGGCGAGGTCGCCGAACTGCCCATGGGCCGCCAGGACATGGCCGACTATCTCGGCCTGACCATCGAAACCGTCTCGCGCATGGTCACCCAGCTGCAGGTCGATGGCCTCGTGCGCTTTGTCGATAATCGCCGGTTCGAGGTTCGCAACCAACCGGGCCTGGCGCAGCTCGTCGAGGCCTGATCGCGCGAGACGTCAGGGACCTCGCCGATGACGACCCGCAATCTGGACGCGCTGTTCGAGCCGCGGTCCATCGCCCTGATCGGGGCCAGCGATCGACTGGGGTCGGTCGGCGCGGTTCTGGCCCGCAACCTGCTGGAAGGCGGCTTCGCGGGCCCGGTGATGGCGGTGAACCCGCGCGCGAGCAGCATTCGCTCCACCCTGGCCTATCCGTCGGTCGCCGCCCTCCCGATCACGCCGGACCTGGCCGTCATCGCCACCCCGGCCGCAACCGTTCCCGGCATCGTCAGCGAGCTGGGCCAGCGGGGATGCCGCGCCGCCGTGGTGATCTCGGCCGGCTTCGACGCCGCCGCCCGGCGAGACCTGCTCGCCGCCGCCCGGCCCCACATGATGCGGATCGTGGGGCCGAACGGACTGGGTTTCATCTCTCCCCGCCGGGGCCTCAACGCCAGCTTCGCCCAGTTGACCCCGGCGCCCGGCGGCATCGCCCTGGTGTCGCAGTCGGGGGCCATCGTCACCGCCGCGCTCGATTGGGCCGCGCCGCGCGGGTTCGGCTTCTCGCATGTCGTCAGCCTCGGCGACTCCGCCGACGTCGATTTCGGCGACATGCTGGACTATCTGGCGCTCGATCCGCAGACCCGCGCCATCCTGCTCTATGTCGAGAGCATCGCAGACGCCTGCAAGTTCATGACCGCCGGCCGCATCGCCTCGCGCAACAAGCCGGTGGTGGTAATCAAGGCCGGACGGGGCGCGGCCGGCGCCAGGGCGGCCTTCTCGCACACCGGCGCGCTCGCCGGATCCGACGCCGTCTATGACGCGGCCTTCCGCCGGGCCGGCATGCTGCGGGTCGAGGGTCTGCGCGAACTGTTCGACGCCGTCACGGTGCTGACCTCCGGCATCTCGGTCGCGGGCGACAACCTGGGCATCCTCACCAACGGCGGAGGCGCTGGCGTCATGGCGGCCGACGCCCTGGAGGCGCGGGGTGGCCGGGTCGCTATCGTCCCGGAGGCGGCCCGCGGAAGCCTCTCGAAAGTCCTGCCGCCCCAGGCGGCGCTGGCGGGTCCGGTCGATATTATCGGCGACGCCCAGCCGGACCGCTATCGCGCCGCGATGGAGGTGTTGCTCGCCGAGCCGGGCGCCGACGCCCTGCTGGTCCTCAACTGTCCCACCGCCGTCGCCAGCAGCGAAGCGGCGGCCAGGGCGGTGATCGAGGCCACGGCGGCGGCGGGCCGCTCCCGGCCCGTGCTCACCTGCTGGCTCGGCGAGGTCTCGGCGGCGCCGGCTCGCCGCGCCTTCGCCACGGCCGGCATTCCTACCCTGGAAACACCGGAGGAGGCGGTACGCGCCTTCATGCATCTGGCCGACCACTATCGGGGCCAGCAGCTCCTGCTACAGGCACCGGCCCTGCCCGGCCTTCCCGACCGGACCGCCGTCGATGCGGCCCGCGCCACGGTGGCCGCCGCCCTCCTGGCCGGCCGGGACCAGCTCACCCTTCCCGAATGCGGGGCGGTGCTGGCGGCCTACGGCGTTCCCACCCTTGCGGCCCGGGCCTTCGACACGCCCGAGGCGGCGGGCGCCGAGGCCGAGACCCTTGCCTGCCCGGTCGCCCTGAAAATCCTGTCGCCGGACCTGACCCACAAGTCCGATGTCGGCGGCGTCATGCTCGGCCTCAGCGGCGGCGAGGCGGTCACCGCGGCGGCGCGCCGGATGCTGCGCGATGTGTCGGCCGCCCGGCCGTCGGCGCGAATTGACGGCTTCCTGGTCCAGGCCATGGTTTCGCGCCCCAAGACGGAGGAACTGATCGCCGGGGTGATTCAGGACGCGACCTTCGGCCCGACGGTGCTGTTCGGACGCGGCGGCGTTTCCGTCGAGATCGAAGGCGATCGGTCCATCGGCCTGGCCCCGCTCGACGACGTCCTGGCCGAGGACATGATCGCCCGCACCCGCGTGGCCAGGCGGCTGGCAGGCTACCGCGACCGGCTGCCGGCCGACCGCCCCGCCATCCGCAAGGTGCTGGTCGCGCTTTCGCAGATCGCCCTCGATCTGCCGGAGATCGCCGAGCTGGACATCAATCCCCTGCTGGCCGACTCCGAGGGCGTTCTGGCCGTGGACGCCCGCATCCGCCTGCGACGGCCGGCCGACGGCTATCGCCCCGCCATACGGCCCTACCCTACCGGCCTGGAGACCTGGATCGTCGTCGGCCCCTCGACCGTCTGCGTCCGCCCCATACGGCCCCAGGACGCCCCGGGCCTGATCACCATGATCGATCACAGCTCGGCGGAAGATGTTCACCTGCGTTTCCGGTCGGGTCTGCGCCACCTGCCGCCGAGCTGGGCCGAACGGCTGGCTCATATCGACTATGACCGGGAGATGGCCCTCGTGGCGGAACTGCCGGATGGCTCGCTGGCGGGAGTCGCGCGTCTGGCCGCCGATCCGGAGGGCGAAACGGCGGAGATCGCCCTGATGGTCCGCAGCGACTGGAGCGGGCGGGGACTGGGGGCCAAACTTCTGACCGCGCTCCTCGACCATGCGAAAGCGCGTGGACTGAAAGAGGTCTGGGGTGACGTGGCGCGGGAAAACGCCGCCATGCTGGGGCTGGCCGAAACGCAAGGATTCACACTCGGCCAAGGCAGCGACCCGTCGCGCAGGCGGATCGTCAGACAGCTTTCCTGAAGATCAGGAACCGGATGGCGGCTACTACCGACATTGAGCTATATTGCGCACCCAGGCGACATGACGCTGCGCCACCCGACGCCGTCGCGGCTCCCGGGCGCCCCGCTCAACGATTGCCGGTTCGGGGGTAATCCGTGATTTCTGCGAGAGCCTGGCCTGACTGGAGCGCGGCGACGTCCGACGTGCGATTCGGCTATGCCGCCGCCATCCTCGGGGCCCTGCTGACCTTCGCCGTCCGGGCCGCCCTTGACCCCTACCTCGACGACCGGGCGCTATTCGTCCTCTTCATTCCGGCGGTTCTGGCCGCTTCGGCCTTTGGCGGATGGGGACCGGGATTGCTGTCCACGGGCTTCGGTCTTGGCGCCAGCATGCTGTTTGTCCGCGGCGGGCTGCTTTCAAGCCCCGCCAGTCTGATCGATGTGTCCGTGTTCCTGCTCCTGGGGCCGATGATCGCCTATGGTGGAGAACGGCTTCGGCAGCGAACGCGGGGGTCGCTGGCCCAGCAGGCTCATCTCGAATCCATCCTGGCCACGGTGCCCGAGGCGATGATCGTCATCGACGTGCACGGGGTCATGCGGTCGTTCAGCGCGACTGCCGTGGATCTGTTCGGCTGGACGGCGGACGAGGCCATAGGGCAGAACGTCAGCATCCTGATGCCGGAACCCTATCGGACCGGGCACGACGGTTATCTGTTTCGTTACCTGGGCACCGGCGAGCGCCGCATCATCGGGATCGGCCGCATCGTGGTGGGCGAGCGGAAAGACGGCTCGACCTTTCCGATGGAGCTGGCGGTCGGCGAAGCCGTCGTCGGCCATGACCGCTTTTTCACCGGCTTCATCCGCGACCTGACCCAGAACCGCGATCAGGAACGGCGCATGCAGGAGCTGCAGTCCGAACTCGTCCATGTGTCCCGCCTGACGGCCATGGGCGAGATGGCCTCCTCCCTGGCCCACGAACTCAATCAGCCGCTGGGCGCCGTGGCCAACTACCTCAAGGGCTCGGCGACCCTGCTGGCGGCTAGCGAGCCCGACATCCCGCGCCTTCGCGACGCCCTTGACCGGGCTGGGGAACAGGCCTTGCGGGCCGGCGAGATCATCAAGCGGCTCCGGGAGTTCGTCAGCAAGGGCGAGACCGAGCGCAGCCTGGAAGACCCCGCCAAACTCATGGAGGAAGCCAGCGCGCTGGCCCTGGTCGGCGCCCGGCAGAAGGGCTTCCACGTCAGTCTGAAATTCGGCCGCGACCTCGGCCACGTGATCGTTGATCGCGTCCAGGTCCAGCAGGTCGCCCTCAACCTGATCCGCAACGCCCTGGAATCCATGGCCGGAGGAGAGCGGCGCGACCTGGTCATATCCGTTCAGCCGGGCGAGGATCGCACCGTCCAGGTTTCGGTCGCCGACACCGGACCCGGTATCGCGCCGGACGTGCGCGAGCGGCTGTTTCAGCCGTTCGTGACCAGCAAGGCCAACGGCATGGGCGTCGGCCTGTCCATCTGCCGCACCATCATCGAGGCGCAGGGCGGCCGCATCTGGGCGGACGACAACGCCGATGGCGGCGCCACCTTCTCCTTCACCCTCCCCCTCGCGGATCTGGACCCCGTCGATGACATCTAGCCCTCCTGTTCATGTCATCGACGATGATGACGCCATGCGCGACTCCCTGGCCTTCATGCTGGAGATGAACGGGCACCGACCCGTCCTCCATGAGTCCGCCGACGCCTTCCTGGCCGACCTGCCCGGCGACGCGGCCGGCTGTGTGGTGGCCGACGTGCGGATGCCGGGCGTGTCGGGCATCGACCTGGCGCGGATTCTCAAGGAGCGGAAGTTCGGCCTGCCGATCATCATCATGACCGGTCACGGCGACATCCCGCTGGCCGTCGAGGCCATGAAGGCCGGCGCCGTGGACTTCGTCGAAAAGCCGTTCTCCGATGTCACCCTGCTGGCGGCGATCACGGCCGCCATGGCCCGGCCCCTGGCTCAGACCGACAGCCAGCGCCAGGAAGCGCTGGACCGCCTGGCGGCCCTGTCCCCGAGAGAGCGGGACGTGCTGGCCGGGGTCGTCGCCGGCAAGCCCAACAAGGTCATCGCCTTCGACCTCGATATCAGCGCCCGCACCGTCGAGATCTATCGGGCCAACATGATGACCAAGACCGGCGCGCGCAACATGGCGGAGCTGATGCGGATCGCCCTGGCGGCGGGAATGTAGGAGCCCGGCGGGCCGGGCAGCCGCGGACGAGGGTTGGTAGGCGTGGCAGGACTCGAACCTGCAACCAGACCGTTATGAGCGGCCGGCTCTAACCATTGAGCTACACGCCCCCGGAGGTTACCGCGCCTAGCATGGCGGGGCGGCTTTAAGGAAGGGGACACCACATCCGGGTACGACACGGATGATGGACGTATCGAACCTTCAGGATCTGGCGGTCGCCGGCCTTCAGACGCTGGGCAAGGCCGGCATGGGGTTGGTCGGCGTGCTGCTGGCCCCCGGATCGGCGATGTCGCTGACCTCGCTGCTGGCGGCCGGCCTGGTCGGCGGCCTGTTCCTGCTGCTGCGGCGCGGGCCGGGCAAGCGTCCGACGCCGCTGAAGGTGCTGGTTCGCGCCCTGTTGCCGCGGCGGTTCTGGAAGAGCCGGTCGGGGCGCACCGACATCGGTTTCGCCCTGTTCAACATCCTGATCTTCGGCCTGCTGTTCGGCTGGGCCATCGCCTCGCAGGCGGTGGTGTCGGGCTGGCTGGTCGAGGGCCTGACCGCCCTGTTCGGCCGGGGGCCGGGCTCGCTGATCGGACCGGTCGGCGCGCTCTGTGTCGGCACCGTCCTGCTCTTCCTGACCGGCGAGCTGGCCTACTGGCTGCACCACTTCCTCTGCCACCGCGTCGGCTGGCTGTGGGAGTTCCACAAGGTCCACCACAGCGCCGAACACCTCTCGCCGCTGACCAACCTTCGGGTCCACCCGATCGAGGGCGTGCTGTTCGCCAACATGCTGGCGGTGATGATGGGGACGATGAGCGCCCTGCTGACCTGGACCCTGGGCGAGCCCAAGGTGCTGCTGACCGTCTGGGACCGCAACGTGATCGCCCTGGCCGGCCTCTATCTGGTGCAGCACCTGCAGCACTCGCACCTGTGGATCACCTTCCCGGGTCCGTTCGGCAAGATCTTCTACAGCCCGGCCCATCACCAGATCCACCACTCGACCAACCCGGCCCACTTCGGCAGCAACCTCGGCAGCCTGACGACCCTCTGGGACTGGCTGTTCGGCACCCTCCGGACCCCTGAGCGCGAAAACATGCGGCTGGTCTTCGGGCTGGAGCCGGGCGAATCGAAGCATGACACGGTGCTTGAAGGCATGATCCTGCCGGTGGCCCGCGCCGCCCGCTCCCTGCGGCCCGCCCGGCCGCTGGAGGCCGCCGAGTGACGAACCGGCTGGCGGCGCTGGACGGGGTGAGGGGCGTCGCCGCCCTGTTGGTCATGGGGCTGCATATCGCCGGCTACCTGGGCTCGCCCTTGCTCGGCCACGGCTATCTGATGGTCGACCTGTTCTTCCTGCTCAGCGGCTTCGTGCTGTCGGCCGGCTATGGCCACCGGCTGGCCCTGGGCGGCCAGGGGCGCTGGTTCGCCGGCAAACGGATCGCCAGGCTCTATCCGCTGGCGGCCGTCGGTCTGCTGCTTGGCGGCGGCATGGCCGTGGTCCTGTCGCTGGCCGGCCTGCGCCCGCTTGACGACCATCCCCTGCTCCTCGCCCTGCTGGCGGCCCTGTTCCTGCCCTGGCTGGGCGGCGGGCTGGTGGTTCCGTTCAACGGGCCGGTCTGGTCGCTGCAGTTCGAGCTGTGGATCAACCTCGCCTGGGGGTTCGTCGCCCGCTGGCTGACCGACCGCCGCCTGGCCGTGCTGGTCGCCCTGGCCGCACTGGCGCTGACGCTGATGGCGGTGGCCAACGGCCTGTTCGACACCGGCTTCGCCAACGGCGACCCGACCCGTTCGGCCGGCCCCTTCGGCTGGGCCTGGGGCTGGGCCAGGGTCGGCTTCTCCTTCCCGATGGGCGTCCTGCTGCACCGTCTGTGGGCGGCCGGACGCCTGGGCGCCGTGCAGAGCCGCCTGACCCCCTGGCTGCTGCCGTTGGCCCTGATCCTCATCGCCCTGCCGGTCCCCGGCCTTCCGGTGCTCTACGACCTCGCCGCCGTCCTCGTCCTGTTCCCGCTGCTCGTCGTGCTGGGGGCCAACGCCACCGGGGCCGGCCGCGCCTCCGCCATCCTCGGGCGGCTGTCCTATGGCATCTATGTGCTGCACGGCCCCATCCTGCTGCTGTTCAAGACCCTCGAACCGGAAGGCCTCGCCCTTCCAGCGCGGCTGGGCTGGTATGGCCTGGCCGCCATCCTCGCCATCGGCGCCGCGACCCTGGCCGAGCGCTGGATCGACAGGCCGGCGCGTCGCTGGATCGCCGCCCGGGATGAGGCTGCCGATCCCGCAACGCCTCTGACAGCTCCTGTTCAGACGCGATCGGCTTAAAGTCGCCGCAGACGGGGCCGATCAAGGACCCCGCAACTGGTCGGAGACTACAAGATGAAGACGCTGTTCCGCGCCGCCGCCGTCGGCGCCCTGATCCTGGCGGGCACGGCCGCCGCCACCGGGGCCATGGCCCAGACCGCCCCCACCGCCGCGGACTCGGCCTTCCGCGCCACCACCCTCAACCTGTCGGCCTATGGCGAGACCCGCCAGGCGCCCGACATGGCGACCATCACGCTCGGCGTCACCACCGAGGCCCCCTCGGCCTCCGAGGCGATGAAGCTCAATGCCGACCGGATGACCGGCGTCATCGCCAGCCTGAAAAAGGCCGGCATCGATCCGCGCGATATCCAGACCAGCGGCCTCAATTTGAATCCGCAGTATGTCTATGTCGAGAACCAGCCGCCCAGGCTCAACGGCTACCAGGCCGCCAACACCGTCACCATCGTGGTGCGTGACCTCAAGCGGCTGGGCAGCGTGGTCGACGCCAGCGTCAACAGCGGCGCCACCAACGTCGGCGGCATCAGCTTCGGCATCGAGGACAGCCAGGTCTCCGAGGACAAGGCCCGTGTCGAGGCGGTCAAGGCCCTGCAGGCCAAGGCCAACCTCTACGCCCAGTCGCTCGGCTACAAGGTCGCCCGGCTGGTCACCTTCAGCGAGTCCGGCGGCTACGCGCCCCAGCCGCCGGTGGTCTACGCCAGCTTCGCCCGCGCCGAGAAGATGGACTCCAGCACCCCGGTCGAGGCCGGCCAGCTGAAGGTCCGCGTCGACGTCTCGGCGACCTTCGAACTGGTGAAATGAGTTAGAGGCCCGCCCGCTTGAACGCCGTGGCGAGGCGGGCCTTCATTTCGCGGCCGGGCAGCGACTGCTCGCTCGGCCCTTCCATCACCGCCGCATAGGCCAGCTTCTGACCACCCGGCTTGGTCTCGACCATGCCGGAGGCCCAGGCGACGGTGCGCGTCTTGTCGGCCGTGCTGTCGCAGCTGATCGCCCGGTCGGCGCCCTGGGCGGCCAGCTGGGCGAAGTCGGTGGCGTTCAGCGTCGCCCCCTGGCAGTCGGGCAGTTCGCGGCCACAGGCCGACGGCGCGCCATACTGGAAGGTCTTCTTGCCGGTCCCCGGCTCGACCAGGAAGACGCAGCTGTTCTCGCCGCCCACCGCGTCGGCCACGGTGTTGGACAGGGTCTGGCCATCGACGCCCTTGGGCGCCGGCTCGCAGGCGGCCAGCAGCATCGTGACGGCGGCGAGGGGAAACAGGGCGCGCATGGGAAATCCTCCGGAAGCTGGAGGGCAGAGTGCGCGAAGTCGGCGCGGGCCGAAAGCCCCTACGCCGCGCGCTTGATCTCGTTCTGCTCGTCGAGCAGCACCACAACCGGGTTATAGTTGCGGGCTTCCTCGGCCGGCAGCTGGCCGTAGGTGACGACAATGATCTTGTCGCCCTTCTGGACCAGCCGGGCGGCGGCGCCGTTGACGCCGAACACCTTCGAGCCGCGCGGGGCCTCGATGGCGTAGGTAGTGAAGCGGGCGCCGTTGGTGATGTTCAGAACATCGACCTGTTCGTGCGGCAGGATGCCCGAGGCGTCCAGCAGGTCGCGGTCAATGGCGATCGAGCCCTCGTAATCGAGGTCCGCCTGGGTGACCGTGGCGCGGTGCAGCTTGGACTTCATCATGGTCAGGAGCATGGGGAGACAACCTCAGGCCGGTGATCGAGAAGACGGAGCCGCCACACACATTGGGCATCCGGGGAGAGGGCATATAGCGACTCCGAACCCCCTGTTCAATGCAGCGCAATATGAACGCTGATCAGATAGCGTGCGAACGCCCCCCTTTTCCGGGCTGGCGGCCCGCGCAAAGCCAAGCCATCCTTGGACCTCACGCAGGGAAGGGCATCGACCGTGCGCCGCATCATCGCAGCCTTGATTCTGCTGGTCTTTTGGGTCGCTGGGCCTGCCTCCGCCGCGACCCGGATCGACGATCCCAAGGCCTTCATCGCCAAGGCCTACGCCGATCTCTCGAAGGGTCAGACGGAAAGCGGCGCCGGCGATGAGGCCGTCGATCCGCCGGACGATATCTACACCCCGGCCCTGAAGAAGGCCTTCGACGACGAGGACAGGGACGCCGCCGGCGATCTCGGCCGCCTGGACTTCTTCTTCTGGGTCAACGGCCAGGACTGGCGCCTCAGCGAGGTCGAGGTCAGCGAACGCAGCGTCTGGCGCCGGCCCGACCGCCGGGTGGTGGCGGTCAGCTTCAGGAACTTCGACCAGGACAACAGCCTGCTCTTCTACTTCCAGAAAGCTGGCGATCGCTGGCTGATCGACGACGTCGAGTCGCTGGACGTGGTCGAGGGCGAGGACGGCTACGCCTGGGTCCTCTCCCTGATCCTAAAATACGCCCGCGAGGCGGAATAGGCCGTCAGGCCAGGCCCGCCTGCTTGCGCAGGAAGCTGGTCAGCTGCCCGTACTGCGGCGAGCGTCCCCGGAAGGTGCGCGACAGGTTGAGCAGCACGTCGGCATGGCTCTGGCCCGGATAGATGTGGCTCTCGACCTCGACGCCCTCCTTGCGCAGCGCCTCGGCCAGCCGTTCGGTGTTGCGCGGCCGCACCGTCTTGTCGGCGTCGCCGGCCACCAGGAAGGCGGCGGGCGAGCCGGGTCCGGCGTAGTCGAGGGTCTGGTAGATCTTGTCGTCGGAGGCGCCGGCAAAGGTCCTGCTGAGGATCGGCCCGTCGAGGTTGGGGAAGTAGTAGGGCCCGGCCAGGCCGGCGAAGGCCTTGATGCGGCTGCGATCGACCCCGACCGCCTTCAGGTAGCGCGGGTCCAGCGCCACCATGGCGGCGTTGTAGGCCCCGGCCGAGTGGCCGACCATGACGATGCGCGACGGATCGCCGCCATGCTCCGGCGTGTGATCCACGGCCCAGCGCACGGCCGCCGCGACATCCTCGACGAAGCCGGGGAAGCTGACCTCGGGCGTCAGGCGATAGTCGGCGACGATGGTGACGAAGCCCTGGGCGGCCAGCATCTTGCCGGCCCACTGGTATTCCCGGCGCGAGCCGCTGCTCCAGCCGCCGCCATAGACGAACATCGCCACCGGCGCGCCGGGCCTGCCATCCGGCGGTCCATAGACATCCAGCTTCTGACGCGGATTGTCGCCGAAACTGACGTCCTTGATCAGGGTGGTGGCCCCGTCGTCCGGAAATACCGAATCCAGGAAGCGGGCGGGGGTGCAGGCGGCGAGGAAAGCGCCGGCGAGGCCGATCAGGCCGGTGCGTCGGGTCATCGGGGTCACGTCAGTCTCCACGGTGGGAAGCGGCGGTTTTCCCCCGCGCGGTACAGGCAGACACGGTTGCCGGCCGGGTCGGTGGTCCAGGCTTCGCGCCACAGCCAGGTCTGGTCGTCGGGCCCGCTTTCAAAGACCAGGCCCTTGTCGATCAGAGCCTCGACCTCCTCGTCGAGCTGCTCGTGCTCGAAGTAGACTGACGCCGCCCCGGGCGTTGCCTGCGGGTCGAGGTGGAGGGAGAAGGTCGCGGGATGCTCGCCCTCGCCGTCCGGACATTCGAAGCGGGCGTAGTGCGGGCTCTTGACGATGAGGATCAGGCCGAGCGCCTCATAGAAGCGGATCGAGACGTCGAGGTCGTGGGCCGGAACGGTAACCTGGTTGAGGCGCATGACTGCCCAGTTAGGTGTCGCGCGGCCGACGACAAGGGCTCAACCGCCTTGCGGCCCGCGCGTTCCGGGAGCAGGAGGCGGGAATGACGATGACGCCCCTCGACCTGTTCGGCCTGTTCGCCGTGATCCTGATGCTGGTCTTCTACGCGCTGGAAAAGCGCCACCACCTCTTCATCCTCGCCTTCTCCCTCTCCTGCCTGCTGGGCTCGGCGTACGGCTTCATGCAGGGAGCCTGGCCGTTCGGGGTGGTGGAACTGGTGTGGACGGGGGTGGTGGGGTGGAGGTGGTGGAAGGAATACAAGGCGTTGAAGAATGGAGCGCCGGCCCACCCCTCATCGTCATCCTAGGCCTTGTGCCTAGGACCCATTGTTCAGCTGCGACAAGCGGCGGGCATCGATCAACGCGGTTAGACACATCCGTTCGCGCCCGGCGGACGAATGGGTCCTAGGCACAAGGCCTAGGATGACGGAGATGGGGGGCGTTCCGCGCGATATCGCAAGCAGCGCGCTTGCCATCCCCCCCCTTTTCGCCTATCAGCCTCGCCTTTCCGCGACTGCCGGGCCTAATGGCATGCCTTGGCGGTCCAGTTGCTACCTACAGAGGACAGGGTTCGCCCTGAGCAAAATGCCGAAACTGAAGACCAAGTCGGGCGCCAAGAAGCGCTTCAAACTGACGGCCACGGGTAAGCTGAAAGCCGGCGTCGCCGGCAAGCGCCACCGCCTGATCAGCCACAATTCCAAGTACATCCGCCAGCAGCGCGGCACGAAAGTCATGAGCTCTTCCGACAAGAAGACCATCATGACCTACCTGCCCTACGGCCTGTAAGAAGGAGCGCTGACACATGGCTCGCGTCAAACGGGGCGTTACCGCCCACGCCAAGCACAAGAAGGTTCTCGAACAAGCCAAGGGCTTCTACGGGCGCCGCAAGAACACCATCCGCACGGCCAAGGCCGCGGTGGACAAGGCCGGCCAGTACGCCTACCGCGACCGCAAGGTCCGCAAGCGCAGCTTCCGCAGCCTCTGGATCCAGCGCATCAACGCCGCCGCCCGTCTGGAAGGCTTCACCTACTCGCAGTTTATCCACGGCCTTGACGAGGCCGGGGTCGAGATCGACCGCAAGGTTCTTGCGGACATCGCCGGCCAGGATCCGACCGCGTTCAAGGCCATCGCCGACAAGGTTCGCGCCGCGCTGGCTTGATGGTTTGGGCTTAGGCTCCAACAGATCGAAGAGCCCTCCGGTGTGAGCCGGGGGGCTTTTTGTTTGCGCCCTCCCCTTCGCCAACCCCGATGTGAAGACGCGCCATGACCGTTCGCACCCTGATTGCCGCAACCGCCGCCGCCCTGCTGCTGGCCCTGCCAGCCGCCGCGCAAGACCGCGCCGTGGCCGTGACCTTTGACGACCTGCCCTACCAGGCGGCCGATGCGGCCCTGTGCGATCCGAAGGCCGCGATGGCGCTGACCAACGACTTCCTCAGAATGCTGAAGCCGCTGAAGACCCGCGCCACGGCCTTCGTCAACGAAGAGAAGGTCTGCGAGGCGCAGCGGACGACGCTGCTGCCGAAGATCGAGTCCGCCTGGCTGAACGCCGGCATCGACCTCGGCAACCACACCTACAGCCACCTCAACATCCACAACACCACCGTCGAAACCTGGCTGGCCGACGTCGACAAGGGCGAGATCGTCACCCGGCCGGTCCTGAAAAAGCGCGGCAAGACCCTGCGCTACTTCCGCCACCCCTTCCTCTTCCTCGGCGAGACGCCGGAGAAGAAGGCCGCCATGGCGGACGGACTCAAGGCGCGCGGCTACACCGTCGCCCCGGTCACCCTCGACAACAACGACTGGATGTTCGCCGCTGTCTACCGCAAGGCCGAGGCGGCCGGCGACGAGGCGCTCAAGACCCGGATCGGCGAGGCCTATGTCGCCCACATGGCCGCCGTGCTGGACTTCTTCGAGCCCTACAGCGCCGAACTGACCGGCGGTCGCGAACCGGCCCAGGTGCTTCTGCTGCACGCCAACAGCCTGAACCGCGACTGGTACCCGAAGATTCATGCCCTGTACCTGGCGCGCGGCTATCGCTTCGTCAGCCTGGACGCGGCGCTGAAGGACCCGATCTACGCCCGGCCGGATCGCTACGTTCGAAAGGCTGGAATCTCCTGGCTGCACCGCTGGACCTTCACCGAGGGCCGCAAAATCCGCTGGGAGCCGGAACCGCCGGAGTGGATCGTGAAGGCCTATGAGGCCAGGCCATGAGCGCTCCAACCTCCCTCCCCGAATGGGGAGGGCAGGCGCGCATTGCGCGCCGGGTGGGGCAGTGGGTCACCACAGTCACCGCGCCAGTCTTCTCTGCGCCCACCCTCGAAAGTCGGCAACCGACTGCCCCACCCGACGCGCGTAACCGCGCGTCTGCCCTCCCCATTCGGGGAGGGAGGATGACGAACCGCTTCCGGATCGCTAGACGAGCCCAACCATGACCGACCTGACCCAACTTCAGTCCGACCTCACCGCCCAGATCGCCGCCGCGACCGACGTCGCCGGCGTCGAGGCCATTCGCGTGGCCGCGCTCGGCAAGTCCGGCTCCATCTCCGCCCTGCTCAAGACCCTCGGCGCCATGTCTCCGGACGAGCGCAAGGAGAAGGGCCCGCTGATCAACCAGCTGCGCGACGCGGTCAGCGCCGCCATCGCCGAGCGCAAGACCGCGCTGGAGACCGCCGAGCTGGACGCCCGCCTGGCCCGCGAGAGCCTCGACCTCACCCTGCCGGCCCGCCCGCGCCGCAAGGGCAGCGTCCACCCGACCATGCAGACCATGGACGAAATGGTCGCCGTCTTCGCCGAGATGGGCTTCGCGGTCGCCGAAGGTCCCGACATCGAGGACGACTTCCACAACTTCACCGCCCTCAACTTCCCGCCCAAGCACCCGGCGCGGGAGATGCACGACACCTTCTTCTTCAACGAAGGCCCGGACGGCGAACGCAAGCTGCTGCGCACCCACACCAGCCCGGTGCAGGTCCGCGCCATGCGCAAGGGCAACACCGCCCCGCCGGCGCCGTGGATCGCCGCCGGCCAGGAGCCGCCGATCCGCATCATCGTGCCCGGCCGCACCTACCGCATGGACAGCGACGCCACCCACACCCCGATGTTCCATCAGATCGAGGGCCTGGTGATCGACAAGGGCATCCACATGGGCCACCTCAAATGGACCCTTGAGACCTTCATCGCCCGCTTCTTCGAGACCGATGCGGTGACCACCCGCTTCCGCCCGCACCACTTCCCCTTCACCGAGCCCTCGGCGGAGATGGACGTCGGCTGCGACCGCAGCGGCGGCGAGGTCAAGATCGGCACGGGCAGCGACTGGCTGGAAATCCTAGGCTGCGGGATGGTGCATCCCAACGTCCTGCGCCACTGCGGCATTGACCCTGACGTCTACCAAGGCTTCGCCTTCGGCATGGGCGTCGACCGCCTCGGCACGCTCAAGTACGGCATGCCCGACCTGCGCGACATGTTCGCCAGCGACACCCGCTGGCTGGCCCACTACGGCTTCTCGGCCTTCCAGGCCCCCAACCTCGTCTCGGGATTGAGCTGATGGCGAAGAAACCCACCAAGACTTCTGAAGGACCCGTCATGACCGAGATCTACGGCCCCCTGCCCGCCGGCGTCACCCGCGCCACCGACTTCCTGGCCGCGTCCTACGAGAACCAGGCCCTGTCGCTGGTCGATCTGCTGCGCGCCCGCATGGTCGATGGCCAGGCGGTCATCCGTGGCGTCACCTTCAGGAACTGCCGCATCGAAGGGCCCGGCGTCGTCCTCGTCCTCGGCTGTCATTTCGAGGCCAGCGACTTCGGCAATCCGGCCGGCGACATCCGCAACCTGATCCTGCGCCCGGCCTCGCCGACCTCGGTGATCGGGGCCATCCCGGTCGATGGCTGCACCTTCACCGGCTGCCAGTTCGTCGGCCTCGGCTATACCGGCACAGATCAGTTCCTCGACCAGATCATCGCGCTGGGAACGCCGCGATGACCGATCAGACCCCCGGATGGAAGGTCGCCGAAGACCTGACCGTCGACCATTTCTCCGGCGTCGCCGTGTCGCTGTTCGACCTCTACCGGGAACGGCTGCGCCAGGGCCAGTCGGTGGTCAGCGGCATCACCTTCGAAAACTGCCGCATTGAAGGTCCCGCCGTGATGCTGGTGATCGGCGGCTGCCATTTCCACGGAGTCGACTTCGGCTCCGCCGGCGGCGACATCCGCACCCTGGTGCTGCGTCCAGCCTCCCCCAACGGCGTGGTCGGAGCCATCCCGGTGCGCGACTGCACCTTCCGCGGCGGTCACCTGTTCGGCATCGGCTACACCGGCGGCGAGAGCTTCCTCAACCAGATCCTGGCCCTCGGAGGGCCGACGCAATGAAGTTCACCCTTTCCTGGCTGAAGGACCATCTGGAGACCGACGCAAGCGTCGCCCGGATCGTCGAGGCCATGACCATGGCCGGCCTCGAGGTCGAGGATGTCCACGACCCGGCGACCCGGCTCGCCCCCTTCACGGTGGCGAAGATCGTCTCCGCCGAGCAGCATCCCAACGCCGACCGCCTGCGAGTCTGCCAGGTGCAGACCGTCGACGGCATGAAGGAGATCGTCTGCGGCGCCCCCAACGCCCGGGCCGGCCTGACCACCATCTACGCCCCGATCGGCGCTTTCGTGCCCGGCCTCGGCGTCACCCTGGTCGAGAAGCCGGTGCGCGGCGTCGTCTCCAACGGCATGCTCTGCTCGGCCTCCGAGCTGGAAGCGGCCGAGGAGAGCGACGGCATCATGGAGCTGCCGGACAGCCTCGCCGTCGGTACGCCCGCCGTGGACGCGCTCGGCCTGGAAGCGGTCATCGATTTCGAGGTCACCCCCAACCGCCCCGACTGGCTGGGCGTCGCCGGCATCGCCCGCGACCTGGCCGCCGCCGGTATCGGCACGCTCAAGACCCCGCCCATCACCCCTGTCCCCGGCAAGTTCCCCTGCCCGATCAGCGTTGAGGTCGATGGCGAGGCCTGCCCGGTGTTCGCCGGCCGCGTGATCCGCGGCGTGAAGAATGGCCCCTCGCCGCAGTGGCTGCAGGACCGCCTGCGCGCCATCGGTCTGCGGCCGATCAACGCCCTCGTCGATGTCACCAACCTGATCTCTTTTGACCGCGCCCGGCCGCTGCACGTCTACGACCGCGCCCTGCTGGTCGGCGATCTGATCGTCGCCCGTCTCGGCCGCGGCCCCGATGAGCCGACCCCGGGCGACCAGCCCAGCCCACAACCGCACCGGGACGAGCAGCTGATCGCCCTCGACGGCAAGACCTACGACCTCTCCTCGGAGATGAGCGTCATCGCCGACGCCGGCGGCGAGCGCCCCATCGGCCTCGGCGGCGTCATGGGCGGCGAGAGCACTGGCTGTTCGGAGGCCACCACCGACGTCTTCGTCGAATGCGCCTGGTTCGAGCCGATCCGCACGGCCCAGACCGGCCGCGCCACCGGCATCCACAGCGACGCCCAGTACCGCTTCGCCCGCACCGTCGATCCGCAGTCGGTGGTCCCTGGCCTCGAGCTGGCCACCGCCCTGATCCTCGAACTGTGCGGCGGCGAACCGTCGGAGATCACCGTCGCTGGCCAGGCCCCGGCCCCGCCGGAAGCCTTCGCCTTCGATCCGGCCTATGTGAAGGCCCTGGCCGGCCTCGACATCCCGGCCGCCCGGTCGATCGAGATCCTCGGAGCCCTCGGCTTCAAGGTCGAGGGGACGGCCCCCAACCTTTCCGTCACTCCGCCCACCTGGCGCCGCGACGTCGAGGGCAAGGCCGACCTGGTCGAGGAAGTCGCCCGCATCGCCGGCTACGGCGCCCTGCCCTCGACGCCCTTGCCGGAGGTTCCGCGCGCCGTCGGCGGCGTGCTGACCGCCCGCCAGTCGCGGGCCCGCGCCGCCCGCCGCTTCCTGGCCGCCAGCGGCTATGCCGAAGCGGTGACCTGGAGCTTCACCTCCCGCGCCACGGCCAAACTGTTCGGCGGCGGAGACGACAGCCTCGTCCTCGCCAATCCGATCGCCGCCGAGCTCGACTGCATGCGGCCCTCGATCCTGCCCAACCTGATCGAGGCCGCCGCCCGCAACGCCCGCCGGGGCTTCCCCGACGCGGCCCTGTTCGAGATCGGCCCGATCTTCGGCGGTGATGCGCCGCAGGACCAGCGCATGGTCATCGCCGCCCTGCTGGCCCCCCACGCCCCGCGTGACTGGGCCAAAGGCGGCGCCGAGGACCTGTTCACCCTCAAGGGCGACCTCCTCGCCCTGCTGGAGGAACTCGGCGCCCCGGTCGCCAACCTGCAGACCGCCCAAGGCGCCGCCTCGCCCTGGTATCACCCCGGCCGCTCGGCCCGGCTGCAGCTGGGACCCAAGGCGGTGCTGGCCGAGTTCGGCGAACTCCACCCGGCCGTGCTGAAAGCCATGGACGCCTCAGGCCCCATGCTGGCCTTCGAGGTCTTCGTCGAAGCCATCCCCGAGCCGAAGAAGAAGTCGGTGAAGACCAAATCGGCGCTCGACCTCTCCCAGTTCATGCCGCTCAGCCGCGACTTCGCCTTCCTGGTCGACGCCGCCCGGCCGGCCGGCGACCTGGTCAAGGCCGTGGCCGGCGCCGACAAGGCGCTGATCGACGGCGTGCGGGTGTTCGACGTCTACCAGGGCGCCGGCGTCCCCGAAGGCCAGAAGTCCCTGGCCGTCGAGGTCACCGTCCAACCCCGCGAAAAGACCCTCGCCGACACCGAGATCGAGGCTCTGTCGGCAAAGATCGTCGCGGCGGCGGAGAAGGTCGGGGCGAAGCTGAGGGCCTGAACCTGCGTTCCTTCTCCCGCTTGTCGGGAGAAGGTGGCCCCCGAAGTGGGTCGGATGAGCAACTATGTTTAGTTGGCGGTTCTTGTCACCCATGGCGTGTTGCGCTTGAGGACGAGGTTTGCAGCCTCGATGAGTTTACGCATCACCGCCACGATGGCGACCTTCTTGGCTTTGCCGGCGGAGACAAGCCTTGTGGCGAAGGCTTTGAAGCCGGCGTCATGACGGATGGCGGTCAGGGCGGCCATGTACATCATCCGCCTGGGCCGCTCTCGCCCCCCACCGATGAAGCGGCGGCCCTTGAAGCTGCCGCTGTCCCGGTCGTAGGGCGCTGTTCCAAGCATCGAGGCGGCCTGACCAAATTCCATCGAGCCAAGCTCAGGCATGCGGACCACGAGGCTGGCGGCAATCAGCGGACCGATGCCGGGGATGGACATCAGCAGTCCGTAGCGCTGGGCCAGGTGCGGCGCCGCCTTGATCGCCGCGATGATCTGCCTGGCCAGACGCGTCTTGGCGGCGACCAGGGAGAGGATCTGGGCTTTCACCTCGGCCTTGTGGGGTTCTCCGTCCAGCTGTTGAGCAAAGGTCTTGAACTGGGCGACTGTCTCGCTGATCCGCTCGTAGACCGTGAACCGCTCGGCCAGCTCCATCAGCAGCGGATCGCTGGCGGCCTTGACCGTGTCGCACTGGGCGGTCGCCGCGGCGATCAGCCGGGCGTCTTTCTCGTCGTTCTTGGCCTTGCGACCTTTGAACCGGCCAAAGGCCAGCACCTGGAGTGGCTGGAACATCACCACCTCAAGCCCCTCGGCCTCCAGAGCCAGCAACAGCTTGCGCTCAAAGCCTCCCGTCGCCTCGAACCCGACGCGGACAACGCCACGCGCCTTGAACCAGCCGATCAGCTCGGCAATGCCTTCAGCCGTGTTGGGCGCCCGCAGACTGTCCTCAAGACCGTGTTCCGCCGCGTCCAGCCAAAGCTTGCAGACATCGACCCCACCACACTTCGTGCTAACCTGATCCTTCTTCAACGACCCCTCCTTGTGGCTCCGGACCCTATCGTCCCTGCAACTATCCGGGTCATTGAAGGCCAACGGCGGCCCAGCTCATCCTCAGCCCAAAAGGCTCAGGGCAGATCGGCCCCTCCGATGGCGGTCCGTCTGGCGGTGGTGCGCCAGACGGACATCCCGGATCAGCCAGACAGTAGCAGGCGTTCTACAAACAAGGGCAGAGCGGAAGGGGAAGGTTGGCGACAGCACCGAAAGCGCCAGAACGTGCGCGATCAGCTGAAGCCGGTGCTGCCCTCATCCGTCGGCCTTCGGCCGCCACCTTCTCCCGACAAGCGGGAGAAGGATCTGGAGATCGACCCCATGCCCCCCCACATCGCCGCCCTCACCCTCGTCGTCAAAAGCTACGACGACGCCCTTGCCTGGTACCGCGACGCCCTCGGCTTCACGATCACCGACACCGACCTCGGCGGCGGCAAGCGCTGGGTGACCGCCACCCCGCCCGGCGGCGGCTGCGCCCTGCTGCTGGCGCAGGCCGCCAACCCCGCCCAGGCCAGCGCCATCGGCCAGCAGGCCGGCGGCCGGGTCCTGCTGTTCCTGCACACCGACGACTTCGCCCGCGACCACGCGGCCATGACCGCCGCCGGCGTCAGCTTCCTCGAAGCCCCGCGGCACGAGCCCTATGGAACCGTCGCCGTGTTCGAAGACCTGTATGGCAACCGCTGGGACCTGCTCCAACCGCGCCCCTGACCGCCCGCAAGACCGGGGCCGAGCCGACATACCCGAGATTCAAAACCGCTCGAGCCCGGTCCGCCGGGGCAGGGCTAGCCGTCAGGCCGGCGTAGGTCGCGAAGGCGCGAAATCGACCCACAATCCCCGCACGCCGACCCACGCCCGGCCTACGCCCCGGGCTACGCGCCCAGCGCCCGCACCCACGCCAAAACCCACGGCTACGGGGGTTTGACCCGCTTCCGGGCGCCTTTCAAAGGGTGGCGGCTTTTTTCGTAGGTCGGCCGGCGGTGGTATAATGGTCCGCCGCTTCGATTAGCCTGGACCTAGAACGGCCAGTTGTTCCGCTGGCGGCTGTAGGACAGGTAGCCGAGGTTGGCCCCCAGCCGCAGGCCGACGCCGGTGCGGATCGGGGCCAGGGTGATGCCGTCGGCCCGCTGGTAGTTCACGCCCAGGCCGCCGACCAGGTAGGCCGAACCATCGACCCCCGGATAGCGGCGGAAGATCATGTCCGGGTAGTAGAGATTGTAGCAGAGGGTGAAGACCCGGCTGGCGTTGCCGCCCCAGTCGAAACCGACCGAAGGACCCTGCCAGAAGACCTCCATGGTCGGCTTGTCCTTCATGTACATCAGGCCGCGGCCGTAGCGCAGGCCGGCGACGACCGCGCCGCTGCCCTCTTCGCCGGCGATGTAGGCCGTCGGTTCGCCCTGGTCGCGGAACACCCGCTCGACGACCTGGCCGACGCTCTCGGCGGCGACGCCCAGGAAGTCGCTGGTCTGGTCGCGGATCTCGCCGACCGTATAGGTCTCGATGCTGCGGTCCTGGGTGACGCCCGGATCGGCGCCGTTGCCCGAGGTCGAAGCGCAGGCCGAAAGGCCGGCGGTGGCGAGGCCGGAAAGAATCAGGCTGCGGCGGTCCATGGCGGGTCTCCTGCTGGCGTGGGCAGAGGAGTCCCACGCCTTTGGGACGGGTTTGGGGCGGAGAGGTTAAGCCGCCGTTAACCTTGTCCGCCCGGCCCTCCGCTCATTGCGGCAGCATGGCCTGGTACTTGTTGGCCGCGGCGGCGTCGAGCGGCCGCAGCTGGTCGATGCGGGCCTTGGCGGCGGCGGTGTCGCCGGTGACGATGAGGATTGGAATCAGCCCCTGGAAGGGGAAGACCAGCTTGGGATCGAGGGTCAGGGCGGTCTCGTAGGATTTCCTGGCCGCCGCGTAGTCCTTGGTCAGCCGCAGGGCGTCGCCGAGGTAGCCGTGGGCGGTGGCCGACTTCGGATTGAGCTGCGTCGCCCGGCGATAGAGCGGGATCGCGCCGGCGTAGTCCTTGGCGTTGTAGAGGGCCGAGCCCTTGTCGATGGTGGAGTCATAGCTGTTCGGCTCGATACCCAGGGCCCGGTCGAAGCTGACCATGGCGCCGGGAATGTCATTCAGCTTGGCCTGGGTATTGCCCAGATACCGCCAGGCCTTGGCGTTGCCGGCGTCGAGACGGGTGGCCGCCTGGTAGGCGGGCAGGGCCTCGGCGAAACGGCTGGAGTCGTAGAGGGCATTGGCGTGCGAGAAGCGCAGCTTGGCGTCATCGGGGCGGGTGGCGACCGCCTTGGCATAGGCGTCGGCGGCCAGGCTGTACTTGCCGGCCCCCGAATGGGCGACCCCCAGTTCCTGCCAGGCCGAGAGCTTTCCGGGCGGCAGGGTGGCGGCCCGTTCGTAGACCGGGATGGAGCGCTCGTACTGGCCGCCCTGGTCCAGGGCGTTGGCGTACATGACCAGATCGTCCGCCTCCTGGGTCTGGCTCGACAGCGTCTGGTAATCGGCGATCGCACGCTCGTAGGCCTGGGCCTTGTAGTAGGACAGGGCCCGGTTGCGCAGGACCGCGACCTGCGGATTGGCGCGATAGGCTTCGTCGAAGGCGGCGGCGGCGCCGGCGAAGTTTCCGGCGTTGTAGGCCTGGACACCGCGATCGAAGGCCGAGGTCTGGGCCAGGGCCGGGGTGGCGGCCAGAAGAAAGACGGCGGCAAGCCCCGCCAGGACAGATCGCAACATCACGCTCGCTCCTCGTCTAGGATGGGGATCATCCTGGGGACGTGGCGCGGTCCCCGCATCCCCCGAAAGCGGGGCAATCAGGTTGGAACCGATGATCTTGACACTGTCCCGTCGCCTGCTGGCCAGCTTCGCCACCCTGCCGGACGGCGCCGGCTGGCGGTTCACCGCCCTTGTCGGCGTCCCGGCCTTGCTGGCCATGGCCGCCATCGGCCTGGCCACCGGCCTCTACCAGCCGGGCGGCGGCGACCTCTCCGCCCTGCCCCTGACCCTGCTGACCGTCCTCTTCGTCCCGGCCATCGGCGAGGAGGCCGTCTTCCGCGGCCTGATGGTCCCAGGCAAGGAGGCCGCCAGACCCGTCCTGGCCATCGCCCTGTCGACGGCGCTCTACGTCCTCTGGCACCCGCTCGAGGGCTTCACCTTCCTGCCCGGCGCCCGGCAGCTGTTCGCCCGCCCCGACTTCCTGCTGGCCACCGGCCTGCTGGGGCTCGCCTGCGCCCTGACCCGCTGGCGGACCGGCTCGATCTGGCCCGCCGTGCTGTTGCATTGGGCGGCCGTCGTTATCTGGAAGACCTGGCTGGGCGGCCCGTCGCTGGACTCTCTGGGATAGGCGCCGAATCCGCCTTGCCCGGACGGCCTCGCCCCCCTACAGACCGCCCAACATTCACCCCGCGAAGAGTCGTCCCATGAAGCTGCTGGCTGGCAACTCCAATCGAACCCTCGCGAGCGCCATCGCCCAGTACCTCGACATGCCGCTGACCAAGGCCCAGGTCCGCCGCTTCGCCGACAACGAGGTCTTCGTCACCATCGACGAGAATGTGCGCGGCGAGGACGTCTTCGTCATCCAGTCGACCAGCTACCCGGCCAACGACAACCTGATGGAGCTGCTGATCTGCATCGACGCGCTGAAGCGCGCCTCGGGCCGGCGGATCACCGCGGTGCTGCCCTACTTCGGTTACGCCCGCCAGGACCGCAAGACCGGCGGCCGCACGCCCATCTCCGCCAAGCTGGTCGCCAACCTGATCACCCGCGCCGGGGCCGACCGGGTGCTGACCATGGATCTTCACGCAGGCCAGATCCAGGGCTTCTTCGATATCCCGACCGACAACCTGCTGCCCGCCCCGCTGATCGCCAATGACATCCGCGCGCAGCATGGCCGCAAGTCCAGCGAGCTGATGATCGTCTCGCCCGACGTCGGCGGCGTGGTCCGCGCCCGCGCCCTGGCCAGCCGCCTCGGCTGCGACTTGGCCATCGTCGACAAGCGCCGCTCGGGCCCTGGCCAGAGCGAGGTGATGAACATCATCGGCGACGTCTCGGGCCGCAGCTGCATCCTGTTCGACGATATCATCGACAGCGCCGGCACCCTCTGCAACGCCGCCAAGGCCCTGACCGAGCACGGCGCGACCGAGGTTTCGGCCTATGTCACCCACGGCGTTCTGTCCGATCCGGCCAACCAGCGCATCGCCGACAGCGTGCTGCGCGAGGTGGTGGTCACCGACAGCATCGAGCAGCCCGACCTGATCCGCGGCAATGGCAAGATCCGGCTTCTGTCGGCCGCTTCGTTAATCGGCGAGGCCATCCGCCGCATCGCCAACGAAGAGTCGGTTTCCAAGCTGTTCGATTGATTGGGGATTTCGCCGTCCCGGCAATCGACGCCCCGTCAAGGTATGGTTAACGCAGAGCGGTCACATTCCCGCCCGGAGCGATGTGCTATTGACCGCCCTGTGGGCTCCGGGGAAAGCTTTCGACCATGACCATTCGATCTTCCGTGCTGGCCGGTCTGGCCGCTGTCGCCGCGACCTTCGTGCTCGCAGCCTGTTCGACCGCCGAACCGCCGGCCCAGGTCGCGGCCCTGCCGCCGCCTCCGCCGCCGCCGCCGGCCATCACCCTCTCGGCCTCGCTGTTCGAGGAAGCCAGCGCCTGGCGCGGCTACATGACCCGCGCCGCCGCCACCCCCACCGTCTTCCCGGACGCCCCGACCGTGGCCAGCTCCCTGCGGGCCGGCGCGTCCTACGAGCCCAAGCAGCTGCTGCGCGGGTCCATCGCCTATGCGGCGGTGATCGCCCTGCAGGACCAGGCCTATATCGCCAACATCCGCACCTATGCCGTCGATCCGGCCCAGCGCCAGCGCATCGCCGCCCAGATCCTCGCCAATCCCTACTCGGTGACCAACTACCCCGGCGCCGACCGCGCCGCCGGCCTGATCATCTCGGCGCTCGGCAACGACGGGACCAAGGTGCTGCTGGCCGGCCGGGCCGTGAAGCAGTCGGCCTATGACGTCCAGCGCCAGAAGTGGTCCAAGGAATTCGTGCCCAACCGCGAAGGTCGCCTGGCCGACGTCCGCACCCTGTCCTCGACCCCCATTCGCGGCGACATCGAGGAAGTCGGCCGGATGCAGTCGGCCAGTCTGAATGGCGGATCGGCCGCCGGTCCCGACGGCATCGTCGGCCAGGCCGCCAGCGCCCCCTATTCTCCGGTCGTCGTCCGCGGCCTGGCCCTCGCCGCCCTGGCGGCGCTGGGCGAAGCCGGCGACGACAAGCTGATCGCGCTCGAGCCGATGTTCACCGACGAGCCGTCCATGTTCTGCCTGAACATGTCCAAGTTGATGCTCTACCAGTGCCTGGCCGCCGCCAAGCCGCACTATGAGGACGTCTTCTGCCTCGGCCAGCACGTGCTGATCGACACCGGGCAATGCACGCTGAAGAGCGCCGGCGCCCCGATGCCGATCGAACCGCCCAAGCCGGTCGTGGTCGCCACCAAGGCCCCGACCCCCAAGGCGCCCGCCAAACCGGCGGCCAAGCCGAAGGCCAAGGGCGGCTAAAGCCCCTCAGAATCCGACTCCGGGCCGTTGCACTCCAAATCCAAAGAGTGTATCGACCCGGACCCTGAATTCACCGACCGTCGCCGCGTGGAGATTTCGCGCGGCGGCTTCGTTTTGAGACTGCAAGAACAATGGCCGAGATCGTCCTCAACGTCGAAGTCCGCGACCGCACCGGTACCGGCGGCGCCCGTGAAGCCCGTCGCGGGGGCAAGGTCCCCGGCGTCCTGTACGGCGGCGACAAGGCCCCGGTGGCCATCGCGGTCAAGGAAAACGAGTTCCGCAAGGCGCTCTACACCGGCAAGCTGCTGGGCCACCTGGTGACCCTGAAGTACGGCGACGAGAGCCAGCCGGTCATCGCCAAGGACATCCAGTTCCATCCGGTCACCGACAATCCCTTCCACTTCGACCTGATGCGCGTCGACGAAAAGGGCACCGTGAAGATCAACGTCCCGGTGCACTTCAAGGGCCAGGACGTCAGCCCCGGCATGAAGAAGGGCGGCTCGCTGGAAGTCGTCCGTCACGAAGTCGAGCTGGAATGCCCGGCCAACGCCATTCCGGAAGAACTGATCGTCGACATCTCGACCCGCGAAATGGGCGACACCATCCGGATGAGCGACATCCAGCTGCCCAAGGGCGTGACTGCGTCGATCACCGACCGTGACTTCGTCATCGCCACCCTGAAGGTCTCGTCGGCCGCCCTGTCGGAAATCAACGACGAAGCCAACTCGGGCGAAGAAGCCTAAGCGCTTCACTTTCGTCTGTGCTTTTCGAATGCGGTCAGGCGGCGACGCCTGGCCGCATTTGCATAAGGGGACCCCGCCATGCTGCTGCTCGCCGGCCTCGGCAATCCGGGCGAACGCTACGCCCGCACCCGGCACAATGTCGGCTGGGTCGCCGTCGAGGCCATCGCCCGGTCGATCGGCGCCTCGCCCTGGCGGGCCCGCTTCCAGGGCCTGGCCTGCGAGGGGGCGGTCGGCGAGCACCGCGTCCTGCTGCTCAAGCCCCAGCAGTTCTACAACGAAAGCGGCCGCTCGATCGGCGAGGCGGCCAAGTTCTTCAAGATCGCCCCGACCGACATCATCGTCTTCCACGACGAGATCGACCTGGCCCCCGGCCGCTTCCGCATGAAGACCGGCGGCGGCGCGGCCGGCAACAACGGCATCCGCTCGACCATCGCCGCCATCGGCCCCGACTTCCGCCGGGCCCGAATCGGCGTCGGCCACCCGGGCGACAAGGAGCTGGTCCAGGGCCATGTGCTCAGCGACTTCCACAAGGTCGATCGCGACTGGCTAAACCCGATGCTGGACGCCCTCTGCGACGCCCTGCCCTTCGCCCTCGACGGCGACGACGAGCGCTATCAGGCCGAGGTTCTTCGCCTGGCGCCGGCGGTGAAATCCGACCCGCGCCGCTCGCTGCGGGACGGCGATTGAGGTAATCTCGTCCGGGGGGACAGTTCACATCATGTTTGTCGGTTTCGGCCTCGGCCTCGTCTTTGCGATCCTCATGTGCGTCCACGTCGTGAAGACGGGTCGCGAGATGTACTGGCTGTTCATCATCCTGGCCTTCCCCGGCCTCGGACCGTTGGTCTATTTCCTCGTCGCCGTGGCCCCCGACCTGGTCGGGGGTTCCGCCTCGCGTCGGCTGCAGGCCGCCGCCAAACAGGCCCTCAATCCGGAAGGCGAGTACCGCGCCGCCCAGGCTCTGGTCGATGACAGCCCGACCGTCGCCAACCGCATGCGCCTGGCCGCCGCCGCCTCCGGGCTCGGCCGCCACGACGAAGCCGAGCGGATGTACGCCGACGCCGCCCAGGGCATCCATGCCGAGGACGCCACCCTGCTGCTCGGCCGAGCCAAGGCCCTGATCGAACTGGACCGCCCGGCCGAGGCCCTGCCGATTCTCGAGAAGCTGGGCGAGCTTGGCGAAGCCGGCCGCACGCCCCAGGCGGCGCTGGCCATGGGCCGCGCCTATCAGGCGCTGGGCCGGACCACCGAGGCCGACACCGCCTATGAATGGGCCGCCGGCCGCCTGCCCGGCCTCGAAGGCATGGCCCGCTACGTCGCCTTCCTGTGCGAACAGGGTCGCCGCGCCGAAGCCCAGGACGCCATGACCGAGATCGACAAGCGGGCCAAGCGCACCACCGCCCACTTCCGCAAGGAAGCGAGACACTGGCGCGACTTCGCCTATGCGGCCCTCTACCCGACCGCCCCGAAAGGCTGATCCGGTTTCGCTTTAAGGCGGGGGTGTGCTAGGTCGCGCCCCCTGATCTTCTCCCCTAGCGAACTGCAATTTACATGGCCCTGAAAGTCGCGATCGTCGGCCTGCCCAACGTCGGCAAATCGACCCTGTTCAACGCCCTCACCCAGACGGCGCAGGCCCAGGCGGCCAACTATCCCTTCTGCACCATCGAGCCGAACGTCGGCGACGTGGCCGTGCCCGAGCAGCGCCTCGACAAACTGGCCGCCGTCGCCGGCTCCAAGGAGATCATCCCGGCCCGCATCAACTTCGTCGATGTCGCCGGACTGGTGCGCGGCGCCTCCAAGGGCGAGGGCCTGGGCAACCAGTTCCTGGCCAACATCCGCGACTGCGACGCCGTGGCCTTCGTCGCCCGCTGCTTCGAGGACGACGACATCACCCACGTCGAGGGCCGCATCGATCCCTTGAGCGACCTCGACATCATCGAGACCGAGCTGATGCTCGCCGACCTCGAGAGCCTGGAAAAGCGCGTCCCCAATCTCGAAAAGCGCGCCCGCCAGGACAAGGACAGCGCCACCACCCTGCGCCTCGTGAACCTGGCCCTGGAACAGCTGAACGCCGGCCGCCCGGCCCGCACCGCCAAGGTCGACAAGGAGGACGAGAAGGCCTGGCACATGCTGCAGCTGCTGACCTCCCTGCCGGCCCTCTATGTCAGCAACGTCGACGAGGCCAGCGCCGACAAAGGCAACAAGTTCTCCGACCTGGTCGCCGAACGGGCCCGCAAGGACAACGCCAACAGCGTCGTCATCTCGGCCCAGATCGAGAGCGAGGTCGCCATGCTCGATCCCGAGGAGCGCACCGAATTCCTCGGCGCCCTGGGCCTCGAAGAGCCCGGCCTCAACCGCCTGATCCACGAGGCCTACAAGCTGCTCGGTCTGCAGACCTACTTCACGGTCGGCCCCAAGGAAGCCCGCGCCTGGACGATCCACGTCGGCGACACCGCGCCCCAGGCGGCCGGCGTCATCCACACCGACTTCGAGAAGGGCTTCATCCGCGCCGAGACCATCGCCTTCGAAGACTTCGTCCGCCTGAACGGCGAGGCCGGGGCCAAGGAAGCCGGCAAGATGCGGTCGGAAGGCAAGGAATACGTCGTCAAGGACGGCGACGTGATGCACTTCCGCTTCAACGTCTGAACCCCACCGCTGTCATCCTCCGGGCCGGCGAAGCCGGAACCGGGGGATCCATGGCGGATCCGGAAAGACCCCCGGCCATTCTCACGCGGACAGTTGGGTCCCCCGATCCGCTGCGCGGTCGGAGGATGACAGCCGTGGGTGACGCTCTAAGTTATTGTCCATGACCCCCGCCGACCGCCTCGCCCAGCTCATCGACGCCGCTGATCGCGTTGTCGTCTTCACCGGCGCCGGCATCTCGACCGAGTCCGGCATCCCCGATTTCCGCAGCCCCGGCGGCGTCTGGTCGAAGATGAAGCCCATCTACTTCCAGGACTTCGTGGCCAGCGAAGAGCGCCGCCGCGAGGCCTGGACCCGCACCTTCAGCGGCACGGCCGGCTGGACGGGCCGCGCGCCCAACGCCGGCCACGACGCCGTCGCCCGGCTGGTCGCCCAGGGCAAGGTGTCCGCCGTCATCACCCAGAACGTCGACAACCTGCACCAGGACAGCGGCATCCCCGATGACCGGGTCATCGAGCTGCACGGCAACGCCTCCTACGCCATCTGCCTCGACTGCGGCCTGCGCCACGAGTTGCACCACCTCAAGCCGTCCTTCGTCGAGCGCGGCGAAATCCCCGCCTGTCGCTCCTGCGGCGGCATCGTCAAGACCGCCACCATCTCCTTCGGCCAGTCGATGCCGCTCGGCCCCATGGCCAGGGCCGAGGAAGAGACCCACGCCTGCGACCTCTTCCTCGTCCTCGGCTCCTCCCTGGTCGTCTACCCGGCCGCCGGCTTTCCCCTGCTGGCCAAGCGCAATGGCGCCCGGCTGGTCATCGTCAACCGCGAGCCGACCGAGCAGGACCAGTACGCCGACCTCGTCCTGCACGAAGAGATCGGCCCGTTGCTCACCGCCGCCGTTCCCCCGCTTTAGGGGATGCGGCTGGCTGGCCGGCGCCGCAATCTACGGTCGCCCGGGAGACCCTTATGCGCCGCCACCTGATCGCTTTCGTTGCGCTGACAGCCCTGGCCGCACCGGCGCTGACGACCCCGGCAAACGCGGCAGACACGGTCGTCCAGTGCGACGTAAAGCTGGCCTTGCCCGGCGGGCGGCTTGAGGCCGTGATCTTCGGCGACGGCAAGACCTTCAAGGCCGACGCCTCGCGCGCCACCCTGATCGTGCCGGTCGGCAAGGCGCAGTTGTCGCCCGATCCGCCCCACACCTTCGACCTGACCGACCCGGCTGGCCAGACCGCTGAGTACAGGGTGCATCTGCGCTGGGCCTGGATCGGCAAGACGCCTCCGCCGCCCTTCAGCAAGCCGGGGGCGAAACGGCCCTGGTGGCCGGTCGGCGACGAGTTCGTCGGCCCGCCCCTGCCGGCCAGCGCCACGCCGGACAAGGACTGGACCTACGTCGCCTGGGGCTCCAACGGCGTCCAGATCAAGTCCGGCAGCTATATCTACATGACCGGCAGCAAGGACCCCCACCGCGCCTACGTCGGCGTCGCTCAGGAACGGGCGGACAACGAGGCGGAGGCCATCGCGCACGCCAACAGCCGCACGGCCTTCATCAGGGCCCTCTCGGCGGGCGACACCTTCGCCCTCGCCTTCCTGACCCGCGACAACGCCCGCCTCGGCGTCGCCGAGGTCGACGCCACCCTGCTGAAAGCCATCCCCGATCTCTCCGACCGGGCCTTCGAAGAAGCCGCCCGTATGCAGAAGGCCAAACAGTGCCGGGTCAGCAAGGTCTAGGGCGGACCGGGTCTGCCGTTATTTAGGCCACCTGCGAAAACCCCGCTTCTGTCCGTAGCGGCAGCCGTGGCAAGTTGCGCGCAACCCACAAGAGGACGCGCCATGACCGACCGCATCACCCTGACCAGCCCGCACGACGGCTTCCAGTTCGAGGCCCTGCATGCAGAGGCGCAGGGGCAGAGGCGCGGTGGGGTGATCGTCATCCAGGAGATCTTCGGCCTCGACCAATACGTCCAGGCCGACGTCGCGCGCTGGTCGGACCTTGGTTTCGAGACCCTCGCCCCCTCAATGTTCGATCGCGGCCAGAAGGGCTTCACCGCCGGGCATGACCCCGAAGGGCTGGCCGCCGGCGTCAAGCTGGCCACGGGCAACGGCCCCGACAACGCCATGAGCGACATTCAGGCCTGCGTCGATGCCCTCAAGGACAAGGGCCCGGTCTTCATCGTCGGCTACTGCTACGGCGGCACCATGGTCTGGCTCGCCGCCAATCGGGTGAAGGGCCTTGCCGCCGGCTCCAGCTACTACGGCGGCCAGGTCGCCGGCATGGCCGGTCTGCCGCTCAGCTGCCCGGTGATCGTCCACCTCGGCCGCACCGACGCCCACATCCCGGCCGACGAGGTCAAGGCCAAGGTCACCGCCGCCCATCCCGAAGTCCCTGTCTTCATCTACGAACAGAGCGGCCACGGCTTCAACAACGACGGGCGGCCGGACTCCAACCTCGAAGACGCCCAACTGGCCCGCAAACGCACCCTCGAACTCTTCGAGGCCAACGGGGCCATCTGATGGGCGAGACCCTCAAGCTGACCAGCCAGTACGACGGTTTCGAGCTGGCCGCCTGGCACGCCCCGCACCAGGACGCCCGGCGCGGCGGCCTCCTGCTGATCCAGGAGATCTTCGGGGTCACCGACCACATCCGCGAGCTGGCCGACGGCTTCGCCGCCGACGGCTACGAGGTCATCGCCCCCAGCTTCTACGACCGGCTCGAGCCCGGCTTCGAGGCCGCCTACGATCAGGAGTCGATCCAGAAGGGCGTGCAGTATTCCACCGCCACCCCCTGGGACCAGGTGGCCGGCGATTGCCAGGCGGCCATCGACCAGCTGAAGACCCGCGGTCCCGTCTTCGTCGCCGGCTATTGCTGGGGCGGGGCGGCCACCTGGCTCGCCGCCTGCCGCTGCGACGGCGTCACCGCCGCCTCCAGCTTCTATGGCCGCCGCATCAGCGAGCTGAAGGACGAGACGCCGCGCTGCCCGACCATCCTGCATTTCGGCAAGTCGGACGCCTCCATCCCGATGGACCGCGTCGAGGAGATCCGCGCCCTGCACGCTGACCTGCCCATCTACCTCTACGACGCCGGCCACGGCTTCTTCTCGGATCGCAGGACGGACTACGACGCCGACTCCGCCAGACTGGCGCGCCTGAGGACCCTGCAGCTGTTCCATCGCACGGTCACCCGCAGGAGCGAGGACTAGCCGCCGCCCCGCTAGCCCTTGCGCAGGGCGCGACCGGCGATGACGTCCAGCTTTGCCATCATCGCCGGATCGCGAGCGTCATGGGCCGTGATGATGGCGTAGTCGAGGTTGCTGTCGATCGGAGAGGCCTCGCGCACCTCCGGCAAGGCGCCGGCCAGGGCCGCCACCAGGTCCCGCGCCATGGCGGCGTTGGCGCTGAGCACCGCCAGCACGTCGGTGACCTCGACCCCGGCCTCGTCCTCGCGCCAGGCGTCATAGTCGGTGACCATGCCGACGCAGGCGTAGGGCAGCTCTGCTTCCCGGGCCAGCTTGGCCTCCGGCATGCCCGTCATGCCGATCACCTGCGCGCCCCAGCCGCGATAGAGCCGGCTCTCGGCCCGGGTCGAGAACTGCGGGCCTTCCATGGCCAGGTAGGTGACATCCTCGACGACCGAGGCGCCGGCCGTTCGGCCCGCCTGCGCCGCATATCCCGACAATCGCGGGCAGGTCGGCTCGGCCATGGAGACGTGCGCCACCAGCCCTTCGCCGAAGAAGCTGCTCTCGCGGGCGAAGGTGCGGTCGATGTACTGGCCCACCGTAACAAAAGTTCCGGGGCTGAGGTCCTCGGCCAGCGAACCCACGGCGGACAGCGACAGCAGGTCGGTGCAACCCAGCTGCTTGAGGCTGTGAATGTTGGCCCGCGAATTAAGTCCGGTCGGCGAGATCCGGTGTCCCGCCCCATGGCGCGGCAGGAAGGCCAGGCTGACATCACCCAGGCGGCCAGTGACGATGGGCCCCGACGGCGCGCCGAACGGGGTATCGATGTCATGGACACGCCGGTCTTCGAGACCCGGCAGGTCGTAGAGGCCCGAGCCCCCGATGATTCCCAAAGTCCAACCGGCCATGCGCGCTCCCTTGCGCCGCCAGTCTACCCCGTGATCGCCGCCGCGTCCTTCTCGCCGGTGCGGATACGCAGCGCCTGTTCCAGATCGAGCACGAACACCTTGCCGTCGCCGATCTTGCTGCTGTTGGCGGCGCGGACGATGGCCTCGATCACCGTCTCGACGATGTCGTCGGACACGGCGATCTCCAGCTTCACCTTGGGCAGCAGCTTCACCTCGTACTCGGCCCCGCGGTAGACCTCGGTCTTGCCCTTCTGGCGGCCATAGCCGCGCACCTCGGTGACCGTCAGGCCCGAGGCGCCGGCCTCGGTGACGGCGTCAAGCACCGCGTCCAGGCGGCTGGGCTTGATGACGGCGACGATCATCTTCATGGCGAGGTCCTCTGAACGCCCCCATAGCTAGGCGCGCGGAGCCTTGTCGTCAAAGGGCTTGGCTTGCGAAACGCGGCCGGCGGGAACCGGCGCCAATATTCCGGGCGCCCGGCTGCGAATCCTCGCCCGCGAGCCGCGCGGCTTGACGGCGAAGGTCTGCTTGACCGCCTCCATCAGGATCAGGCCCGCGAACCCCGGCCACAGCCGCGCCCCGACCTGCTCGAACCCGTCCGCCCAGCGCGCGGCCCAGGTGAACGGCGGCGCATACAGGGCCCGCGTATAGCCGGTCGGCTCCAGCCCCGCCTCGCGCAGCAGGTCTTCCAGCTGGCCGCGGGTGAACGGCCGCCCGTGCCCGAACGGCGTGCCCTCGGCGTTGGACCACAGCCCGTTGCGCGCCGCCGCCGCCACGATCACCCGCCCGGAAGGGGCCAGCACTCGGCAGACCTCGGCCAGCAGGGCCGGGGCGCTCTCGCTCTCCTCCAGCGCATGCACACATAGGATCCGGTCGAACAGCGCATTGGCCAGCGGCAGGGCGAACTCGTCGGCCAGCACCGTCAGGTTTCCGCGCCCGCCCGGCCAGACCTCCACCCCCTGCTGCGCAGGCATGGCGGCGATCACGCGCCGGGCCTTGGGCCGCAAGGAATCCAGGAACGGGGTGGCATAGCCCAGCCCCAGCACATCGAGGCCGGCGGCGTCGCCCCAGGCCTCGACCACCTTGCGGCCCAGCATCTCACGCGCCGCCCCGCCCCTCGGCGAGGCGTAGAAGGCGCGAAGTTCCAGCACGTCGCGACGCATTGCGTCTCCCGTTCCCTAGCCTGAGCAATGTAAGGTGTCCGAAGCGGCGGCGTCACCCGCCTCCGGTTTGAATCGCAGTTTGAGGCCAAGGCATGACCCTGACCGTCCGGCAGTTCCCCTGCCTCTCCGACAACTACGGCTTCCTCGTCCGCGACGACGCCACCGGCCAGGTCGCCTGCATCGACACCCCCGACGCCGACGCCATCCTGGCCGAGCTGGACAAGGCCGGCTGGGGCCTCGACTTCGTCCTCAACACCCACTGGCACCCCGACCACGCCGGCGGCAACAACGCCCTCAAGGCCGCCACCGGCTGCATCGTCATCGGCCCGGCCGAGGTCTCCCGCATCGCCGAGCCCGATCATGTCATCCAGCCCGGCGAAAGCTTCATGCTCGGCGAGACCGAGTTCGAGGTCATCGACACCGGCGGCCATACGCTTGGCCACATCAGCTACTTCGACGCCAAGGACCACATCGCCTTCGTCGGCGACACCCTGTTCGCGCTGGGATGCGGCCGGCTGTTCGAGGGCGACGCCGCCCAGATGTGGGCCAGCCTGCAGCGCATAGCCGCCTTCCCGGACGACACCACCGTCTACTGCGCCCACGAGTACACCGCCGCCAACGCCCGCTTCGCCCTGTCGGTCGACGACAGCGCGCCCTTGAAGACCCGGGCCGAGGCCATCTTCGCCCTGCGTGAACAGGGCAAGCCGACCGTGCCGACCACCATCGCCCTGGAGAAGGCCACCAACCCCTTCCTGCGCGCGCCGCTCCTGCGCCCCGACATCGCCGACCCGGCCGAGGCCTTCGGCGCCGTCCGCGCCGCCAAGGACGCGTTCAAGGGGTGACCGACGCGCCCCAGATCACCTCGGCCGAGATCATCAGCCTGCTGGAGCTGACGCCCCATCCGGAGGGCGGCTGGTTCAAGGAGACCTTCCGCGACGAGCCCGGTCCCGACGGCCGGGCCAGGTCCACCGCCATCTTCTTCCTGCTGCAGGCCGGCGAGGAGAGCGCCTGGCACCGCGTCGATGCCGTCGAGGTCTGGCACTTCTACGATGGCGCCCCGCTGGCTCTGAAGCTGGCCCGCGAGGGCGAGGCCGCCGTCACCGTCCTGCTCGGCAATGACCTGACCCGGGGGGAGAAGCCCCAGGCCGTCGTCCCGGCCGGCGTCTGGCAGAGCGCCGCCCCGACCGGCGACTGGAGCTTCGTCGGCTGCACGGTCGCGCCAGGTTTCGACTTCTCCGGCTTCGAGATGGCCGTGCCCGGCTGGGAGCCCGACTGACGGCCCTAGGACGCGTTGTCGCAGCGTCAGAAGGCGCGATCGCGCCTAGCCTGCAAACCCTCGAAACGGGTCAGTCAGTTCCAGAGAGGCGTACCCTTCCATGTCCGATTGGGGATCCGATCCCGAAGCCCGCAAGGGCCTGCAACGGCTGATCTACCGCTGCGCGTCCGACTATCTGCTCGATGAGATGGGCTTCCTGACCGGCCGCCACGACGGCGACTTCATCCGGGCGGTCGTCTTCCTCGCCCTGGTCCAGGCCTCGGCCGATCCGTCGCGCGGCATCCCCGTCCGCGCCCTCGCCCGCTCGCTGAACCTGCCGTTCGAGACCGTCCGCCGTAAGGTTCGCGACCTCGAGGACCACGGCCTCTGCAGCGCCGCCGCCGACGGCCGGCCGATCGCCGCGCCGGTCGCCGAGGCCCAGGCCAGGGCCGAAGCCGCCCGCGTCTGCGACGGCTTCCACCTGCTGCTCGGCAACCTGGCGGCGCTGGGCGTCAACCCGGCCGTCTTCCATGGCGGCCACCTGCCTGTCCCCGCCGTCGATCAGGGCCAGGCCCAGCTGGCCGCCCACCGGCTGATCCACAACTACTTCCTGCGTACCCTCGAGGCTGGCGTCGAGCCGCACGAGACGATGTTCAACGCCCTGATCTTCGCCGCCGCCATGTCGGCCAACGCCGAACGCATCACCTACGACCCCGAGCTTGCCGCGCGCTACGCCGGCGCCGATACGCCGCCGCCCGACGACCTGCGCCGCCCGGCCCGACCGCGCGAGATCGCCGAACGGCTGAACCTGCCCTACGAGGTCGTCCGCCGCCGTCTGGTCGAGTTCCTGGAGCGCGGCTGGGTGGTCAAGGCCGGGTCCGGCTACATCTGCACGGTCGAGCGCATGCAGCAGCCGGCCCTGCTGGGCGGCGCCTACATGATTGTCCTGCGGCTGGGCCAGCTGGTCCAGGCCATCGCCCAGACCGGTCTGACGCTGGAAAAACAGGCCGACGCGGCCTGACACTTCAACGATCCATGGGGATTTTGCGGTGGGTCGCCCTGGCCAGGCATCGAGCTGCCGAGCTCGGGAGCCTGACCAGGGACTAGCCCTCCCCCCGAAGGACGAGGCGCAAGCTGTCCTCATTTCGGCCGGCCGCCTAGCCTTCAGTGACCCGCAACAGCGAAATCGATCCTCATTTCGAGTGAAGTGTTACCCACGGGACACTTTTCGAAGGTTCGGTGTGGCGGGCGCCCGCGTCTAGCGCGTGGCGGCGAAGGCGATCCGTTCCGACGACGGTCGGCCGCTGATCCCCAGCCTCGGCGTCACCACCACGATCAGCACCCCCTGGCGCAGGATCACCCCCGGACGCGGCCCCTCGGTCAGGAACACCAGGTTGACCCGCCGCAGCTGCGCCTGGCCCTCGGCCGTCCGCGACAGCCGCACCAGTCCGTCGGCCGCCACCAGGGCGGCGTCGGCGATCAGGGCCGAGGAGGCGGTCGAGGCTTCGGCCTGGAAGGGGATCTGGCGCCGCGCCGCCTTGCTGACCACCGAGCTGGCCCCGATCAGCCGGCGGATCAGCGCCTTGGGATCGACGGGCGTCAGCCGGATCGGCCGCGATTCCCCCGACAACGCCGCCGCCGCCCCCTCGCGACGGTCCGGCGCATAGAGGATCATGCCGCCGACCTTGGTGTCGCGCAGCACCACGCGGCCCGCATCGTTCTTATAGAGGGTGTCGCCCCGCGCGCCGGTATGCGGCTCCAGCACCCAGATCTCGTTGCTGCCCTCGAAGCGCAGCATCGGCTGGGCGGTCGAGCGGTCGAGGGTGAAGGCCAGGCCGCTTTCGGAGACGTAGCGCGCCACCGGCGGCGGGGCCGGCCGGTTGTCGGGCTTGCCGCGGAACAGCATGTCGCCGAGCGAACCGAGAGGCGAACCGCCCCTGGTCTGGGCGTACACCGCTGGCGCGGACACACCGGCGATCACCGCCGCCAGCGCCAATGCGGCGGCTGGATATCTCGCACCCTTTACGGCCATGCCCCGGTATCTGCACTCCGACTGGGGCGAATCTTGGACTGGGAAAGGGCGGCGATCAAGGCACTGCAGGGTGTTGCCGCCCCGCCACAGCCCCTTAGCCCGCCAGGTACTGCCCACCATTCAGCGTGAACGTCGCCCCGGTCACGAAGCCGGCCCGCTCGCCGGCCAGGTAGGAGACCATGTCGGCGATCTCCTCGCCCTTGCCGAGGCGCCCGACCGGGATGCCGGCGATGATGCCGTCCAGCACGTTCTGCGGCACCGCCGAGACCATCTCGGTGTCGATGTAGCCCGGGCAGATCACATTGACGGTGATGCCCTTTTTGGCGTTCTCGAGCGCCAGCGCCTTGGTGAAGCCGATCAGTCCGGCCTTGGCGGCGCTGTAGTTGGTCTGCCCGACCTGGCCCTTCTGGCCGTTGATCGAAGAGATGTTCACCACCCGGCCCCAGCCCTGGTTGCGCATCCCGTCGATCACCTGGCGGGTCATGTTGAAGGCCGAGTCCATGTTGACCCGGATCACCTCCGACCACTGCTCATAGGTCATCTTGTGGAAGAAGCCGTCGCGGGTGATGCCGGCGTTGTTGATCAGCACATCGATGGGGCCCAGCTCGGCGGCCACCGCGTCGGCGGCCCGCTTGCAGTCGTCGAAGTTGCCGACGTTGCCCTTGACCACCATCACGCCCAGCTCGTCGGCGCAGGCCTTGGCCGCGTCCTCGTTGCCGCTGTAGCCGGCCGCCACCTTCATGCCGTCGGCGACCAGCCGCTCGACAATGGCCCGGCCGATGCCGCGCGTGCCGCCGGTGACGAATGCAACCCTGCTCATGATCTTCCCTCTTTGCTTCCCCGCTGGACCCACCTTAGGCGAGGCGGTGGCGAGAACGCCACCGTCCGCTGTCCAACCCGGCAAGTTTTAGAGGCTCAGACCGCTTCCAGGCACATGGCCACGCCCATGCCGCCGCCGACGCACAGGGTCGCCGCGCCCTTCTTGGCGCCGGACCGCTGCATCTCGTGTAACAGGGTGGTCAGGATGCGCGCGCCGGACGCGCCGATCGGGTGACCGATGGCGATGGCGCCGCCGTTGACGTTGGTCTTGGCCGGATCGAGACCCAGCTCCCGCACCACGCTCAGCGACTGGGCCGCGAAGGCCTCGTTGCTTTCGACCAGATCGAGGTCCGAGACCTTCCAGCCCGCCTTCTCCAGCGCCTTCTTCATGGCCGGGATCGGACCCGTGCCCATGATCTCGGGCTCGACGCCGGCGTGAGCCCAGCTGGCGATCCGCGCCAGGGGCTTCAGGCCCCGCTTCTTCGCCTCATCGGCGCTCATCAGCACCAGGGCCGCCGCCCCGTCGTTGAGGCCTGAAGCGTTGGCCGCCGTCACCGAGCCCTCCTTGTTGAAGGCGGGCTTCAGGCCGGACACGCTCTCCAGCGTCGCCCCGTGGCGGATGTACTCGTCCTTGTCGACGATGGTGTCGCCCTTGCGGCCCTTGATCGTCACCGGCGCGATCTCGGCGTCGAACTTGCCGGCCTTCTGCGCCGCTTCCGCCTTGTTCTGGCTCGCCACCGCGAAGTCGTCCTGGTCGGCGCGGGTGATCTGCCAGCGGGCGGCGATGTTCTCGGCCGTCTGGCCCATGTGATAGCCGTGGAAGGCGTCGATCAGCCCGTCCTTGATCATGGTGTCGACCATGCCGAGGTCGCCCATCTTGGTGCCGTTGCGCAGCTGCGCCGCGTGCGGGCTCTGGCTCATGCTCTCCTGGCCGCCGGCCACCACGATCGAGGCGTCGCCCGACGAGATCTGCTGCGCCGCCAGCGCCACGGCCCGAAGACCCGATCCGCACAGCTGGTTGACGCTCCAGGCCGGGCTCTCGACCGGAATGCCGGCGTTGACCGCCGCCTGCCGCGCCGGCCCCTGGCCCGCGCCGGCCTGCAGCACCTGGCCCATGATCACCTCGTCGACGTCGGCGGCGCTGATCCCGGCCCGTTCCACCGCCGCCTGGATGGCGATCTTGCCCAGCTCGTGGGCCGGCAGGCTGGAGAGGGCGCCGTTGAAGGATCCAACGGGGGTGCGGGCGGCGGAGACGATGACGATGTCGCTCATGGGTAGGGCTCCCGGTTTCGGGCGGCCTCATGCTGCGCCGCCGCATTTTGTGCGACCGCACCATGTCAAACCCCCGCCGCGGAGTCATCCGGTCACGGCGATTTGGTTGGCTTTTTCGCAAATGCGAGCAAGGGTGGCGGAAAGCCTTCGCCTACGCGATAGTGCAGCGCAAGATATGCGGCCTGAACCGCACAGATACGGGAACGAAATGTCCGAAAAATCCGACGCCGGCAGGGAGGCCGGCGAGAAGGTGGTCATCAAGAAGTACGCCAACCGGCGCCTCTACAACACCGCCTCCAGCTCCTACGTCACCCTCGAACATCTGGCCGACATGACCCGCGAGGGCGTCGATTTCGTGGTCTTCGACGCCAAGACCGGCGACGACATCACCCGCTCGGTCCTGACCCAGATCATCTTCGACGAGGAAAACCGCGGCGACGGCAAGAACCTGCTGCCCATCCAGTTCCTGCGCCAGCTGATCGGCTTCTACGGCAATCAGATGCAGGCCTTCCTGCCCAGCTATCTGGAAATGAGCCTGCAGACCTTCGCCCAGCAGCAGGAGCGCATGCGCGCCCAGTTCGGCGGTCCCTTCGGCCAGGCCACCGGCATGGCCGCCTTCGACGAGCAGGTGCGCCAGAACATGGCCCTGTTCGAACGCGGCATGAAGATGTTCTCGCCCTTCGCCTACGGCCGCGCCGATGAGCCGGCCGCCGGCCCCGCCCCGGCCGCCGCCGACGAAGACAGTCTCACCGAGCTGAAGAAGCAGGTCGAGGCCATGCGGGCCCAGATCGACAAGCTGGCGTCGAAATCTTAACCGGCCGGGCCTCATTGTGGGCCCATGACCGACCGGCTCGACCCGACCAGGCCTTACGGAGACCGCCGCCAGCAGGACCGCCGGCGCGAGGACCGCGCCGCGCCGCAAACGGCCGCGCCGCCCACCGGCGGCGCCCTCCCCGTCCCGGCCTCGGGCGTCCACGCCCACGAGCACACCAGCCCGCCCCCGCTTGACGGCCAGGCCGCCTTCGCCGCCCAGCTCCTCGGCCAGCCCGGCGCCAAGCGCGGCTTGAAGCAGCCCGGCACGGTCGAAACCGCCCGCTCCGCCTACCTCGAAGCCGAATACAGCGGCCCCGCCGACCGCCGGCCACCCAAGGGCCTGATCAAGAAAACCGAGATCTGACGGCTCACATCCTCCCCCGTTCACGGGGGAGGGGGACCGCGCGAAGCGTGGTGGAGGGGGCGAGGGCCGTGCGCCGGTGCCTGTGACTTTTCTCTGTCGCGCCGAAGAGGACGGCTCTCCGTCACTCGCCCCCTCCACCACCGCCTTCGGCGGCGGTCCCCCTCCCCCGTACGCGCTGCGCGCTACGTGGGAGGATGGCGCCGCACCAACGCCTCCAACGCCGCCACCCGCCGTTCCAGCTCGGCAATCCTTGCCAGGGGGTCCGTTCCCGGCACGGGCGTCGACACCCCCGCCCGCACCGCCGCCTCCACCGGCGACACCCCGAGCAGCTCGGCGAACGCCGCCACCTCGGCCGCCGAAACCTCCCGCTGGTCCTTGAAAACCAGCCCCAGCTCGGCCTCGCTCATCCCGGAAACCGCCGCCAGCACGGCGCGCGACAGCCCCCGCTCGGCCAGGCGCGCCTCGTACCACTCGACATCGAAGAACAGGGCCAAACAGGCGCCCTCCAACAGGCTTGGGCCAACTGGCGCCGGTCTTGCTTAACCCGGAATAAACCCTGTTCCGGAGCCCAAAGTGACCAGCATCCTGATCAAAGCCATGGACGTCGCCGTCGTCGCCCTGATCTTCACGATCCTCACGTAGTTTCCAAGGACACCCGCGCCACCCCATCTACCGCTCATCCCGGTGACTACCGGGATCCAGTTCGTAGGGCGCCGCTGGCCGGGACTCGTGCCTTCAGGCACGGCGCCGTTCACATTCCGCCGATCACAGCCGTGCCCAAGGGCACGCTCTTCAGTCACCGCGCTCTATGAACTGGATCCCGGTAGTCACCGGGATGAGCGGAACTGAGGAGGAAGCCGAACGCCAATCCCGACAGGGTATCGCGTATCAGACCCCGTCATTCCCCACGCCGAAGTCGACATCCCGGCGGGCGGCGACGATGGTGACGATGAAGCCGGCCAGAACGTCGAGCAGCACCATCACCGTCATCAGGAAGAAGGTGGAGGTCGCGAACGCCGGGGCCAGCAGGAACTCCACCAGACAGATGATGAACAGCAGCATCGACAGCGAGTGATTGATGATGGCGATCCGCCGACTGGTCGTCGATTTCAACAGCTCGATGAACAGCACCACCAGGCTGCCGGCCAGCAACAGGTCCGACAGGCTGACCGACCAGGGCGAGCCCGAGGTCATGGTGATGGTGAACAGCGGCCCGGTCATCTGCATCTGGATGTCCTGCGACCCGAACCCGCCCATGGTCAGCACGATCAGATTGTAGACGACCACCGGAATGGCCAGCAGCGGAAACGCGGCAAACATGAGTTCTCTCCTCGCATCCGGCCCCCAGCCGGCGATGCCGTAAGGGTTAACGCGTTTTGGCGAGGGGGTGAAGGCGGCTCGTCTTGGAGACAGTCAACACCCGAAGGCAACCTTGGCATTCACCCGCTCCTCTGCCAACCTACGGTGCAGGGGGTGCTATGCCGGAACCCATTACACTGACTGTCGCCGCCTTCCTTGGCGCGCAACTGGCCACGGCCGCCTCCGGTCCGCTCCAGGGCTTGGGCGACCGCATGTTCTGTCGAACAGTTAAGGCGGTGCAGGACGCTATTGGCGACGACAATCCTCGCAACGGCGATGTCCACCGCGCAGTCCGGCGTGCGCAAGCCCTGGCCGTGCGCGGGGCTCTCCGGGCGTATCTGCGCCTGCCACATCCGCACTGGCGAAAATTCGCTGGCTATTCCCCGGACGACTTGGAGCGCAAGATAACGCTCTTAATTAACCAGGGGCTGAAGAACAGGCCGCCACCAGCTCCGGACCCTGAAAAACAGCTTGAGGTCGAGACCCAGATCCAGCGGGTCTTCACGCATCCTGACCCGGTCGACGCGGTGCCAGCTGCCAGACGCCTCGCAGCTTTCCGCGAACTGGCCGAAGATTGGGCTCTTGCAGACCTCAAGGCCGCCGCCGGGCAATACGGCGACTGGGACCGGTTCGCGACCATCTTCCGCCAGGGCGACCCCGATCACGGCGGCGCTTGGTGGCCGGCCTTCCGCGGCATCTTGGCCGAGGAAGTGAAGACCAACGCCCGCGTCGAATCGATTCTGACTCAGCAAGGCCTGGCCAGGCTGCTTGAAGGGCAGGTCGACATTCAGGAGGCGCTCAAGAGTATCCGCATCGACCGGGAGGAGATTCTCGCGGGCATGCGGCTGGGCCAAGAGGGTGCCATCGCCTATGCCCTGCGCGAAAGCCAGCGCGACTGGCACGGTATACAGGACAATTTGGGCGTCATGGCCATCGAGGGTCACGAGGATCAGATTCGCGAGCTGCCCACCCAGTTGGTGATCGCGCGCTACCGCGTCGTCCCCTATCTTGATCGTGGCGACATCCTAGCCGACCTGCTGACATGGGCCCGACAGACCGAAGGGCCAAAGGCCCGAGGCCGTCTGTACGTCGCGCCCGGCGGCCTGGGCAAGACACGCCTCACCATCGAGGCGCTGCGCCAGCTCGACTTGGAGGGTTGGCGATGCACCTTCCTTGCTCCACGCAACACCGGGCGTATGGCCGCAGGCGCTCTGGCGGATCTCATGCGAGCGGATGATTGCGACGGGGTCTGCATCGTCCTCGACTACGCGGAAGGCCAGCAGCAACTGTTGAAGGAGGCGTGTGGCGCCGCTGACCAGGTTCGGGAAGGACGGATTCGCATAGTCGCGCTGGCCCGTTCGTCGGAAGGTTGGTGGTCCGATCTTCGCAACGAACCCGAGATCGCTGCGGTGTTCGAAGTTGAGCCGCATCGAACGATTGAGGACCCTCTCACGCCGGAGGAGCAGGCTGCGCTCTTTGACCGCGCCCAGGCCAGCTTCACCCACGAGCTGGACCGGCTTGGGCTTGCCGCGCCGCTTGCCGACCCGACCGCCGCCTTGGCTGGCCGCGACCTTGATCGCCCGCTCATGGTCGCCATGGCCGCTTTCCTGGCCGCCTGCGGCGAGCTCAGGAGCGGCACAAGCGTGCTTGAGCAGATGTATCTGGAGGAGCGCCGACACTGGATACGTCACCTGAGAGCGCCAAACGGCAACGATCCCCGCGTCGTGAGGCTTCACCGCCTCGTCACCCAACTTACCCTCATACAATCAGCAACCCACGCCGGGGCTTTGGCGTTGACCGAGGCCGATCCGCGGACGACGCGGGACTCACCACGAGAACGGGAAGACACGGTCGCTGCGGCCGAGCGCCTCTACGGTCTGCGCGTCCGCGATCAGCGTTGGCTACGCAGTGTCGAACCCGACCTCCTCGGCGAGCACGTTGCTATGCGGGCTCTGGCGGAGGACGCCCACGGCGAACTAGTCACCGCCACCCTCCGTTCCGCTTTGGCTGGCCCACCGCTGTATTCTAGTGACCCGGCTAGCCTGTTTGCCGTCCTCGCCCGCGCCGATCGACGCGAGCATGAGCCCGGAGTCCGCGAGGTGAGCGCCCGGGCCGTGAGCGCGATCGAGGCGATGGTTCCGGCCCTTGGCACCGAGGCCGTGACGCGGCTTCAAGCGACTTTACCTAGCTTTTCTCTTCCTCTTGCGAACCTAGCGCTGGCGGTAGCGCGACAGGCCTTGGCGCTGTTGGCTAAGCCCACAACAGAAGGCGAGCGATCCGCCCTTGCTGCCAGTCTGGACACCCTTGCCAACCGCCTCAGGGAGACCGGCGACTGCCAAGGCGCCCTAGATCCAGCTCGCCGTGCCGTCGATATCTACCAAGAACTCGCTCAAATTAACCCCGGCGCCCATCTTCCCGATCTGGCCGCGAGCCTAAACAACCTTGCCGTTTTTCTAGGCGAGACCGGCGATCGCCAAGGCGCGATCGTCCCCGCCCGCCGCGCTGTAGATATCTACGAAAAACTCGCTAAAGCCAAACCCGCAGAGTACCTGCCAGCCTTAGCTAGGAGCCTGCTCAATCTGGCTGGCCGCCTCAGCGAGCTTGGCGATCGCCGAGGCGCCTTGGCCATCGCCCAACGCGCTGTCGATTTCCACGAAGAGCTCGTCCAAGGTAACCCCACAGCCTACCTCCCCGACTTGGCCAGGAATCTGAGCAACCTTGCTATTTTCCTCGGCCAGACCGGAGATCGCGAAGGTGCCCTCGACCCCGCCCGCCGCGCAGTTGAAATCCAGGACAATCTCGCCCGCGCCAACCCCGCCGCCCATCTCCCCGACTTGGCCATGGGCTTGACTAACCTCGCTAGCCGCCTCAGCCAAGCCGGGGACCATCAGGGCGCTCTCGGCCCCGCCGCCCGAGCCGTGGATATCCTCGAAGAGCTCGCCCGCACCAATCCCGCCGCCTATCTATCTCACCTGGCTGCGAGCCTGGACAACTTCGCCGTTTTCCTCAGCGAAACTGGCGACCAACAAGGCGCTCTCGACCCGGCCCGCCGCGCAGGCGAGATTTATGAAGAGCTCGCCCGCGCCAACCCGGCCGCGTACAATCCCGACTTGGCCATCAGTCTGAACAACCTCGCCAACCGTCTCAGCGAGACCGGCGACAGTCAGGGCGCCCTCGAGCCGGCCCGCCGCGCAGTCGATCTTCGCGAGGACCTCGCCCGCGCCAACTCTGCCGCGTACCTTCCCGCCCTGGCCGGGAGCCTACACAACCTCGCCATTCTCCTGAGCCAAACCGGAGACAGCCAGGGTGCCTTGGACCCCGCCCGCCGCGCAGTCGACATCCGCAAAGAATTCGCGCGCGCAAACCCGGCGGCGTATCTGCCTGACCTAGCCAGAAGCTTGACCAATCTCGCGATTTTCCTCAGGCAAACCGGAGGCCGCAAGGATGCCGTAGACTCCGCGCGCCACGCGGTAAGCATCCAACAAGAGCTCGCCCGCGACAACCCCGCTGCCTACTTACCTGGGTTGGCGCACTGCGCCCTCGTTCTCGGAGAGATTGCGGAAAGCGCTGATGTCGAGACGGCGCTCTCGGCATATGCGCTGAGCGTTAGTGCAGCGATTCCAATGCTTGAGACGCTCAGCGAGCGGCTCGTGCCCCTTGTCGCGACAGCGGTGGTCAACGCCAACAAATTGCTACTCGCAGAAGACCAAGCGCTGAGCGAAGTCGAGGTCTTTGGTCGCCTTACGGAGTTGTTCGGTGAGGCCGTGATCGAGGCGATGCGTGCAGCCGGTGTTATCTGACCGAGCAATGGTTCTATCAGTCGCCATTGCACTAGCGGGTCGCCGCTTGTCGATGGCGCCAACTCGACTTCACAGACAGCCGCCGGCGCTACCTAGGCTTCGTCGTTCATCTCGCAGCACTGGATGCGGGTGTCGCTGAGACCACTTCCTTGCCGAGCCGGCGGCAAACGGATTACCTTTCCTGGCAAGAATGGATACCCCCCATGACTGACGCCGTCGGCCCTGGCGATCTTGTCCTGTGCGTCAACGCCGCCCCCAACCATGTCACGGGCGAGCCCGTGCCCCTGGTGGCGGGCGAGACCTATCGTGTCATCGAGGTCATGGGTTTCGCCTGCCCGTGCGGGCGGTCCGATGCGCTGCTCGACGTCGGCGTCGCCTTCGCCTGGTGCGAGACGCGCTTCCGGCTGCTGCCCAAGCCGAAATTCGAGGCCAGGCCCCGCCGGGTCTCGGCGCCGAAGGAAAAAGAGACGATCCGCTAGGGGTCTCTGACCGTGACGTCGGCGACGGCTCAGCCGCTCCTGCCGCCCCGCACCCCGGCAAACCCCACCAGCCGCCCTTCCCCCTCGTCCCACAGCGCCAGCCGCAGCGCCCGCCACGCCCCGCTCAGGTCCACCCGCCGCCCGCTCAGGGTCGGATGGTCGCGCAGGACGTCCGGCAGGCGATAGAAGGGGATCCTGCTGGCCGCGTGGTGGATGTGGTGCGCCCCGATGTTGGCGGTCAGCCAGCGCAGGGGGGCCGGCATCGTCAGGTGGGAGCTGCCGTGCAGGGCGGCGTCGAGCGCCGTCCAGTCGGACTGGCGCCGCCAGGAAGCGTCCTCGAACTGGTGCTGCACATAGAACAGCCCGACCCCGATGGTGGCCGCCACCACGACGATGGCCAGGTGAGCCACCAAGGCCAGGGGCGAGCCGGTCAGGGCGATCTCGCAGCCGATCAGCGCCGCCAGCCCGAGATTGTTGCCGAGCACGCTGCGCCAGGCGGCGGGGTCCTTCATCAGCCCGACCGGGATGCGGTGCTGCAGGGCGAACAGATAGGCGGGGCCGAGGCCCAGGATGACCAGCGGGTTTCGGTAGAAGCGATAGGCGGCGCGGCGCGGCGGCGGCAGGGCGCGGTATTCCTCGACCGTCAGGGTCTCGACCCCGCCCAGCGAGCGCCGGTCCAGGTTGCCGGAGGTGGCGTGGTGGATGGCGTGGGTGCGCCGCCAGTAGTCGTAAGGCGTCACGGTCAGCACGCCGATCAGCCGGCCGGTCCAGTCGTTGGCGGCGGGAGAAGCGAACCAGGCGCGGTGGCCACAGTCGTGCTGGATCAGGAACAGCCGCACCAGGAAGGCCCCGGCCGGCAGGGCCAGCAGCAGGGTCCACCAATGGCCGTGGGCGACGCCGTTCGCCGCCGCCACCCACAGGATGGCCAGCGGCAGGGCGGTGATCCACAGCTCCCAGACGCTTCGTCGGGGGTCGGGCGACTGATAGGCGGCGAGGGCCTGGCGGACGGCCCGGTCGTCTGGGAAGGGAGGCATGGAGGCTCTGCTGCGCGCGGCGCGCGGGCGGGCGCGCCAAAGGGGGGGTAAGCCCGCCGCGCCGTCTTGGTTCCCCGCGCGGCCCGCTACCCGCCGATCAGCGCCAGCAACCCCGACTGCCCCTTCACATGGTTGCCCTGCTGGTCGGTGCTGTCGCCGACGTTCCAGTCCTTCGGGCAGTCGCCGATCAGCCGGTAGCGACGCGTCTGGCTGTATCCCCCCGCACCACTCACCGGCTCGGCCGACTGCACCGAGGTGAAGTCGCGGGCCAGGTCGCCGCTGACCGCCGCCGTCGTCACCCAGGTCTCGCCGTTCAGCTCGCAGCGCTGGATGCGGGCGCCGCCGGAGACCACCTCCTGGCCGATCGGCCGGCAGCCCGCGCCGCCCGCCGTCACCGCCGGCCGCGCCAGGCCCTCATGGATGCGGCTGTCGGCGCAGACCTTGACCGGCGCCACCCCGGCCTGGGCCGGAACGACCTCGACCGACCACAGCTTCGGCGGATCGATCGCCGCCGCCCGCGCCTTGTAGCGCTCCCCCGCCGCCTTGCCGTCGCAGGCGGCCAGCAGGACGAGGGGCAGGATGAGGATGGCGGCGCGCATGGGAAGACCTCCAGACTACAGGCTTAAATCAATGAGGCTACATTTGTAGATCAAGGTCAAGCCCGGCCCTCAGGGCATATGTCTAGACATATTCATCGGCCAAACGGCCTCGCCGCCCCATCCGACGCGCCTGGCGATCCCTCGTCCTGCCCGCGGTCATGGGTTCGATAGGGGTTCGGGTAGGTCCAGAGGAGGGTCCGGGACGACCTTCCGGACGGTTTCGCACCACTTTCGAGCAGGTCTCAAGTGGTTGAAAAAACACGAAAACAGCCCGCTCAGCCGGCCGCCGTCCGTGCTATAATCGCTTCGGCCGAACAAACCGCCCCGAAGCGTCCCTAGACCTCGTCGACGCCCAGCGGATTGCGCGCCCGGGTATTGAGCCACATGACGCCCAGCAGGTCGCTGACCGAGGCCTTCAGCCGGCCCCAGTTGTTGTATTTCGAGACCCCCGTCTCGCGGTGGCGATGGTTGACCGGCTCGAACGCCACCTCATAGCCCTCGCGCAGCATCAGGGCCGGCAGGTAGCGGTGGATGTGATCGAAATAGGGGAGCCGCAGAAACGCCTCGCGCCGGAAGGCCTTCAGCCCGCAGCCGGTGTCATTGCAATTGTCGTTGAGCAGCCGCCGGCGGATACGGTTGGCCCAGCGGCTGGCCCAGCGCTTGGCCTCACTGTCCTGCCGCTTGACCCGCTCGCCGCCGACCAGGGCCAGCTCTTTGGGCGAGGCCTTCAGCCGCTCGGCCAGACGCGGCGCGTCGGCCGGGTCGTTCTGACCGTCGCCGTCGAGGGTGACAATGATCGGGGCCCTGGCTTCCAGGATGCCCGAACGGATGGCCCGGCTCTGGCCGCTGTTCTTGCGGTGGGCCAGCACCCGCAGCTGCGGGATCTCGCCCTTCAGCGCCGTCAGCCGGGCCTGGGTGTCGTCCTTGCTGGCGTCATTGACGAAGATCAGCTCGTAGGACCGGTCGCCGAACGCGGCGGCGATTTCCCGGGCCAGCAACGGGGCGGCCTCGCCTTCGTCATAGACGGGCACGACGATCGAATAGTCAGGGGTGCTCATAGGCCCCTAATAGAGCGGGTTTGACGGAAGTGGAAATCGGTTCCCATCCCGTAGAGCGCGATCAAAGCCCTCCCCCTCGAGGGGGGAGGGTTGGGTGGGGGTGTTCGCGCGATGCCGCCGGAAGGGCGCGAGAGGCGTCGGCGCCCTCTTTCACCTTCGCTTTCGGGCCGGCGCGAACACCCCATCCCCGGCCCTTCCCCCTCGAGGGGAAGGGAGAATCCCCATTTTCACCCGCCCCGCGCCACGGGAAGACAGTAGGTCAGGAACAATCGCCAATGCTATCAACCCATCCATGAGCCTCGAATCCCGTCTGGACATGCTGGCCAAGGGCTGGCGCGGCCCGCTGGTCGCGGCCTTCATCGCCTTGCTGTGCGGCCTGCCCGGCCTGATGGCCATGCCGCCCATCGACCGCGACGAGGCCCGCTTCAGCCAGGCCACGGCCCAGATGCTGGAGAGCGACGACTACGTCGCCATCAACTTCCAGGACCGCACCCGCGACAAGAAGCCGGTCGGCATCCACTGGATGCAGGCGGCCAGCGTCGCCCTGTTCTCCGACGTCGAGAACCGCGACATCTGGCCCTACCGCCTGCCCTCGCTGCTGGGGGCCATGCTGGCCGCCCTGGCTTGCGCCTGGGGGGCCCGCGCCTTCTGGAACGACCGCACCGCCATGCTGGCCGGGGCCATGTTCGGCTCGGGCTTCCTGCTCAGCACCGAGGCCTTCATCGCCAAGACCGACTCGGTGCTGGCCGCCTGCACCACCGTCGCCCTGGCGGCGCTGGCCCGGATGTACGCCGCCCACCGGGCCGGCGCCCCCCCGCTGGGGCGACCCACCAAGCTGGTCCTCTGGGTCGCCATCGCCATAGGCATTCTGGTCAAGGGGCCCGTCGTGCTGATGGTCCTGCTGCTGACCCTCGCCGCCCTCTGGGCCTCCGACCGCCAGGCTCGCTGGATGAAGGACATCGGCTGGGGCTGGGGGCTGGTGCTGATCCTGGCCATCTGCGGACCCTGGGCCCTGGCCATCACCGTCTCGACCGACGGGGCCTTCTGGGGCTCGGCCATCGGCGGCGACCTGGCCCCCAAGCTGGTCGGCGGCCACGAGCGGCACGGCGGGCCGATCGGCTACCATGTGATGGCGTCGATCCTAACGATGTTCCCGTGGATCCTGCTGGCCCCCGCCGCCGTCATGCTGGCCTGGAAGCAGCGCAGCGAGCCGGGCGTCCGCTTCGCCCTCTGCTGGCTGATCCCCACCTGGCTGCTGTTCGAGATCCTGCCGACCAAGCTGCCCCACTACACCCTGCCGGCCCATGCGGCCGCCTACTGGCTGATCGCCGCCGCCGTCATGGCCGCGCCGCAGCTCTGGAGCCGCATCGCCGGGGTCGCCCTGCTCAGCCTGGCCAGCCTCCTCCTCGCCGCCGTCGCCATCTACGGCATGAGCGAATTTGGCGACGCCCCGGACCTGGTCTGGACCATCCTGACCGCCGCCGTCTTCCTCGCCGTCGCCGTCGTCGCCGGGGTGATGATCTACCGGCAGGGCAACCTGCGGACGGTGCTGGCCGTCGGCGTCGTCGCCGCCCTCGGCCACGCCCTGCTGGTCGGCCAGCTGATGCCCCGGCTGGAGCCCCTGTGGCTGGCCCCGCGCCTGGCCATGGCCCTGAAGCGCACCGGCCTCGATCCGCAGGTGGGCCGCACCCCCGGCCCCATCGAGACGGCCGGCTATTCCGAGCCCAGCCTGGTCTTCGCGCTCGGCACCCGCACCGGCCTCGGCGGCCCCGCCGATGCCGTGCGGGCCCTGGCTGAGGGCCGCCCCGCCATCGTCGAACAGCGGGAGCAGAAGGAATTCCTGGCGCTGATGCAGGCGCGCGGCGTGCCGGTCGATCCGATCACCCGGCTGAAGGGCTTCAACTACGCCAAGGGTGACGAGATGGACCTGACCATCTATCGGGGCCTGCCCAGGGCGACCGACCTGGCCCGCCAGCCGGCCGCCGCCACCCCCGCCTCCCGCGAACTGGCCGCGCCGAAAAACAGTGACGCTTTGAAGGACGAAGACCAATGAGCCGCCTGATCGAGATCGTCGAAGTCGGCGCCCGCGACGGGCTGCAGAACGAGAAGGCCATTCTCGAAGTCGCCGACAAGGTCGAGCTGATCACCCGGCTGGAAGCCTGCGGCGTCAGACGCCAAGAGGTGGTCAGCTTCGTCAATCCCAAGCGCGTGCCTCAGATGGCCGGCGCCGAGGAGATCATGGCCGCCCTGCCCGCCGACGCCCGGCGCTCGCGGATCGGCCTGGTGCTCAACGAGCGCGGCTGGGACCGCTGCGTCGCCGCCGCCTGCGACGAGGCCAACGTCGTGGTCTGCGCCAGCGACGAGTTCGGCATCCGCAACCAGGCCGCCAACGTCTCCCAGCAGGTCGACACCCTCTCGGCCATCGTCGCCAGCAAGAACGCGAGCGGCGGCCCGCCCATCAGCCTGACCATCTCGGTCGCCTTCGGCTGCCCCTTCGAGGGCGAGGTGGCGCTCGACACCGTCGTCTCCATCGCCCGGGCCGGCGCGGCGCTCGGCGTCGACGAGATTGCCCTGGCCGACACGATCGGAGTCGCCGACCCCTGGACGGTGAAGAAGCGCGTCGAGGCCGTCCGCCACGTCGTCGGCGACACCAAGCTGCGCCTGCACTTCCACGACACCCGCAACACCGGCCTGGCCAACGCCTTCGCCGGCGTCGAGGCCGGGGTCGATGTGCTGGACGCCTCGGTCGGCGGCCTCGGCGGCTGCCCCTTCGCCCCTAACGCCACCGGCAACATCGGCACCGAGGATCTCGTCTACATGCTGGAGCGCGCCGGCTTCGAAACCGGCCTCGATCTTAACGGCCTGATCGAAACCGCCGGCTGGATCGGCGAGAAGATCGGCAAGAGCCCGGCTTCCTCCCTCTGGCGGGCCGGCGTGTTTCCCAAGCCGGCGGCCTGACCCCTTAATTTTTCCCGCGACATCCGGTCGCCGGCCCAATTGAGTCAAAGCGACGCGGCCGGTTCGTGAGTCTTTGGCGCCACAACCTCGCCCAACCGCCGTGCCACAAGGGTTTTGAGACCCTCGAACGGCCCATCACGAAAGAGTCATCCCCGGTCTGAGTCGTGTTGCGGAATCACCCGGTTGCCCCCGATTCGCAAATCAGCTTAACGATTCTTTCCAACGGGCCGTTCACCATTAACCAGTCTTAAACCGACCTCGCCGGAAGTTAACGGCGGGCAAGGGCGGCGGATTCCGCCCGGTGCAAGATTTTTACGGGCCGCTGGGCGCGGGGAGAAATTTGATGCGGGTTCTGCTGATCGAGGACGACAGCGCCACGGCGCAAACGATCGAACTCATGCTCAAGTCCGAAGGGTTCAACGTCTACACGACGGACCTGGGCGAGGAAGGCGTCGATCTGGGCAAGATCTACGACTACGACCTCATCCTGCTGGACCTCAACCTGCCCGACATGAGCGGCATGGATGTCCTGCGCACCCTGCGCAACGGCAAGATCAACACCCCGATCATGATCCTCTCGGGTTCGGCCGAGATCGACACCAAGGTCAAGACGCTCGGCGGCGGCGCCGACGACTACATGACCAAGCCCTTCCACAAGGACGAGATGGTCGCCCGCATCCATGCGGTGGTCCGTCGCTCCAAGGGCCACGCCCAGGCGGTCATCAACACCGGCGAGATCGCGGTCAACCTGGACGCCAAGACGGTCGAAGTGGCCGGCAGCCGCGTCCACCTGACCGGCAAGGAATACCAGATGCTGGAGCTGCTCTCCCTGCGCAAGGGCACGACCCTGACCAAGGAGATGTTCCTCAACCACCTCTACGGCGGCATGGACGAGCCGGAGCTGAAGATCATCGACGTTTTCATCTGCAAGCTGCGCAAGAAACTGGCCACGGCCAGCGGCGGCCAGCACCACATCGAAACCGTCTGGGGCCGCGGCTATGTGCTGCGCGATCCGCAGGACGCCGTGGTCGCCGCCTGATCGGCCTTCACGTTTGAAGTCTGGAGACGCCCGCCCTTACCGGCGGGCGTTTTCCGTTTCCGGCGCCGGCTCCACCGGTTCGGGAAGGGTGAACCGCTCCAGGCAATGGGGCCGGGTTTCATAGTCGTCGTCCCGCGCCGGCCGGTTCTTGCTGAACCGCAGCAGCTCCCGCTGCCGGGCGATGATGGCCGCGGGCCGCTGCCCGGCCATGCGACCGGCCTCGAAATGATCCTTGAGCAACTCACCGAGACGGTAGCGGTTCTGGAACAGCTCCGGCGCGGCGGCGTGCTCGGCCATGGCCCAGGCCAGGCAGTCCTCGGTCGAGCCGGCCGTCGGCGGACCGGACGGGGGCTTGCCGCAGGCGCTCAGCGCCAGCATCGCCAGGGCGATGACCGCCGCCCGCCTCATCGGCCGCCCTCCTCGAGCAGACGGCGACAGACCACCAGGCCCGGCGACCGCACCGCCGGCCGCCGTTGCCTGGCGGCGCTGGCCAGCCGGCCCTGCAACTGTCGCAGCAGCGCGTCGGCCGACAGGTTCTGCTCGCGCAACCCGGCCGTGACATAGAGGCCGTACCAGTCGGTCTCCTGGCCGGGCGGCCAGGCGATGGCGCGGCCCTCGACGTCATCGAGCACCTCGCCGACGCAGGTCAGGCGATCCTCCCAGGCGATCCCCGCTGTGCTCGGTCCCTGACTGGCCGTGAAGGCCAGGGGAATGCGCACCGGGCTGTTCACCGGCTCGCCGTTGACGGTCCGGGGCCGCATCCGCATCCCGCCGGTCAGCGACATGGCCGCCTTGCCGAAGCCGAAACCGGGCGGATCCTCCGACACCAGCTGGCAGTCGCCCAGGGTTCCATCGACCCTGGCGGTGCAGCTGATGACCACCCGGCCGTTCTCGCCGCGCCGCAGCGCCGCGTCTGGATAGACCCGGCCGACCGCCTCACCGCTCGGCTTTTCCAGCCAGTCGGCGTTGACCACCCTGGGAGCCGGCGCGGCGCCGAGCAGCAACAGGCCGCAGACCGCCACACCCCAGACCGCCACAGGATTCGAACTTGCCCCCATGCCCCATCTGACCCCGCCAGGCGCCGCTTCGCAACGCCTCTTGCGCCGGCCGGCGCCGCATGGCCCCCTGCGGAAAACGGGGAACGGGCGATGGGCAAGGACTGGATGCGCAACGGCTGGCTGGCGCTGGCGCTGCTCGGCGCCGGCTTGCTGGCCTGGCAGGGGACGATCACGCCCAGGGCCGCGCCGGCCTCGGCGCCGGCCGACCAGTTCTCGGCCGAACGCGCCCTGCGCGACATCGCCGTCATCGCCCGCGAACCCCACCCCGTCGCCTCGCCGGCCAATGCCAGGGTGCGCGACTATCTGCTCGGCCGCATGACGCAGCTGGGCCTCTCGCCCACCGTGCAGGACACCGACGTCGTCAGCACCTCGGCCGACCGCCCCGACTGGGTCGCCGGCGCCCGGGTGCAGAACCTGATTGGCGTGCTGCCGGGCAAGAACCGCGCCGCGCCCGCCCTGGTGCTGATGAGCCACTATGACAGCGTGCCCGGCTCGCCCGGCGCCGCCGACGACGCCACCGGCGTCGCCGCGACGCTGGAGGTCATCCGCGCCCTGAAAGCCGGCGCCGCGCCGGCCCGCGACGTCATCGTCCTGTTCACCGACGGCGAGGAATGGGGCCTCAGCGGCGCCGAAGCCTTCTTCGGCCAGCATCCCCTCGCCAAACGCACCGGCCTGATCATCAACATGGAGGCGCGCGGCGGCGGCGGCCGGGCCAACATGTTCGAGACCGGCGCCGACAACGGCGACCTGATCGCCCGCTACAGGGAAACCGCCAAGGGCCCGATCAGCAGCGCCCTGGCCGTCTTCCTCTACGAGAAGATGCCCAACGACACCGACTTCTCGGTGCCCAAGCGGCTGGGCCTGACCGGCCTGAACTTCGCCTTCATCGGCCGCCAGTTCGACTACCATTCCCCGACCTCGACGGTGGCCAACCTCGATCCGGGCGCGGTGCAGTCGATGGGCGAGCAGGTGCTGGCCGCCACCCGGACCTTCGCCTTCGACAAGACCCTGCCGAAGAAGGCCCCCAGCGCGGTCTACAGCCAGACCTTTGGCGACCACATCCTGGCCTATCCGCCGATCATGGGCTGGCTGGTCCTGGCCCTCGCCGGCGGCCTGCTGATCCTCGCCGGCCGGCGGGCCAAGGCGGCCGGCGAGCGGCTGCGCTGGCAGGATGGGCTGAAGGGCGCGACCATCGCCCTGGCCACGACCTTGCTGGCCGCCCTGCTGCTGCACGTGGTCCGTCGCTGGACTGGCGTCGGCTTCGGCTTCGTCGAGCAGCGCCCGCTGCTGGCCGTCTGGCCGGTGTGGGAGGCGGCCATCTTCGCCATCGGCCTGGCCGCCGCCCTGATCGGTACTCAGCTGGCCGGCAAGACCGCGAGCCGCCGCTGGGTGACGCCCCTGCTCTGCGTCCTGATCGGCGCCGCCTCCAGCCTGGCCGGTGGCTTCGATCCGGTCGGCCTGGGTCTCGGCGTCGGGGCGGGGCTGTTGTTCCTGGTCCGCAAAGCGCCGCTGCCGATCAATGCCGCCTGGGCCGGGGTGCTCTGCTTCGGCTTCGTCCTCGCCACCCTGCTGCAGGCCTTCGTGCCCCAGGTCGCCTTCCTGGTCGCTTGGCCCCTGACCCTGGCCGCCCTTGGCGCGGCGGTCAGCCGCTGGGGCGCGGACGGCCGCTCGACCTCCTTGCTTGCCGTGCTGGCGGCCGTCGTCTGTGGCTGGCTGGGGGTCTATGTCCACCTGACCGCCCAGGGCCTCGACTTCCCGGCCCTGCTCGGCCTCTTCGCCCTGTTGGCGCTGTTCGTACTGTGGCCGCTGGCCCAGCCGGTGGGTGAGTATGGCCGAACGCGAGCCTGGACCTTCTTTGGGATCGTCCTGACGGCGGTCGGGGGCGCTATCGGCGCGGTCTGGGCCACCTCTGACCCTTGGACCGAACGCTACCCTCCCGCCGACAGCGTCGTCTACGTGAGCGACAGTCATTCGGGGAACGCTTGGACCGCCTACCAGATTCAGGGCGGTGGAGGCCTGTCGATCTTCAAGGACAATAGCGATCCCACCGCGGCCGGCATCACCATCAGCACCAAACTGTTGCAGCGGGCCAGCCTGCCGCCACTGTACGACCAGCCAGTGTTTGTCCGATCCGCCGATCCGGTCCCCGTCATGAAACCGACCCTTACCAGCCGCATCGGACCGGATGGACGGGTCATTGTGGTCCTCACGTCGCCGCCTGGGGCCCGCATTGCCAGGCTGAACATCAAGCTCAGCGCTGTGGTGAAGGACGTCACCGTCCAGGGCCGGCCGACCAATTGGCTGACCGCGCCTGGTGAGGTTCACAAACTGCGATGGGCCGGCGCGGACCGACCACTGGTGATCAGCTTCCGTCCCGCCAAAGCCGGCGCCGGATCGGCCGAGATCGACTACGGAACGATCTTGGAGGCTTGGCCCAAGGGCGTCGAACGCAGTTGGCCGGCGCCGACCCCGTCCATGGCCTGGAACCTCAGCGGCTCAACCGGCGTCACCGGCAAGGCCATCGTGCGCTGGTAGGCCGCCGGCCGTTGCGACGGTGCTTGACACAAACCCATTGATTCCATATTTCCGGAATTATAGAAATATGGAGATGTCCATGAAACGCCTGCACCTGCATATCGCCGTCGAGGACCTGAACCGGTCCATCGGCTTCTACTCCACCCTGTTCGGCGCCGAGCCGGCGGTGGTGAAACCCGACTACGCCAAGTGGATGCTGGACGATCCGCGCGTGAACCTCGCCATCTCGCAACGCGGACGACTGGCCGGCATCGACCATGTCGGCGTCCAGGCCGACAGCGCCGCCGAACTGGCCGAGATCGCCAACCGGCTGAAGGCGGCCGGCAAGACCACCCTCGACCAGGAAGCCACCACCTGCTGCTACGCAAAGTCCGACAAGAGCTGGGTCGTCGATCCGTCGGGCGTGCGCTGGGAGACCTTCCACACCCTTGGCGAAGCGACCCGCTACGGCGAGGACGAACCGCGCGACACGCCGGCCCCCGCCGCCACGGCCGGCGCCTGCTGTGGCTGAGACCCGCCGCGAGTCCGGCCTCGCCGGGCTCGCGGATTTCGGCTATTCTGGAAACATGGAATCGACCGACGCCGTCTCCGCCCTCTCCGCCCTGGCCCATCCGGGACGGCTGGCCATCTTCCGCCTGCTGGTCCGGGCCGGACCGGCCGGCATGGCCGCCGGCGACATCGGACGGGCGACCGGCATGCTGGCCAACACCCTGTCCTCCAACCTGACCATCCTGACCCAGGCCGGCCTCGCCGCCTCGCGCCGCGACGGCCGGTCGATGATCTACCGCGCCGACTATGAGGCGATGAGCGGGCTGCTGGCCTTCCTGATGGAAGACTGCTGCGGCGGCGAGCCGGCCATCTGCGCGCCCGCCATCGCCGCCGCCCAGGCCGGGGCCTGCGGCTCGAAGGCCTGCTGAACATGAGCCTGTTCGAGCGCTTCCTGACCCTCTGGGTGGCCCTGTGCATCGTCGCCGGCATCGCCCTCGGCGCCGCCTTCCCTGGCCTGTTCGACGCCCTGTCGGCGATGGAAGTCGCCAGGGTCAACCTGCCCGTCGCCGGTCTGGTCTGGCTGATGATCATCCCGATGCTGCTGCGCATCGCCCTGGCGGCCCTCGGCCAGGTCGGCCGCCACTGGCGCGGCATATCGGTGACCCTGCTGATCAACTGGGCGGTCAAACCCTTCTCCATGGCGCTGCTGGCCTGGCTGTTTATCAGCCTGCTGTTTCGGCCCCTTTTGCCCACCGGCCAGATCGACAGCTACATCGCCGGCCTGATCCTGCTGGCCGCCGCCCCCTGCACCGCCATGGTCTTCGTCTGGAGCCAGCTGGTGAAGGGCGAGCCGCACTTCACCCTCAGCCAGGTGGCGCTCAACGACGTCATCATGCTGGTCGCCTTCGGGCCCATCGTCGCCCTGCTGCTGGGCCTGGCCTCAATCAGCGTGCCCTTCGAGACCCTGGCCCTGTCCGTGCTGCTCTACGTCGTGGTCCCGGCGGCGGCGGCCCAGCTGATCCGCCGCCTCCTTCTGGCCAAGGGTCCGGAGGCGCTGGACGGCGCCCTGCGCCGGCTGCAACCGGCCTCGATGGCCGCCCTGCTGGCCACCCTGGTGCTGCTGTTCGGATTCCAGGGGCCGCAGATCCTCGCCCAGCCGCTGGTCATCGCCATCCTGGCCGTGCCGATCCTGATCCAGGTCTATTTCAACGCCGGCCTCGCCTATGTGCTGAACCGGGCGGTCGGCGAGACGCACCAGGTGGCCGGGCCGTCGGCCCTGATCGGGGCCAGCAACTTCTTCGAACTGGCGGTGGCCGCCGCCATCAGCCTGTTCGGCCTGAAGTCCGGGGCGGCGCTGGCGACCGTCGTCGGGGTGCTGATCGAGGTGCCGGTGATGCTGTCGGTCGCCGCCCTCGTCAACCGCAGCCGCGGTTGGTATGAGCGCCGCCCGCCCCCCAACCCGGAGCAGAGCTGAACGCCATGGCCGACCCGACCGTCACCGTCTTTCACAACCCGGCCTGCGGCACCTCGCGCAAGACCATCGAGCTGCTGCGCGAGCGGGGAATCGAACCGACCGTCGTCGAGTACCTCAAGGCCGGCTGGAGCAAGCCGCAGCTGAAGCAACTGCTGGCGACCATGGGCGCCGCGGCCAGGGACATCCTGCGCGAACGGGGCACCGAGGCCGAGGCGCTGGGCCTGACCAAAGCCGACGCTTCCGAGGAGGCGATTCTCGACGCCATGGTCCGCGATCCGATCCTGGTGAACCGCCCGATCGTCGTTACGCCCAAGGGGGCGGCGCTTTGCCGGCCGCAGGAGACGGTGCTCGACCTCCTCTGAGAGGCCGAACCGACGCCCCTTTGTTAACCATCGACGTGACAAATGGCCCGAAGCATCGAATATTGCTTGCCTCTTACCGGGCGGGTCGGCAGAAACCGGCCCTAGAATTGCTGGGGGGCGTCCCAGCCGTACCATTCTGAAGCGACCGGCCAATCCTTAACCAAGGAGCGGCCCGCGACGGGGGAATGAATGCAAGAATTCGATCCGCGACGCCCGACCACCCGCATCGCGCCCAAGCTGTTTGTCGGCATCGCCGGCTTCGCGGTTCTGGCGCTGGCCTGGCGGATGGGCGAGCCCGCCGAGACCTCCATCACACCGCCGATGGATCCCGCCGCCTTCGCGGCCCTGCAGCACATGGCCTTCGCCCAGGCTGAAGCCCTGCCCGGCTTCAACCGCGGTGAGAGCATCGCCGTCGAGGTTCGCCCCGGCGAGACCCTGGAAGACGCCGTGCAGCGGGCCGGAGTCGGCGAGGCCGACGCCCGCGCCGTCATCAAGACGCTGTCCAGCGTCGTCGACACCGTCAACATCCGCGCCGGCATGGACTTCATCGCCTCCGTCGCCAGGCCGCAGAACCAGCGTGGCCCGGCCCGCCTGATCGGCCTGTCGATGCGTACCGGCCAGGCCAAGACCATCACCGTCTCGCGCACCTTCGACGGCGCGCTTCGGCTTCGCGAACTGGCCGAGGAAGTCCGTGACGAGACCACCGTCGCCTGCGGCGAGATGCACGGCAGCTTCCATGAGAGCGCCAGCACCGTCGGCGCCAACTCGGCCATCGTCAGCCAGGCCGCCAAGCTGTTCAGCCACAAGATCGACTTCAGCCGCGACATCAAGGAAGGCGATGAGTTCTGCCTGGTGTTCGACCGCAAGGTCACCGACAGCGGCCGCACCATCGAGGCCGGCGACCTTCAGTACGCCCAGGTGAAGGGCATGAAGTTCTACGGCTTCACCCGCACCGACGGTAAAGTCCAGTTCTTCGACGACCTCGGCAAGAACATCAAAAGCGCCCTGCTGCGCACGCCCGTCGACGGCGCCCGCATCACCAGCAAGTTCGGCATGCGCCGCCACCCGATCCTCGGCTACAGCCGCATGCACCAGGGCATCGACTTCGGGGCGGGCACCGGCACCCCGATCCTGGCGGCCGGCGACGGCGTCATCGAGATGGCCGGCCGTTACGGCGGCTACGGCAACTGGGTGAAGATCAAGCACGCCGGCGGCTACGCTACCGGCTATGGCCACATGTCGCGCTACGCCAAGGGCATCCGTCCGGGCGTCCACGTCAGCCAGGGCCAGGTGATCGGCTACGTCGGTTCGACCGGCGCCTCGACCGGCCCGCACCTTCACTACGAAATCTTCTTCAAGAATGCCCGCGTCAATCCGATCGGGGCCAAGGTGCCGACCGGTTCGATCCTCAGCGGCGCCGACGTCGCCCGGTTCAAGGCCTCCAAGGCCCGCCTCGACGGCCTGCTGGCCGCGCAAGGTCACGACACCGGCGCGACGACCAGGAAGCTGGCCAAGGCCGACGTCATCGACGCCAAGTCGGTGGGCCTGCGCCGGGCTCAAGGGCAGAACTAGCCTTTCAGCTCGGCCAGGCTCGATGAATATGTCTAGACATATTCATTTTGCGAGGTTTTCCGGCCCTGTACGGGCGAATTCCGGCGACACGCGCCGCCGTGGGTCCGCCGACGACAATCCGGCCCACAATTCCTGACGACCAACCTACGGTGGGCCTACCCGCCGGGCTACATCACAGCCGCCCGGACCAACCTTCCGGCCACGGGTCCGCCAGTATTTTCAACGTCCACGCCCCCCCTTCGCCCCTTCCCGCCCAAGCGCGCGGTATAATGGTGGGTCGCTTCGATAGGGGCTGCCTGTGGACAGCGGGCGAATAACCCTGACATTTCATCCGCCTGCGCGGGATACCGCCCTTGACTCCAGGGGGCGGGACCGCCATTTGCCCCCTGTGGATCAACACAGGTTGTGACCGACATCGACCGGGCCGCCGTAGCGCGCGCCCTCAGCTCGAAAATGATGTCTTCAGTCGCCGCCCGTCTGGTCCCTGGGAACGCTCATCCCTCGGCCGAACAAGCCGTCGCGAAGCGCCCGGAACGCCATCGACTCCGAGGAGGGCAACCTCGCGGAGCGATTTTGCATGGCGACCCTGGCCTGAAACTGCGACGTTTTGACACGGTCTTGTGCGGCGTTTGCAGGAACCTTTCGGCCCGGTCGAACCCTGAGTGATCGACGCACAGGAATTTCTTAAGCGGCGCGGCCCACGCCCCGGGTCCAGCGACGCTATTGGAGACATTGATGAGCAACACCACCGCCGAGCCGCAAGAGCCCGCCGAAGCCCCCGCCGCTGACGGCCCGCTGCTCGACCTGACCGATGCCGGCGTCAAGAAGTTCATCAAGCAGGCCAAGGCCCGCGGCTACGTCACCATGGACGAGCTGAACAAGGTGCTGCCTTCGGAAGAGGTCAGCCCCGACGCCATCGAAGACACCCTGGCCATGCTGTCGGAAATGGGCGTCAACGTCGTCGAAGCGGAAGAAGACGCCGGCGAAGGCGAAGGCGGCGCGGTCGCCAACCGCGAAGAAACCTCGATCACCACCGAGGCTGAGACCAAGGCCGCCTACGACCGCACCGACGACCCGGTCCGCATGTACCTGCGCGAGATGGGCAGCGTCGAACTGCTGAGCCGCGAGGGCGAAATCGCCATCGCCAAGCGCATCGAGGCCGGCCGCGACGCCATGATCCGCGGCCTGTGCGAAAGCGCCCTGACCTTCGAGGCCATCATGGTCTGGCGCGAGGAACTGGGCAGCGGCCGCATCCTGCTGCGCGAGGTCATCGACCTCGAAGGCACCTACGGCGTCATGTTCCCGGCCGCCCCGCCCATCGTACCGTCCGAAGACGGCGATGCCGCCGAGCCTGAGGAAAAGGCCGAGGGCGAAGAGAAGCCCGAGGGCGAAGACGACGACGACGATTTCGACGACGGCGCCGGTCCGACCGTCAGCGCCATGGAAGGTGAACTGCGCGAAAGCGTCATGGAGACCCTGGACAGCATCGCCGGCGAGTTCGAAGGCTTCCGTCCCCTGCAGGAAAAGCTGGTCGAGCGCCGCCTGCGCGGCGAGGACCTCACCGACGCCGATCGCAAGGCCTACCTCGAGGCCTCCAGCGCCATCGTCGGCAAGCTGAAGACCCTGAAGCTGAACAACAACCGCATCGAGGCGCTGGTCGAGCAGCTCTATGCGATCAACAAGCGCCTGATGGCCCTGGAAGGCCGCCTGCTGCGCCTGGCCGACAGCTATGGCATCAGCCGCGGCGAGTTCCTCAAGGCCTACTTCGGCCAGGAGCTGAACCCCAAGTGGCAGGAAACCGTCAAGCAGCTGGGCGTTCGCTGGACCAAGTTCGTCGAGAACGACGTGAACTCGGTGTCGGACATCCGTCAGGAAGTGGCCGCCCTGGCCACCGAGACCGGCGTGCCGATCGACGACTACCGCCGCATCGTCCAGACCGTGCAGAAGGGCGAGCGCGAGGCCCGTCAGGCCAAGAAGGAAATGGTCGAGGCCAACCTGCGCCTCGTGATCTCCATCGCCAAGAAGTACACCAACCGCGGCCTGCAGTTCCTGGACCTGATCCAGGAAGGCAACATCGGCCTGATGAAGGCGGTCGACAAGTTCGAGTACCGTCGCGGCTACAAGTTCTCGACCTACGCCACCTGGTGGATTCGCCAGGCCATCACCCGCTCGATCGCCGACCAGGCGCGGACCATCCGTATCCCGGTCCACATGATCGAGACGATCAACAAGATTGTCCGCACCAGCCGCCAGATGCTGCACGAGATCGGCCGCGAGCCGACCCCGGAAGAGCTGGCCGAAAAGCTGGCCATGCCGCTGGAGAAGGTGCGCAAGGTCCTGAAGATCGCCAAGGAGCCGATTTCGCTCGAAACGCCCATCGGCGACGAGGAAGACAGCCACCTGGGCGACTTCATCGAGGACAAGAACGCCATCCTGCCCATCGACGCGGCCATCCAGTCGAACCTGCGCGAGACCACCACCCGCGTGCTGGCGTCCCTGACGCCGCGCGAGGAACGCGTGCTGCGCATGCGCTTCGGCATCGGCATGAACACCGACCACACGCTTGAAGAGGTCGGCCAGCAGTTCTCGGTGACCCGCGAACGGATCCGTCAGATCGAGGCCAAGGCGCTTCGCAAGCTGAAGCATCCGAGCCGGTCGCGGAAGCTGCGCAGCTTCCTGGACAGCTAGAACGACAAACGCCCCGGATGACCTCCGGGGCGTTTTTCTTGACGGTACGAGCGCGCGGGATCACCCTTCGGGCATGGCAGACGGCTTCGACATTCACGTGGACAAGGACCGCGCCGAAAAACTGGCGGACGCGGCCAGGTCGGCCGGGCTGACCCCGGAGGCCTATGTGCTCTCCCTGGTCGATGACGCGATATCCGTCCCTTCCGAAGATGAGCGGTTGGCGGAGTCTCTGAGGCGGCTGGCCGAGTACGACCGGACGGGCGAGGCCTACACGGTCGATGAGGTGTTCGATCGGATCGAAGCCAAAATTCAGGCGCGGATGGCTGAACACGGGTGACCTACCGGGTTCACCTCTTGCCAAGCGCGGAAGCCGACCTCGACCGGCTCGTCGATTTCCTGCTCGAGCGTGACATCAACGCGGCCTTGCGGGCCAGCACGCTTATTCGGGAAGCCATCGCGACTCTGGACGAGTCGCCCGGTCGCGGCCGGCCGACCGCCAATCCCGCAATCAGGGAGCTCGTCATCTGGTTCGGTCGTGGCGCCTATGTCGTCCAGTACCGAATCCAGGGAGCCGACGTCGCTGTCGCTCAAATCTGGCACAGCAACGAAGACCGCCGCCTCTAGGCCGCCTTCACATGCCCCCGCACCCAGTCCGCCGCGTCGTCGGAGGGCGTGCGGATCTCGGCGCCGGTCAGCGCGCAGCGCAGTTCGGCGCCGGCCTTCAGGGTTTCAGGGAGTTCCTCGAACAGCGCCTTGGCGTCGGCGGCCTCGGCCAGCCGGAACACCCAGGTATCCATCATGTGGAGTTCGGTAACGGACGCGGGCATGAGACGGACGCTTCTTGTTGCTTGTGATGTCGCCCATCCTTACCGATCAATTCTGAACGTAGGCTGAGCGTTCGGTGCAGGACCGGCATAGAGGTTGCGGCCATTTCTTGACCAGCGCCCTCGCCCGGACGATGATTCCGCCATGGCCAGACGTCCCGCCGGCGAGCGCTATCGCACCTTCCACGACTTCTACCCCTTCTACATGACCGAGCACGCCAACCCGGTCAGCCGGCGGCTGCATGTGGTCGGTACGGGGCTGGTGATCGCTGCGCTGTTGGCCGGGGTGCTGGTCGATCCATGGTTCTTCGCGGCCGCGCCGCTGGTCGGCTATGGCTTTGCCTGGGTCGGGCATTTCGTGTTCGAGAAAAACCGGCCGGCCACCTTTCAGTATCCGTTGTTCAGCCTGATGGGCGATTTCCGCCTGTTCTTCGAGACCGTCAGCGGCAGGCGGCGCTGGTAGACGCATCGAAATTCGCCTGTCGGGTGTTATCCTTGTCGAAGTGGAGGAACGCCCCATGCGCACCCTGTTTATCGCCGCCGCCGCCCTGCTGGCCTTCGGCGCCAGCTCGACCGTCAACGCCGCGCCGGATTCCGCAACCCATCCAAAGATGGGGATCATGTGCCTCGACGTCGGAGGCGAGTCCCGTCCGCCGGTTTGCCGCGGCTCCTCGAGCCGCATCGACCAGGGTTACGACATCTGCCAGTGCGAGAACGCCCAGCGGGTCGAGGTTCCAGTCTGCGGCAAGGGCGAGCGGCCGATCACCGAAAACCGGTCCTACGAGCTGGCCCGCAAAGACGCCGCCCGCGACGGCAGCCTGGTCGGCGACCGCTACGAGGGCCGCCAGATGTGCGTGCGGCCCCGCAACGGTTAGGTCGCGGGACCGCCTCGGCACGGACCATGATCAGTTGGCCCAGGTGGTGTAGCCCATCTCCAGGTTCTTCACGGCCAGGCCGGTGATGGCGTTCATCCGGAACTGGCTGGTGCGGCCCTGGTTGGTCTTCATGCAGATGTAGCTGCCGACCGGCACGGCCGAGAGCGGCACCCGGGCGGTCGAGTAGCTGGCCACGCGACAGCCGTCCCGGCCCCGGTTGGAGCGGTCGCCGACCGCGATCTTGGCGCCATTGACCGGCGTCAGATAGCGCTCGGTCGAGGTGACGGCCTGGAACCACAGGTCGGCGCCGGGCCCGCTGCCGACGTTGCCGTTGTCGAAGTTGACCTCATAGGTCTGCGGCACCACGACGATGTCGGTCGAGAAGGTGACCGGCGGGGACGGCGGGGGCGACGGCGGCAGGATGATGATCGGCGGGGTGCAGCGGAAGCCACCCGGCTTGGTCGAGCACAGCATGCCGACCGGCGCCGGGCGCTGGATCGAGCCGCTGTCGCCATAGACGCACTGCAGGGCCCGCTGGCCGCCGATGGTGACGATGCGGGTGTCCGACAGGCTGTTGACCTGCGGCGTCGTCCACCAGCCACCCGGCAACGGGTTGACGATGGTCCGCTTGGCCTGACTGAGCGGGCAGTCGATGTCGGCGGCCGAGGCGCTGCCGGCGGCGGCGCAGACGAGGGCCGCGAGGGCGGACCCGGCGAGGTAGGTGATGGTCTTCGTCTTGGTCATGGTAGCCTCCCAATCGGAGCGGTGTTGCTCCATGGGCCCACCATGAATCAGCCAAGCTGAACGCGATCTCGGACGACGGCGTTATCGTTCGTTCAGAAAACGGTGTTGTCAGCGCCAGCCGTAGTTGAAGCTGATCGACACCCGCTCGGTCTTGCCGAGATTGACCGGCACCTCATGGCGCAGCCAGCTTTCCCACATCAGCACCGTGCCGGCCTGCGGCGTCACATAGACGAAGGGCTGCTGGTCCTGTGGCGCCTCGGGCAGACGCATGGGGGCGGCCATCATCATCGCCAGGCGCGGATCCTCCAGTTTCAGGCCCGAGGCGCCGGGCGGCACCTCCACATAGGTCGTGCCGCTGATGACGCTGTGGGGATGGATATGGCCGCTGTGGCCGCCGCCCGGCTTGAGGACATTCACCCACAGACTGTCGAGCCGCAGCTTGCCGCCGTCGAGGTCGAGGCCCAGGTCGATGGCGAAGGCGCGGGCATGGCGGTCGAGCCGGGTCTTCAGGTCGCTGAAGGCGCTGGCCCGCGTCCACAGCGGCCCCGGCGAGCTGTAGGAGGTGTAGCCGGGATAGCGGTTGGCCTTCGACCAGGCGCGGCCCGCCTCGTCCTCCTCGGCCATCATGGCGCAGGCGTCGGCAAGATCCTCGAGCAGGGGCTCGAAGCCCCGCTCGTCGGACAGCTCGGCGCGGTAGAGGCGGGTGGCGAACAGGCTCTGGGTCGGCATGGCGCCGGGTTAAGCCGCAAAGCCTGAGGCTTCAAGGCCAGCCGGCGTCAGGTGACAGCCTGACGCGTCGCCGCATAGGGGTCTTCGACCACCCGGCTGGTCTGGTTGAAGACCATGGTCGAGCGCTTGCCCGCCTCATAGGCCGGCCAAGCCGGCAGCACCGGCGTGTTGGGATCGCCGGTCCTGGCGAAGGCGACCCAGGCGGCGCTCATCTGCCTGGCCATCACCTGCGGCGCCGGGCCGGGGCCGAGCAGCGGGCGGCTGGTCTCGACGTTGTCGAAGACCAGCGGGATCTCCAGGGTGTGCGGGGTCTTGAACGGCCCGACCGGCGTCTCCCACTCGAGCAGATAGAAGTAGGCCTTCGCCTTCCCTTGCGCCGCCTTGCGCTCGGCGATCTGCACGCTGCCGGCGAACATCCGCCCATAGGTCGTGAGGTGGCAGGCCAGATAGGTCGGCGTCTCGTTCGGGAAATCGGCCTTCAGGGCGGCCAGCACCGCATCGGCCTTGTCCTTGAAGATGGCTGTGGCCATCGCCTTCAAGCCCGCCTCGTCCAGGCGGCCGAACCAGGGGGCCGAGGCCATGAACAGGGTCATCTCGTCCTTGTTGATGCCGATCAGCACCGGCACGTCGGCCGAGATATCCGGCGCCTTGGGATCCCAGGGCTGGTGCGGCAGCACCTTGCCATCGACCACCGGCGCGAAGCCGGCCCGGTCGAAGCCGACACCTGGCATCTTCTTCTCCGCCGCCGCCGAGGCCGAGAGCAGCTGGTCCGGGGCCGTGGCCCGCAGGCCGGCCACATCACCGTCGGCCAGGCCCAGCTCAGCGTACAGCGCCTTGCGCAGCGCATCGGCCCTCTCGGCGGGTACGGCCTTCACGCCGGGGCCGCTCTGGACCACGGCGCGGTGGAACAGGCCTTTGGCGCTGGGCATGGCCATCAGGTAGCTGACCTTGGCCCCACCGCCGCTCTCGCCGAAGATCGTGACGTTGCCCGGATCGCCGCCAAAGGCGCCGATATTGGCCCTCACCCATTTCAGCGCCTGGACGATGTCGAGCATGCCGGCGTTGCCGCTGCCCTCGACCTGCGGCAGGTGGGTGTAGCCGAAGACGTTGAGCCGGTGGTTGATGCCGACCACGACGACATCGCCCCCTTTGGCCAGGTTGGCGCCGTCATACATCGGCCAGGCGGCGGAGCCATAGGCAAAGCCGCCGCCGTGCAGCCAGACCATGACCGGCTTCGATCCCTTGCCGCCGACGTTGACGCCGGTCGTCCAGATGTTGAGGTAGAGGCAGTCTTCGCTCTGGGTCGCGACATCCTTCTGCGAGGGGAAAACCGCCTGCAGGGCGCGGCCCAGTTCGGTGTCCGAGGTCGCCGGGGTGCTGGCCTGCACCGCCGCATGGCCGAACGCGTCGGCCTTTAGCACGCCGTTGCGCTTGGCCGGTGGCCTTGGCGGGGCAAAACGCAGCTCGCCGACCGGCGGCGCGGCATAGGGAATCCCCAGGAACCGCAGGCCCGCTTCCCCGATCAATCCCTGCACCGGGCCTTCGCTGGTTGGGACCTGCATTCCCGCCGCCTGCGCGGCGCCCGCGCCCAGCGCCGCCCCGCCGACCCCCAGGACGAGCAGCTTCCGACGATCGATCCCCACATGGGTCATGGTCTTCTCCCCTATTTTAGAAAACACGGTATCCTCCCGGCGCCCCTTCGTCGAGATTTCCCCACAACGCCCCTTCCGCTTTCACAGTGAACAGCGATAACGTGCGCTCAAACAATCGTTCGGGAGAGCATCATGAAGGCGGCGGTATTTCGCGAGGTCGGCAAACCCTTGCAGATCGAGGATGTGTCCATCAGCAAGCCCGGCCCGCATGAGGTGCTGATCCGCACCAAGGCCGCCGGCGTTTGCCACTCCGACCTGCACTTCGTCGAAGGCAAATACCCCCACCCCGCCCCCGCCGTTCTGGGTCACGAGAGCGCCGGCATCGTCGAGGCGGTCGGCAGCGAAGTGCGCACGGTGAAGCCGGGCGATCACGTCATCACCTGCCTGTCGGCCTTCTGCGGCCACTGCAATCATTGCGTCACCGGCCACCTGTCGCGCTGCATCAGCGGCGACGTGCGCCGCGAAAAGGGCGACTCGCCGCGCCTGTTCCGTGAGGACGCGGCCGCCCCGGCCATGAACCAGTTCCTCAACCTCAGCTCGTTCGCCGAGCAGATGCTGATCCACGAACACGCCTGCGTCGCCATCCGCAAGGACATGCCCTTCGACGTCGCCGCCCTGATCGGCTGCAGCGTCACCACCGGCGTCGGCGCGGTGATCCACACCTCCAACGTCCGCCCGGGCGAGACGGTGGCCGTCATCGGCTGCGGCGGCGTCGGCCTGGCGGCGGTCAACGGCGCGGCCATCGCCGGCGCCGGCCGCATTATCGCCATCGACATGCACGGCTCCAAGCTGAACCTGGCCAAGGAATTCGGCGCCACCGACGTCGTCGACGCCAGCCAAGGCAACCCCGTCGCCCAGGTTCTGGAAATGACCGGCGGCGGCGTTGATCACAGCTTCGAGGCCATCGGCCTGAAGGCGACCACCGAACAGGCCTTCAAGATGCTGGCCCGCGGCGGCACCGCCAACGTCATCGGCATGATCCCCGTCGGCGTGAACATCGAACTGCACGGCGCCGACTTCCTGGCCGAAAAGCGCATCCAGGGCAGCCTGATGGGCTCCAACCGCTTTCCGGTCGACATGCCCCGCTTCGTCGACTTCTACATGACCGGCAAGCTGAAGCTCGACCAGATGATCAGCCGCCGCATCAAGCTGGACCAGGTCAACGACGCCTTCGAGGAACTCAAGCGCGGCGAACTGGCCCGCTCGGTCATCGTCTTCGACTGATCCGCGTAGCGCGCGCCGGCGGGACAGGCTTCTGCCGGCGCAACGCCACGCCTTGGTTAACACACTGATATTTCACGGTTTTATGGCAACCGTTGCTGCCTGACCTCGTTTGGGGACCCTGTACCGCGTCAGGAGTTCCCCCATGTCCCGCAGAGACCGCCAGATCGCCGCGATCGAACGTCGTTGGAAAGCGCGGTTTGGCGAGCCGCCCAGCCTGCGCACCGATCCCGAACTGATGCTGCGAATTCTGGAAGATGACGAGCGCAAGTGTCGCGCCGCCATGACACCTCACACCTGTCATCCTTCGGTCGCGTAGCGATCCGGAGGACCCACCGTCAGGGCGGAACCAGCTGGCCTTCCTGCGTCGTCCCCGCCGCCCGCGCAACCCCATTGACGCCAGCAGCCAGGCTTGCGGGTGGGTCCTCCGGATCAGGCTTCGCCTGACCGAAGGATGACAGGTCTTAATTGAGCCAGACCGCCGCTTCGCCCTCGTCGCTCCAAGCGCCGGTGTCGACCAGCCGCTTGAGCAGGTCGCGTTCGGTCTTCAACCGCATTAGCGTCGAGCTGTCATTGTCTCGCGCGAGGTCCTGCTTAGCGCCCTCGACGGCTCGTTCGAGCGTTCCCAGCTTGACCACTAACTCGTAAGCCCGCGTCCACAGGGATCGGGCGGAGTTGGCATCAACCCCTGCGGCAAGGAAGGGTGTATTCGCGATTTTCGCCGCCTTCTGAAGATCTTGGATTGTGTGCTCAGAAAGGCCCCGTGAGCTCAAGTGCCGCCGCAGCGAAACCGCATCAATGTGGTCGTGTTCGAAGCGAAACTGGACCATCTGATCAGCCAGTGCTGCCAGCCGCGTGTCGCAGAATCCTTGCGCGCTTAGAACTTCTACTTTGTCGTCCAGAACATGGGGATCTTGTAGCACGGCATACGCCAATGCTGCCGTAAGCGGCTTAGGCAGAATGCGGTTCAAAGTGGCCAGGTCTTTAGTTTGACTGTCTGGTCCGATCGGGCCGACGATGCCGCCTTGTTGCGGCCTTCCCCTCCAGGGGCCCCTCTCTCTCCAAGGACCTCTTTCAACAGAACCCTTTTGGAACGCCGACACTTTGACGCCCCTCATCTCGTCAAAGCGGCCCAAGAGGTCTTCGCGATACGCTTGGCTTAGGTCTGGGTCTGCAATGGTCGCTGCCAGTTTCCGCAATCTGACCTTCAACCCGGCAATACGCTCGGGCGTATCCAGCGGCTCCAGGTCCCGCTCGCGGTGGAACAGCTGCTCCACAAACGGCGTCGTATCGGTCAGCTGCGCCTTCAGCGCCGCCGGCCCCTGCTCGCGCAGCACGTCGTCGGGGTCCTTGCCGCCGACCACGATGGCGAACCGGAAGCTCTTGCCCGGCTTGATCAGCGGCAGGGCCCGGTCCATGGCGCTGTTGGCCGCCCGCCGCCCGGCCGCGTCGCCGTCGAAGCTCAGGGTCGGCTCGGGGTGCAGCCGCCACAGCACCTCCATCTGGTCCTCGGTCAGCGCCGTGCCCAGCGGCGCCACCGCGGCGATGTTGGCCCGCTGGCAGGCGATGGCGTCCATATAGCCCTCGACCACCACCAGCGGCGCATCGGCCCCGCCGGCATGCATCAGCTTGCGCGCCTCGGGCAGACCGTACAGCAGCCGGCCCTTGTGGAAGAGGCTGGTCTCCGGGCCGTTCAGGTACTTGGCCCGGGCATTGGGATCGAGCGCCCGGCCGCCGAACGACACCACCCGCCCGCGCGCGTCGGCGATGGGGAAGATGATCCGGTTGCGGAACCGGTCGTAAGGCGCCCCGCCCTCTTCCGGCGCGATCAGCAGGCCGGCGTCGACCAGTTCGCCGGGCTTGGCGCCCTTGGCGATCAGATAGTCCTTCAGGGCCGTGCGGCTCTCCGGCGCGTACCCCAATCCGAACCGTTTCCACTCCGTGTCCGGCAGGCCCCGGCGCTCCAGATAGGCCCGCGCCTCCCGCCCCGGCGGCCGGCGCAGCTCGCCCTCGAACCAGGCGGCGGCCAGGTCCATCCAGTCGCTCAAGCCCTGGCGCTTCTTCTCCTGCTCGGCCGCCTGCGGATCCGGGGCCGGCAGCGGCACCCCGGCCTCGGAGGCCAGCCGCTCGACCGCCTCCATGAAGCTCAGCCGCTCGGTCTCCTGGAAGAAGCTGATCAGGTCGCCGTGCTTGCCGCTCGAGAAGTCGTGGTAAAAACCCTTGTCGTCGTTGACGAAGAAGCTGGGCGACCGCTCCTTGGTGAACGGCGAGAGGCCGACGAATTCCCGGCCCTGGCGCTTCAGCTTCACGGTCTTGCCGATCACATCCGACAGCCGGACGCGCGACTTGATCTCCTCCAGAAAACGATCGTCGAAACGCATGGGTCCAATAGCGCTCCATGCGGAGCCAATTCAACCGTGGAGCCATCCCGGCTGGCGTGCATTGCACATCCGTGATCATGTTAACCTTCGGGCGTCCCGTCCGGGGGCAAGGGAGTTCGGCGCATGGTGTGGTGGTGGTGGATTCTGCCGGCGGCCTCGGCGCTGCTGGGCTCGATCGTGCTGTTGCGCGGCCTCGGCGGCTTCTTCGGCGGACGGCTTGTCGGCGGTTTTCTCGGGACGGCCATCGGCGGCGCCCTGCTGGCGGCCGGCGCCGTCGTCGCCCTGGCCGGCCTCGACGTGCAGACCTACCAGCGCCTGACCTACGAGCGCCCCGTCGCCACCATCGAGACCCGCCAGCTCGGCCCTCAGCTGTTCGAGGCCACCCTGACCACCCCGGCCACCGCTACGGAGCCGGGCGGCTCGGTCAAGCGCTACCAGGTGCATGGCGACCAGTGGCGCATCGAGGCCCGGCTGCTGAAATGGAAGCCCTGGGCCAACGTGCTGGGCCTCGACACCCAGTACCGGCTCGACCGCCTGTCCGGCCGCTACGAAAGCACCGCCGACGAGCTCACCGCCCCGCGCAGCGTCTATGACCTCGGCCCCGAGCCCGGCAACATCGACATGTGGACCATGGCCCGCAAGTCCAAGCGCTACGCCCCGATGGTCGACAGCTTCTACGGCGGCGGCGCCTTCATGCCGATGGCCAACGGGGCCCGCTACGAGGTCTGGCTGACCCAGACCGGCCTCGTCGCCCGGCCGATGAACCCGGCGGCGCTTGAGGCCGGCGGCGAAGGCTGGCATTAACCCCCCGTCCTGGGGGGAGTTCCGATGCGATTGTTGTCCGCCGCCGCGCTGGCGTTCAGCCTGGTTGTCGGCGCCGCGAGCGCCTCGGCCGCCGACGTCGCCCAGCCGACGACCGGCCCCGCCTACTACCACCGCGCCGGCGCCGACCTGACGCTCCACGACAAGGCCCTCGACTATTGCCTGGCGGAGGCGGCGACCACCGTGCAGGGCAAGCGGGGCCCGACCCTGGCCTCCGGCGTGATGTTCGGCGCGCTCGGCGTGCTGGTCGAGGCCGCGGTCAACGAAAGCCGCGACGGCGAGGTGCAGAATCGCGGCTTCGCGGCCAACGTCGAGAACTGCATGGTCGCGACCGGCTGGTCGGTCATGGTCCTCTCCCAGGCCGAGGCGGCGGCGTTCGACGCCCTGCCGCCGGACGGCCAGCGCCAGCGGCTGGCGGCCATGGTCGGCGCCGCCGCGCCCGAGGGGATGCTGTCACGCCGGTTCGGCAACGAGATCGTCAACGCCAGGGCCCGCTGGATCGTCGAGCCGGAGGCTTACGGCGTGCTGCCGCTCCCCCTGCGCGTTCGCGGCTACGCCGACTGGCCGGCCGTGAAGGCGGCGGCCAGGCCGCCGGAGTATCCGTCCTTGCGGACCCCGAAGTTTCCGACGCCGGCCGGCATCCCCCTGATCGCCAAGGATCAATGGGACAAGGTGCCCGAGGGCGCCACCGTGCTGGTCATCAAGGTCAAGCGCTTCGTCGGACTCAGGAGCGAACCGATCCTGATCTTCTCCCGCGAGGGCCCTGACCCGCGCTACCCGGCCTGGTTCGACGATGGCAAGCCCGACCTGCTGACCACCAGCTTCGGCATGGGCCTGAACGTCAAGAACAAGACCCAGACCGAAGGCATCGTCGTCATCCCCCTGCCGCCGGGCCGCTGGCGGCTGATGGGCGTCCGCCAGGGCCGGGTGATCACCAGCTTCTGCCTGGGCGCGCCCAGCTTCGACCTCGTCGAAGGCCAGGTGACCTATGCCGGGCAACTCGACTACGGCCGCACCCCGCAGTTCACCGCCAACACCGACCTGAGCACCATCGACGCCGACCTGGACAACGCGCCGGGCCTGCGCGACCGGCTCAAGCCCGCCAGGTGGGTCAATGGCTCACGGTTCATGTGCGACGGCTCCTACATCTACGCCTTCGAAGTCCAGGGCGGGGCCTATCTGCCGGGTTACACCAACGGCTCGGCGGCCCCCTCCCTGCCGCCCGGGCCATCCCCACCCTGAGCCCTTGCCAGCCGCATCCGCGGCCTTTACTGCCGCCGCCATGGACGTACGCGACAGCAATGGAACCCTCCTGGCCGACGGTGACAACGTCATCCTGGTCAAGGATCTCAAGGTCAAAGGCTCGGGCGGGGTGACGCTCAAGCGCGGCACCCTGATCAAGGGCATCCGCCTGACCGACGATCCGGCCGAAATCGAATGCCGCGCCGAAAAGGTCCGCGACCTGGTGCTGCGCACCGAGTTTGTGAAAAAGGCTTAGCTCTCCCTCCCCTTCGGGGAGGGCAGACGCGCGGTTACGCGCGTCGGGTGGGGAAGTCGGTCCCTGACCTCAACGAGCAAGCCTTGAGAAGACGAACCGGCCGGCGGCAGTGACCCACTGCCCCACCCGGCGCGCAACGCGCGCCTGCCCTCCCCATTCGGGGAGGGAGGTCAATCAGCGCTCGCCATCGTCGCCCGCACCTGCGCCAGGCTGACATCCCGCAACAGCTGTCCATCCCGGAACACCGGAACCAGCAGGTTCTCCCCGCCCTCCAGCGGCGCGAACCGCTCGCCATCGACGGCCACCGTCTTCCACCCGGCCTCGTCCCGCGCCAGGCCCAACAGCCCCTTCTTCGACCGCTTGCCCGTATCCGTCACCGGATCCTTGAACACATCCCGCCACGCCCCGCCGACCTGCGCCGCCGAGGTCTTGTAGGCGAACTTCTGGGTATCGCGGTTGAGCTGCTGCAACAGCGCCCCGCCCATGCCGAAGGCGATGTTGCTGGCGCTGAACCCATCCGCCGTGATCCGCTCGAGGATCGCCGCGATGCTGACCGGGTTGACCCCGTCACCCTGGATCACCCGCACGGTGTTCAAGACCTTGAACCCCTTCGAATTCACCGTCGTCCCGAACCGCTCGGCCAGGAGCTGAAGCGTCTTGGCCACCACCGTCACCGGATCGCCGCTGTCCGGCCGCACCACCAGGGTGGCGCCGCTGTCGATCACCTGCTGCTTCAGGGCCTCGCCCCACAGATGCGCGATGGCCGCATAGAGGTCATAGCTGTCTGACACCACGGCGTAGATGCCGCCTGGCTTGCCGAACGAGGCGACCATGTTGGCGTAGGCGTCGGCCTCATGCTCGCGGCCCCAGCTGGTGATGGTGCTGTGCTCGGCGGCCGGGATCGAGAAGCCGGCCATCGGCTCGTGGTACCAGCGACGGGCCCCGACAATCGCCGACAGGGTGTCGCTGCCCTGGAAGCTGACCAGATGCGCCAGCCCACCGATCGCCGCCGACTGCTCGCTCGACACCCCCCGCGCCCCGAAGTCGTGCAGCTTGAACGGCAGCTCGCCCATCGGATCGTCGGCCGTGCGCTCCAGCGCCGCCTTGATGATCTGGCGCACATGATAGCTGATCGTCGCAACGGTGATCGGATACCAGACCCGCAACAGGGCGGTTTCGGCATAGCTGGTGACCCAGGGCAGCGTCGGGGCGGTGTTGACCACCGTCATCAGCGGCTGATGCACCGGCACGACCGAGCCCTCGGCCACGGCCCGCACCTCGAGCGGCAGAAAGCCGCCGTGACCATCGACGATCCGCTCCCAGCCGGCCCGGTTGAACGGCATGCCGTGAGCGCCGAGCAACTCCTCCGCCTCGTCGATATCCGCCCGCGTGATCGGCGTCTGGAACTCGGCTTTCAGGATCGCCTGCAGCCCGAAGAAGACGGTGCTCGGATAGTCGCCGCCGCGGCTCTCGACATAGGAAAACACCCGCTCGGTCCCGGGCGGATACTGCAGGAAGTGGCTGGTCTTGTAGCTGTCGGTATTGAGGATGGGATTGATCATGACGGGAAGCTCCTTCGCGTCGGTGGAAGCCTCGGGGTCTGTCCCCTGGGCGGGCCAAGCGTGACAGCCGAAGGCGGCCGTCACGCGACAAACCAGGACTTCCTCAGCTGGCGCCGAGGAAGCGTTCGAGGATGAAGTAGTGGTCCTCAAAGAGGTGACCGCGCATGCCCATCACCTCGGCCACCGGCAGCCATTTGGCCCGCGCCGCATCGTCCGAGCCGCGCACGGGCGGCAACGGCCCGGTCGGGAAATCGAAATGGAAGGCGTGGGTGATGGTCCGCCCCCGCATCGAGCGGTCGGGATAGTCGAACACCGCCTGGTCCTTCAGCCCCCCGCGCAACACGGGCTCGGGCAGTTTCAGCCGCGTCTCCTCGCGCAGCTCGCGGATGGCGGCGGCCAGCAGGGTCTCGTCCTGGTTCACGAACCCGCCGGGCAGCGCCCACAGCCCCTTGCCGGGCTGCGAGCGGCGCTTGATCAGCAGCACATGGCCCGAATGCACGACCACGGCGTCGGCGGTGACGAAGGTCGGCGGATAGGGGGCGGCGGCCCAAATCTTCCTGTAGTCGACGACGTGCCGCCACTCGTCCGCCGTCTGGCTGAAGGCGGCCGTGCGGCGAAAGGCCTGCAGGGTCTCGAACACGGCCCCCGGCACATTGGCTTCCAGCAGGTTGGCCCCGCCGGCATCGTCAGCGAAGAAATGCTGCCGCAGCTCGGTCGCCGACAGCATGGCCACCTGATCGACATCGACCAGGTCCCATTGCGGGAAAGCGCGCAGGTAATAGCTCGACGCGTCCTTCTCATGCCCGATCAGGCCGACTGTCGCCGGCCCCTCATGGCCGCTCTCGGCAATGGCGGCGGCGACCTGGGCCTGCACTTCGCCGACCCAGGCGGTCTCGTTGTAGAGGTGATCGATCAGCGGCCGGATGGTCAGCCGGGCGGCGTCTTGGCCCATGGCCGCGCGGATCATCACCGCCCGCTCGCAGAAGGTCCAGGGATTGCGGGCGCTGCGCGGCGCGTCGGCCGAGCCGATCAGCACGATGGCGCGCTCGGCCAGGGCCAGGGCCCGGCGCAGGACGGCATGGTGACCAAGATGGAAGGGTTCGAACCGCCCGATGTAGGCGATGAAATCATGGCGCGGCATGAGGCTCCCTCAGCGCTGATGTGGGTGTCCGGTCTCCCCGAACGGAGGAAGGCTAGACCCGTCCCGAGGAACGAACAATGGGGCGATGCGAAAAATGTCCGGGTCCCGGCGGTTGCCTCGTCGCGGCCCCTCCCCTAACCCTTCGATCCACTGGGGGATGTCTCGAATGCGCAAACTGCTGATCGCCGCCGTCCTGGCCCTGCTGGCCGGACCCGCCATGGCGCAGGTCAATTTCCAGACCTCGGTCAAGGGCTACCACTACTTCCACAAGACCGGCGCGACGATGCAGGCGCACGACGAGGCGGTGAAGAACTGCGTGCGCCTGGTCAACGGCCTGTGGCTGGACAGCGGCGACAGCGGTGGCCTGGTCGTCAGCGTCCTGGACGGCATGCACACAAGTATGGCTGTCCCCGCCAACATCGAACACTGCATGGTCGCCTTCGGCTGGGAGGTCATGCAGATCGACGACGCCAGAGGCCAGGCGCTGGCCGCCGGCTCGCGCGAGGCCCGCCATGACGCCCTTGCCCAGTGGGTCGGCTCGCCCACGCCCGAGGGCCGGATGGCGCGCCGTTTCGTCAACGACCTCACCGATCCCGAGACGATCTGGAACGGTCGCTCCTGGGGCTCTGACAAGCCCTCGCTCAGCGTCACCAGCCAGGCGCCGTTCAACGAGAGGCCGGCCCCCTTCACTGTGCCGAAGTTTCCCAACTCGGCCTATCCGCCGCAACCGCTCAACGCCAGGCAGGTCGCCGCCCTGCCGGCCGACGCCAGCGTCATCGTCGTGCGCGCCACCCTCGCCGAGGCCAAAGGCTTCCGGACCATGGTCTTCAACAGGGCCGGACCGGACGGGTACCAGCCCGCCTGGGCCGACGGCCAGCCGGCCGCCTTCCGCTTTTCCACCCCGCCGTTGATGAGCAACCGCGACAAGACCTACGTCTTCCGCGTCCCGCCCGGCAAATGGCGCTTCGCCGGCCTCAGCAGCGCCTACGGCTTCACCAGTTTCTGCTACGGCGCACCCGCATTCGAGGTGAAGTCGGGCGAGGCGGTGTTCGCCGGAACCTTCTCCGCCGGCTACCAGGGCCAGCTCGTCCCCAACCTCGACCTCGCGCCGATGACGACCGCCCTGAAGGACGCGCCCGGCCTGCTGGCCCGTCTCAAGCCGGCAACCTGGGTCAACGGCAGCTGGGAGCGGTGCTCGGGCGCCTATGCCTACGCCTTCGAAATCCCCGGCGCCCCGTTCGAGGACGGCTACACCGGCGGCAGCCGGGCGCTGGCGACCGCTACGGCGCCCTGACGGCGTCTACAGTTGCGGGGCGCGCGCGGCGCGCCCTATCGTTCGTCTTCAGGTTTCGGGGGATGTCTCACATGCGCAGCGCGCTTCTGCTGGCGGCCGGTCTGGCCGCCCTCACACCGTCGGTTCTGGCCACGCCTGTCCTGGCCCAGGTCAACCTCACCCAGGCCAGCAAGGGCTATACCTACTTCCACAAGGCCGGCGCCGACATCGACGGCCACGAGGCCGCCGTTAAGGACTGTATCGTCCAGGCCTCCCGCGCCGCCCAGACCGATCCCCATTCGATGGGTAGCGGTGACATCCTGATCGATGTGGTGGTGACGCCGCTGCTGGTCGGCGGCATCGCCAGGGGCATCAACACCAACGCCGACGCCGCCAACATCGAGAACTGCATGGTGGTGCGCGGCTGGAGCGTCGTCGGACTGGACCCAAAGGAAGGCGGCGCCATCGCCAGACTGCCGGCCGACCAGCAACGGGCCGCCCTCGCCCCCTGGGTCGGCGCCGCCCAGCCTCACGGCACGGTGCTGCGCCGCTTCGGCAACGACCTGACCCGCGCGGCCACGAAGTTCGAAGGTCGCCCCGGTGGCCTCGACAAGCTGTCGCTCAGCATCAGCGCCGTCGATCAGCTGCCCGACCCCGGCCGCCCGCGCGTCCCGCGCCCCGCCCTCTACAAGCTGGTCCAGGCCGGCAAGGTCAGCGAGGCCGTGCCGGCCGCCGAGATCGCCAATGTCGGGCCGGGCGAGACCGTCATCGTCTTCCGCATGACCTCGGTCGGCGGCATCGAGTTCACCGGCATCCACCTGACCCTCGGCGACGGGACCGTCACCGAAGTCGGCAGCCGGATCGCTATCCATCAGCCGAACAGCACCGTCTGGGAAAAGAAGACCGAGGAGCTGCTGGTGTTCCGCGTGCCGGCCGGCCGCTGGCGGATGGAGAAGCTGCGGTCTGCCCTCGACATCCAGTCCTCGCTCAACCTCTGCCTCGGCGCGCCGGCCTTCGACGTCGCCGAGGGCGAGGCGGTGTTCGGCGGATCCATCGCCATCAAGGGCGATGGCCGCTTCGTGCCGCTCATGGACATCGAGCCCGCCCGCCAGCTGCTGACCGCCAACCCCGCCCTGGCCCAGCGGCTCAAGCCCGCCGCCTGGGTGAACGGCACAACGGCGCCCTGCGGCAACGACAGCTACCAGTACGCCCTGGAAATCCCCGGCGCGCCGACGGTCCCGGCGCCCTGACCGCCGTTGGCGGCTTGGGAAGGATTTGGCGGTTAATCTGCCGCCCATGACCGCCCTGGACGCCCCCGTCAGCAAGGCCGGCGAGCGGGCCGGCCCCTTCGCCGCCCTGGCGCTCGGGTCGCTGGCGATGATGGTCACCGGACTGCAGCCGCTGTTGCTCACCGCGCTGGCCGACGCCGGGCGGCTGCCCCACGCCCTCGTCCATCCGGCCGCCTTCGTCGACATGCTGGCCATGGCGCTCAGCGTCGGCGTCTGCGCCGTCGTCCTGAAACCCCGGCGCCTGAACCGCTGGGCCGCCGGCGCCGCCCTGCTCTGTATCGCAGCGGGCCTGGGCGCCCTCCTCGCCCGCGACGGCCAGGTGCTGGCCCTGCGCGGCGTCGGCGGCCTGGCCGGTGGGGTGCTGGTCTGGATCACCGTCGGCATGATCGCCCGCCAGCCGAGGCCCGAGCCCTGGGCGGCGGCCTTCTTCCTCATCCAGTCGGCGGGCCTGGTGTTCGCCGCCGCCTTCGCCTCATCCTTGGGACCGACCGGCGGCCTCGCCTTCGCGGCCAGCCTCTCGGGCCTCTGCCTGGCGGTCGCCCCCCTGCTCAGCCCGGCCATGGACGACCTGGCCCTGGCCGGCAAACGCTCGCCCGACCGGCGGGGCCTGCTCGGCCTCACCGCCCTGTTCCTCTATTTCGCCGCCAACGCGGCCCTGTGGTTCAAGATGCGCGACCTGGCCTCGGCCCAGGGCCTCGAGGCGATCAGCGGCCTCGTGGTCCTGACCACCCTGGTGGCCCAGATGCTGGGAGCGATGGCGGCCCTGGCGCTGGCCGATCGCCTGGGCGCGCGCCGGCTGTTCGGCCTCGTCGTCGCCTGCCTCCTCCTCGCCTGCGCCGTGCTGGCCTTCCGCCCACCCGCGCCGCTGTTCGTCGCCGCCTTCGCCCTGCTGGCCTTCGCCGCCCTGCTGCTGGGCGCCAGCCTGTTCGGCCTGCTGCACGCCGCCGATCCCAGCCGCCGGGCCGGCGCGGTCAGTCCGGTCGCCCAGTTCCTGGCCGCGGCGCTCGGCCCCCTGGCGGCTGGCGCCGTCGCCGATCTCGCCGGCCTGTCGGCGGTGCTGGGAATCGCGCCGGTGCTGGCCCTCGCCGCAATGGCCTGCGCCCACCTCAGCCTGGCGAAAGGTGACCCAGCTTCTCCGGATTGCGCATGATGTAGATGGCGGCGATCCGCCCCTCGCCGTCCGGCTCGAAGGCCATGGTCGTCACCCCGTCCTCGGCCCGCAGGATGACCCCCGGCAGGCCGTTGATCCGCGCCGGCCGCATGTCCTTGATGTCCCCCGCCCACGGCCCGCGCCAGGCCAGCCCCTTGAGCAGGGCGATGACGTCCTCGCGCCCGACCAGCGGCCGCAGAGCCGCCTTGCGCTTGCCGCCGCCGTCGCTGATCAGCACCGCGTCCCTGGCCAGCAGCCGTTCCAGCGCCGCGAAATCCTGGCTGGCCGAGGCGGTCATGAAGGCCGCCGCCAGCCGCAGGGCCTCGTCCTGCGGCACACTGTAGCGCGGCCTGGCCTCCTTCAGATGCCCCCTCGCCCGCGAGGCCAGCTGGCGGCAGGCCGCCTCGTCACGGCCCAAGGCCTTGGCCACCTGGCCATAGTCCTGGTCGAAGACGTCATGCAGCAGGAAGACCGCCCGCTCGAGCGGCGACAGCCGTTCCAGCGCCAGCAGGAAGGCGACCGAAACGTCTTCGGCCCGCTCCAGCGGATCGACCGGCTCCTCCTCGATCAGCGGCTCGGGTAGCCAGGGCCCGACATAGGTCTCGCGCCGGGCCCGCGCCGATTTCAGCCGGTCGAGGCACAGCCGCGTCGTCGTCTGCGCCAGCCAGGCCCCGGCGTCGAGCGCAGCATCCCCTGCCCGGTCCCAGCGCAGCCAGGTGTCCTGCACCACATCCTCCGCCTCGCTGACCGAACCCAGCATGCGATAGGCCAGCCGTTTGAGGCGCGGACGCTGGGCTTCGAAGGCGGCGGTGTCGCTCATGCGGCCAGGGCTTCGGGGCGATGGAAGGGTGCGGGCGTCCCGGCGACGGTGACCCGCGAGCAGGTTTTCGCATGTCCCAGCCCGAACTTCACGGTCGGATAGATCCGCCCCACGGTGATGGCCAGCGACAGGTCGACCACCGCCTTCCGGCCCCACATCGCGACGATCGCCTCCCGCGCCTCGTCGGCGGCCGGTCCGTCCTGGTCGAGCACGGCGCGGGCGAAGCGGTAGCCGAGCGCGGCCGCATCGCTCATCGCGGCGCAGTCCCCGGCCAGGATGGCCCGCAGCACGGCCGGATCGACGCCGCTCTTCTCGGCGATATCGACGCCGATCTGGGTGCAGGGCCCGCAGTCCTCGCGCAGGGTGGCCAGGATGCCGGCGGCGCTGAGGGCGTCGCGCGGGGCGGCGTCGCCATGGCCCAGGCTGGCCACGAAGCCAAAGCGCATGAACCGCCAGGACCCGGCGTCCAGCAGCTCGCGCATATAGCTGCCGTCATAGCTCCACTGTTTCTCGAAGCGGGAAATGTAACGGGAGAACCAGGCCTTGAGCATGGATCAGGCTCCTTTGGGACGGTTGAGGAAGGCGATGGTCCCGGCGATCAGCGGCGGCAGGTAGACGCCTGGAAAGTCGCGAAGGACGGTCTGCAGCGGGCCCGGCCCACGGGCGCTGTCGACCACATGGATCGCCGCATGCAGGGCCAGAAAGGCGGCGCTCAGCGTCAGCGCCGGCCACCCTTGCACCGGCCGCCAGGCGAACCAGGCCAGCCCGCCGGCCACGGTCAGATAGGCCATGCCGATGTCCCGCACGAAATGCGGGTTGAACAGCCCGGTCAGCGGCACGCCCGGCACGGCGTCGTACCAGGCCTGCGGCAGGCCGAGCATGACCAGGCCATTGGCGGCCATCAGCAGGGCGAGACTTGCGGCGATCCAGCGGGTCATGAACGGCTCCGTTTCGACAAAGACGAGCCGACCGCCCCGCCCGTGACATGGCGAGGCGCGAAAGACCCAAACTCTCCCCCCGCGAGCGGGGGGAGACTTAAAGTGCGACATCCTCCCAAGATGAATATGTCTAGACATATCGATTTTCGCCCATTTTGGGCGTTTCGCCTCACACCCGTCGGATGTGGGTCGCCCAGGGCGCAAACCGACCCACATTCGGCGACAACCGCCCCCGCCCCGACCTACGCCCCGGCCTACATCCCCCGCCCCTCGGCCAACGCCGAAGGCACATGAAATCAGCGGGATAGCCGATCCCTCAACGCTTGGCGGGCGATCATCGGTTATAATGGTAGGCCGCTTCGATAGGCCCCCGCTCGCCGGCCTGGCCTGTTGACCGCCGTTCCACCCCATGCGGAACTCGCCCCATGACCCCCGCACGCCGAATGGGCCCCGCCCTCGCCGCCCTGCTCGTCGCCGGCAACATGATCGGGTCCGGGCTTTACCTGCTGCCCGCCTCCCTGGCCGATGTCGGCAGCTCCAGCCTGCTGGCCTGGCTGATCGCGGCCGGCGGCGCCCTCGCGATCGCCGGGGTCTTCGCCATCCTCGGCCGGCTGCGCCCCGAAGCCGACGGCGTGCTCGACTACCCCCGCCTGGCCCTGCACAGGGCGACCGGGCCGGTGGCCTGGGCCGCCTACTGGGTTTCCGGGTGGGCCGGCAACGTGGCCATCGCCCTCGCGGCGCTGGGCTATCTGGCCAGCCTGTTTCCGGTGCTGGGCGGTCTGACGCTGGCTGGCCTGCTGGTCATCATGTGGCTGCTTGTGGGCCTCAACATGCTGGGCGCGCGCGGGGTCGCCGGGTTCGGCGGCGTCAGCCTGGCGCTGGGCCTGATCCCGGTGATCGCCGCCACGGTGCTGGGCCTGCTGCACTTCAACCCCGAGCTCTTCACGGCGGCCTGGAATCCCTCCGCCAGGCCCCTGACCCAGACCCTGCCGCCGACCGTGGTGCTGGTCTTCTGGGCCTTCCTTGGCTTGGAAAGCGCCAACGCCGCCGCCGCCAAGGTGCGCGACCCCGCCCGCGACCTGCCGCGCGCCGCCCTGCTCGGCGTCGGCCTCGCCGCCCTCGTCTACATCCTGGCCTGCGTCGCCGTGCAGGGGGTCATGACCCCGGCCGAGCTCAAGCTCTCCTCGGCCCCCTTCGCCGATGTCGTCACCCGGCTGGCCGGACCGATCGCCGGGGCGGTCATCGCCGGCTGCGCGGCGCTGAAGGCCATGGGCACGCTTGGCGGCTGGATCCTGGTCACCGCCGAGACCGGCCGAGCGGGCGCGGCGGCGGGCTATCTGCCGAAATTTCTCTCCGAGTCCGACCCGGAGGTGACCCCCCGCCGGGGCCTGATCCTGACCGGCCTGCTGATGACCCTGACCGCCTTCGTGACCATCTCCCCGGCCATGGGCGCCCAGTTCAACTTCATCATCGGCCTGTCGGTGGCCCTGTTCATGCTGGTCTACGGCTTGGCCGCCCTGGCCCTGATCCGTGAGGCCCGCGCCATCGCCAGCCCGGCCCGACGCCTCGCCGCCCGCGCCATCGCCGTCCTCGCCCTGGTCTTCAGCGCCTGGATCGTTGTCGTCTGGGTGGGGACCCTCTGACCTCCAAAAATACCTGTCATCCTCCGGCCGCGCAGCGGACCGGGGGACCCATATGTGGACGACCCCCACCCTGCAAGTCGTCGCGGATTGATCTGATCGTAGTCGCTTGCGCCCATATGTCCGGTCTGGCGGCCTTGGATATTGGCCGTCGCCAAGATGGTTTGCGCGGGATGGGTTCCGATCAAGGCAGCGGTCTGTGACGCCGTTGGGTCCCGCGGAGTGTCCCATCCATTTGATCGATCGATCACACCATCTGCCTCTTGCAAGGAACGGGTTGAGCCTGCCGGCTAGGCAGGTTGTTGGGAAGGCGCGGCGAGGCGGCGAGACGGATCGTAGTCCTGTCCGCTGACCATGAGGCGCCAGGCGATGCGGGCGGTCTTGTTGGCGAGGGCGACGGCGACCTGCTTGGTCGGCTTTGTGGCCAATAGCCGATTGAGCCATGGCCACGGCTGTCCTCGACCCGCTTTGGCGTTCTGGATCACCGCCATGGCCCCGCAGACCAGGACGGCTCGAAGCGCCTCGTCGCCGGCCCGGGTGATGCCGCCAAGGCGGGTCTTGCCGGCAGTGGAATGGTCCTTGGGCGTGAGGCCCAGCCAGGCGGCGAAGTCGCGCGCTGAGCGGAAGGCCTTGGGGTCCGGGGTCTTGGCGGCGAGCATGACCGCGCCGACGATCCCGACGCTGGGGATCCTGGCCAGCCGGCGGCTGGTCTGATCGGCCCGATGATGCGCCGCCATCCGGGCGTCGATCTCGACGATCTGCGCCTGCAGGGCGAGGAGCTGGCGGCCAAGACCCGCGAACAGGTCCCGGGCCAGGTCGGGCAAAGCCTGGTCGGCGGCGACGCGCTCCAGCAGCGGCTCGATCTTGTCCAGCCCGGTCGGAGCGATCAGCCCGAACTCGGCGGCATGGCCGCGAATGGCGTTGGTCAGCTGGGTGCGGCTTCGCACCAGTCGGTCCCGCGTCGCCAGCAGCATCAGCACCGCCTGCTCCTGAACCGTCTTGACCGGCACCGGCCTCATCGTCGGCCGGCTCATCGCTTCGCAGCCGGCCTCGGCGTCGCGACCGTCGTTCTTGCCTCGCTTCAGATAGGCCTTCACATACTGGGCCGGCAGCAGCATCACCTGATGGCCAAGCCCCGCCAGCTCCCGCGCCCAGTGGTGTGAACCTCCACAGGCTTCCAGTCCGATCACCGTCGGCGCCAGCCTGGTGAAGAACGGGATCATCTCCCGCCGCCGAAGTTGCCGGCGAATGACGACCTTCTCGCCTGCGTCCACACCGTGCAGCTGAAACAGCTGCTTGGACGTATCGATGAATATGCGCGTAGGATGCTCCACGGACGGCCCTCCTTGAGATGAGTTCAGACAACCCATCTTGGCACACCGATGCCGCCGGGGGTCGTCCACCCCATCAAGCCGGCTCCGGATAGACTCTCAGACGACGTTCACGCCGAGAATTGGGTCCCCCGGTCCGGGCTTCGCCCGGCCGGAGGATGACAGAGAAAAGGAGGCTACCAGCTCCAGTCCTTGGCGCTCTTGCGACAGCCCCCGTCCGCATACCCGCTCCAGGCCCGCCCGCGCACGACCTGTCCACCCAGCTTTCCGGTCGGTTCGCCCTTCTCCAGCGACAGCACGCCATTGACGATCACCTCGCTGACCCCGGTCGCGTACTGGCGCGGGTTGTCATAGGTGGCGTGGTCGCCGACCGTGTCAGGGTCGAACACCACCACATCGGCGCGGTAAGTCTCGGCGATCCGCCCCCGATCCCTGAGGCCGAGGTTGTGGGCCGGCATGGCGCTCAGCCGGCGGATGGCGTCGGGCAGGGTCAGGCTCTTTTCGTCCCGGGCGTACTTGCCCAGCACCCGCGCGAAATTGCCGTAGGCGCGGGGATGGGTGGAGGATTTCAGGAATACCCCCTCCGGCGCCAGCGCCGCCGCGTCGGAGCCGAAGCTCATCCACGGCAGAGCCGTCTGGCGTTTGACATTGTCCTCACTCATCAGGAAATAGACCACCTGCACCCGGCTGCCGTCGGCGATGACCAGGTCGATCATGGCGTCCTCGGGCGAGACGCCCTTTTCCTTCGCATAGTCGGCCAGGGTGCGCCCGGTCAGGGATTTCAGCGCCTCGGTCCGGAAGCCGACCATGATCGTCCCCTCCGCCCCGGCGTGGCGGTAGAGGTTCTCGTACGGCGCCTTGGGATCGCGCATCTCGGCGATCACCCTGGCCCGCGTCGCCGGGTCCTTCAGCCGGGCGATCCAGGCCTCCCGCCCGCCGGCCTGCACCCAGGGCGGCATGGCGGCGTCGAAGCCGGTCGAGCCGGCGGTGTAGGTGTACATGTTGGCGGTGATCCGCAGGCCCGAGACCCGCGCCGCCTCGATGCGGGCGATGGCGGCGTCCAGCTTGCCCCAGTTGGTCCGGCCGGCCGCCTTCAGGTGCCAGATCTCGCCCGGCGCACCCGACCGCCGCGAGATCTCGATCAGCTCGTCGATGCCGTCGAGCAGCCGGTCGCTCTCATAGCGCATGTGGCTGACATAGATGCCGCCGCAGCGCCCGGCCTCGGAGGCCAGGGCGACCAGCTCGTCGGTCTCGGCATAGCTGCCCGGCGCATAGATCAGCGAGGAGCCGACGCCCAGCGCCCCCTCCTCCATGGCCTGCACGACCAGCCCGCGCATGGCCGCCAGCTGCTGCGGCGTCGGATAGACATCGCCCTCGCCCAGCACATGGGTCCGCGCCGTCTCGGCCCCGATCATCGAGGCGACGTTGGGCCCGACGCCCTTCTTCTCCATCGCCTCGAGATAGCCGCCCAGCGTCGTCCAGGTGATCGGGTATTTGACGTCGCCCTGCCGCTCGGTCTCCTGGGCGATCATTGCCGCGTTCCAGGGCCCCATCGAGGAGCCCTCGCCCATGACCTCCAGCGTCACCCCCTGCTTGAGGTCCGACAGGCCCCGCCCATCGGCGATCAGGCTCTCGTTGGCCCAGGACAGCATGTTGATGAAGCCGGGAGCCACCGCCTTGCCGCTGGCGTCGATCTCCCTGGCGCCACGGCCAGGGAACTTGCCGACCTTGACGATATAGCCGCGCAGGATGGCGACATCGCCCTTGTAGGGCTTGCCGCCGGAGCCGTCGTAGATGGTCCCGCCGCGCACGACGATGTCATAGGCCGTGCTGGTCGCCGGCGGCGGCGGCAGGTCGGGCGACACCGACGAGCAGGACATCAGCAACAGGGCGGCAAGGGGGATCAGGCGTTTCAAGTCAGGCCTCCAGTGGGAGGCCAGCTTACAGCCCTAGCCGATCTCCGCCAGCCAGCCCGGCAGCTCGGCCAGGCTGGACAGTTCGCGGTAGCGCGGATGCTCATGCGGCGCCGTCGCCGCCTCATGCGCCCAGACCAGCGGATAGGGAATCAGCGCCGCCCAGGCGCCGGCCTCCAGCGCCGGGATGATGTCGCTCTTCACCGAGTTGCCGGCCATCACCGCCTGCTCCGCGCCGGTGCCGTGGCGGGCGAACACCCGCTCGTAGGTGCCGCGATCCTTTTCGCTGACGATCTCGACGGCGGCGAACAGATCGCCGAGCCCGGACGCCGCCAGCTTCTGCTCCTGGTGCAGCAGGTCGCCCTTGGTGATCAGCACCAGCCGGTATTTCTCCGACAGCTGCGCCAGGGCGATCTCGACGCCCGGCAACGGCTCGACCGGCTCGGTCAGCATCTCGCGGCCGGCGGCGAGGATCTCGCGGATCACCCGGGTCGGAACCTCGCCATCGGTGATCTCGATCGCCGTCTCGATCATGGACAGGGTGAAGCCCTTCACCCCGTAGCCATAGAGCCGCAGGTTCCGCTGCTCGGCCTCAGCCAGCCGGCTCTCCAGCGTCGCCTCATCGGCATGCGGCTCGAGCAGCGCCACGAACCGGGCATGGGTCAGCCGGAACAGGGTCTCGTTGTGCCAGAGGGTGTCATCGGCATCGAGGCCGACCGTGGTGATACGCATGGATGGGGTTTAGCCGATTCCTCTGCGCCCGTTGACGATCACAGCATTCGCAGTTTGGCCGAAGTTGGAGCATACCGCCCTCCGATAGCGTTTGACCCGAGGGGTTCGACTCACTACCAACGCGCCCGTTTGTCCAGCCACCCGAAAGAGCTCCCCGCCATGACCGACCTTCTTCCCGGCGTCACCGGCGTTCTGGTTCTCGCCGACGGCACGGTCCTGCAGGGGATCGGGGTCGGGGCCACCGGCGACGCGGTCGGCGAGGTCTGCTTCAACACCGCCATGACCGGATACCAGGAGATCCTCACCGATCCCTCCTACATGGCCCAGATCGTCGCCTTCACCTTCCCCCACATGGGCAACACCGGCGCCAACAGCGAAGACCTCGAACAGATGAGCGGCGGCTCCGAGACCGCCGCCCGCGGGGCCATCTTCCGCGACGTTCCGACCGAACCGGCCAACTGGCGCGCCAACGCCACGCTGAACGACTGGATGGCGCGGCGCGGCGTCATCGGCCTGGCCGGCGTCGACACCCGCAGCCTGACCAAGCTGATCCGCGAAAAGGGCATGCCGCACGCGGTCATCGCCCACAGCCCGACCGGCGAGTTCGACATCCCGGCGCTGCGGGCCAAGGCCGCCGAATGGTCGGGCCTCGTCGGCCTCGATCTCGCCAAGGACGCCACCACCCGCCAGACCTTCACCTGGGACGAGACCCGCTGGGACTGGGACGGCGGCTACGACAAACTGGAAACGCCGAAGTACGAGGTCGTGGTCGTCGACTACGGGGTCAAGCGCAACATCCTGCGCTCCCTCGCCTCCATCGGCGCCCGCGCCACCGTGGTGCCGGCCGACACCAGCGCCGAGGACATCCTGGCCCGCAAGCCCGACGGCGTCCTGCTGTCCAACGGACCGGGCGACCCGGCCGCCACCGGCCTCTATGCGGTCCCGGAAATCCAGAAGCTGGTGAACAGCGGCACGCCGGTGTTCGGCATCTGCCTGGGCCACCAGATGCTGGCCCGGGCGCTGGGCGCCCAGACGGTGAAGATGGACCAGGGCCACCACGGGGCCAACCACCCTGTGAAGGACCTGACCACCGGCAAGGTCGAGATCGTCTCGATGAACCACGGCTTCACGGTCGACCGCGACAGCCTGCCCGAAGCAGTGACCGAGACCCACGTCTCCCTGTTCGACGGCACCAACGCCGGCCTGGCCCTGACCGGCAAGCCGGTCTTCAGCGTCCAGCACCACCCGGAAGCCTCGCCCGGCCCGACCGACAGCCTGTATCTGTTCGAGCGGTTCGCCGGGCTCATGGACAAGGCGAAGTAGGCAAGCCAACAGTGGCGGGGATGACCCTTCTTCGACTGTTCCCCGCTTTGCTTCTGGCCGCATTGGTCGTCGCCGCCACCGGCGCTCCGGCGCATTCGGCTCCGTCCTGCGAGCCGGTGCGGACGATCGGGCTGTATGACATTCCCACGGTGGTGTCGGACATACGGTTCCAGGCCCTGAGAGCCGACGGCCAAGCGCCCTGCGCCGACTACTTGCTGCGGATTCCCATCGACTGGACGGAGGATGGCGCCGATGGCGCGATCAGCCTGTCGACCGTCGACAGCCCCTATGCGGCGGTCGATCTGCCACAGATCGTGCTCAAGGACCCGACCGGAGTTATTCGTGCCGAGGGTCGTGAATCCTACAGCGTCACGCCTGGAAAGGCGGTGGCGCGCCCCAGATCGTGGACGCGCGCGGAACTGAACGAATGCCGCGCCGCGCTCGGCCGCTACAGCGCCGAAGTCTGCGATACCCCGAACGCCGAATTCGCCGTCACGATCCGCAATCCCGACGACATCGCCCTGACCCGCCGCGTGCCGCTGTCCATACAGCAACGGGGCAAGGCTCGGCTGACGGGGCTATTCCTGTTAGTCGCTTTCCGGCTTGAGCCGGATCTGCCCGGTGGCCGGTTCAACGCCGTTGAAACCGTCGCCGCCACCCTGACCGGCCTGACCATCATCGATGGCGCGGGCGGCGTGCTCGCAAAAGGATGGTCGAGCGACACCCTGCCTGTCCGCGACGCCAAGGCCAAATACCAGTGGGTTCGCAAGCCTTCCGGCGAGAACGTCAACCGTGTCTATCCCGACCGCGCCATCCGGTACAACATCAGCGGGCGGGTGGTGATGACCTGCCGGGTCGGTCACTTCGGCTGGCTGCGCCGTTGCGCCGCCATCGCCGAGACACCGCCTGACTACGGCTTCGGCGATGCAGCCAAGCGGCTGGCCCGATCGATGCGTGTTGCGGCCTTCGCCGAGGGCGAGGACTTCATCGGCGCCACTGTTCGGGTCCCGCTGGCTTTCTCGACGGCGGACTCCGAGCCGTCGCCCGCTCCGGTTAGTCCGTCACCGCAGCCCTGACGGGCTCTTGCCGGTCGCCGCGACGGGTGACTCAGCTCCCTCCGACCGACTTCGAGGCGCCGGCCTCGCCCAGGTACTCCAGCGTCCGCTGGTGGCGCGGGCCGGCGGCGGTCAGCAGCGCCTCGCGCAGCGCCCCCTTGCGGACCGGGAAGTCGAGGAGGCCTCGCGCGAAGCCGGCCCCGACGGTGAACTCTGCGGTCATGCTTTTGATGCCTGGCGTCATGTCCAAGTCCGGCCCGATCGATAGCCTGAGGCCGAGTATAGGACCACCGCCTTGACCACTGCCCCATCTGTTCCGCGTAAACGCCTGACCCCCGACCAGATCCTGGTCCGCACCGCCGGCGTCTGGCTGGCCGTCGCCCTGATCGGCCAGTGGCTTTTCCTGGCCTACATCGCCGGCTTCTACGGCCCCTCGACCCTGACCGGCGACTTCGAGGCCTGGTCCCGCAACCGCATGCTGCACAACGCCTACAAGGCGGGCGATCTGATCGGCAACCTGACCTTCGGGGCCCATGCCCTGCTGGCCGGGGTCATCGCCTTCGGCGGGGCGCTGCAGGTCATGCCGCAGGTCCGGGCCCGCTGGCCAAAGTTCCACCGCTGGAACGGCCGGGTGTTCCTGATCACGGCCGTGTCGCTCAGCCTGACGGGCCTGAGCCTGATCTGGCTGCGCAAGCCGGAGCCGCAGGAGCTCTCAAGCTGGGCGATCACCGGCAACGCCGTGCTCATACTAGCCTTCGCGGGCCTTGCCTGGCGCACGGCGCGAGCCCGGGACTTCGTCGCCCACCGCCCCTGGGCCCTGCGGCTCTACCTGGTCTCCAACGCCCAGTGGTTCACCCGGGTCGGCTTCGTGGTCTGGATGATGTTCAGCCGCGGCCTCGGCCTGAAGGGCGTCAACGGCACGGCCTTCCTGATCTGGACCTTCGGCTGCTACCTGCTGCCGCTGGCCGTGCTGGAGCTCTACCTGCGGGCCCGCGACAGCAGGAGCGGCGGCGTCAAGCTGACGGCGGCCTGGGTGCTGGGGGTGTTCACTGTGCTGATGGCGATCGGGACGGCGGTGTTCTCGTTCGTGTCGATCCAGATCGTGAACGGCGGAACGCTCTAGAGCCGGTCGATCAACCTATGGTGCCTCGGAAAAACGCGGGCAGGGGGCGGCGAGGCATGGCGATCTAATGGTCGATGGCAGGCGCGCGGCGCCAGCATGTCTACCCGTAGGGCAGGCGGCCCAAGATCGTCGCCCATGAGAATCCGTACAGCGAAATCGCGCCTGCGAGCCCCAGCAACACCCAGCCGCCACGCTTCAGAGACAGGGCAAGTTCCGGTCGCATCCTGACCAGCAGGCTCCCCAACCAAAGGCCAGCCCCCAGCAGAACCAGTCCATAGCCGATCCCGTTGAACAGGCCGTTGCCGTTGAATATGGCATTGAGCAGCGCCGACTCGGGCACGTAAAGGCCAGGGTAGATCCGGCCGCCAAAGCGAAGGGCCAGCAGGAGGGTCAGGCTGCAGAGGACGACCAGCGAGGCCTGCAGCAGCCGGTTAGAGCCCGGATGACGGATCACCACAGCGCCGAGCAGGATGGTCGCGAGGAACGACGCCACGAGGGCGATCAGGTTCGGCATCTCAGTTGCCCCGCTCACGGCGCCTTGCGTTCCGTGTTCGCCTTCCCCGGCGGCGTCTGGTCGATGACCAGCAGCACCACCGGCTCTGTCCCCATCGCCGTGCCCGTATGCCACTGCCCGCGCGCCTCGACGATGGTGGCGCCGGGCTTGAATTCAACCGACGTGCCGGTGTCGAGGTTGCGCACGGTGATCGAACCGGACTCGACATAGGCGTAACGCTGGAACGGATGCCTGTGCACCGGCAGGCTGGCGCCGGCCGGAATGGTCACGCGGCTGACCGTCAGACTCAGCGGACCTTCAGGGGCGAGAATCGGTTGGCCGGTGTTGGTGGTCTCGTAGGTCCCCAGTACATGCGCCTCGGGGGCCTGGGCGACCGCCGGCAGGGCCATGCAGAGGGTCAGGATGGCGGCGAACGCGGCGGATTTCATGGTGTTGTCTCCCTGCGGCCTTTGTGAGCGAACACAGGGGGCGGATCAACGCTTGCGCACCCCCCCTCCCCCCTCTAAACGGGCGCCTTAGCCTGAATGAAGAACCGAGGGGGCCGGGCGCGCGTGGGCGCGACCGCCCTCTGACGCGCGAGTAGACCACCGATGCCCCAGCCCTCTCCCGAACAAGCAGCCAAGGACGCGGCCGTCCGCGTCAGTCTGCTCAGTCACGGCGACAAGGGCACGGCCGAGCGTCACACGCTGTTCTATTTCTACGGCGGCGATCATCGGGGCCTGGGCCGCGCCGCCAAGGCCGCCGGCTTCAAGGCCGGCCCGACCGTCTCGCTCGACGGGGTGATCCTGGAGACGACCATGGCGGTCGATACGGCCAGTTTCGGGCCGACCTCCGCCCGGATGGAAGCCTGGGCCGAAGATTTTGGTTGCCGGTACGACGGCTGGGAATGTGCAGTGGTGGTGAACTAGAGATGCCCAAACGTACTGACATCAAGTCCATCCTGATCATCGGCGCCGGCCCCATCGTCATCGGCCAGGCCTGCGAGTTCGACTATTCGGGCGTCCAGGCCTGCAAGGCGCTGCGGGCCGAGGGCTACCGGATCATCCTGGTCAACTCCAATCCTGCCACCATCATGACCGATCCGGAGGTGGCCGACGCCACCTACATCGAGCCGATCACGCCCGAGATGGTCGCCAAGATCATCGAGAAGGAACGCCCCGACGCCCTGCTGCCGACCATGGGCGGCCAGACGGCGCTGAACACCGCCCTGTCGCTGGAAGCGATGGGTGTGCTGGCCAAGTTCAATGTCGAGATGATCGGCGCCAACGCCGAGGTCATCGACAAGGCCGAGGACCGCCAGAAATTCCGCAACGCCATGGACCATCTGGGCCTGGAATCGCCGAAATCCCACGCCGCCCACAATATGGACGAGGCCCTGGCCGGCCTCGACTTCGTCGGCCTGCCCGCCATCATCCGGCCGAGCTTCACCCTGGCCGGCACCGGCGGCGGCATCGCATACAACGTCGAGGAATTCCGCGAGATCGTCGAGCGTGGCCTCGACCTGTCCCCCACCACCGAGGTCCTCATCGAGGAGAGCGTGCTGGGCTGGAAGGAGTATGAGATGGAGGTCGTCCGCGACAAAGCGGACAACTGCATCATCGTCTGCTCCATCGAGAACATCGACCCGATGGGCGTCCACACCGGCGACTCGATCACCGTCGCCCCCGCCCTGACCCTGACGGACAAGGAATACCAGCGCATGCGGGCGGCCTCGATCGCCGTGCTGCGCGAGATCGGCGTCGAGACCGGCGGCTCCAACGTGCAGTTCGCGGTCAATCCCGCCGACGGCCGGATGGTGGTCATCGAGATGAACCCGCGGGTGTCGCGCTCCTCGGCCCTGGCCTCCAAGGCCACCGGCTTCCCGATCGCCAAGATCGCGGCGAAGCTGGCGGTCGGATACACCCTCGACGAGCTGGACAACGACATCACCGGCGGCGCCATGCCGGCCAGCTTCGAACCCAGCATCGACTACGTCGTCACCAAGATTCCGCGCTTCGCCTTCGAGAAATACCCGGGCAGCGAGCCCTACCTGACCACCAGCATGAAGTCGGTGGGCGAGGTTATGGCCATCGGCCGCACCTTCGCCGAGAGCCTGCAGAAGGCCCTGCGCGGTCTGGAGACCGGCCTGACCGGCCTGGACGAAATCAACATCCCGGGGACCGATGATCCGGATAATGCCCACGCCGCCGTCCTGCGGGCGCTCGGCAATCCGACGCCCGAGCGCCTGCTGGTCATCGCCCAGGCCTTCCGCCACGGCCTGACAGTTGAAGACGTAAGACAGGCCTGCAGCTACGAGCCCTGGTTCCTGCGCCAGATCCAGGACCTGGTGCGCGAAGAGGGCCTCGTCCGCGCCGCCGGCCTGCCCGCCGCGCAAGGCCTGCGCCGCCTCAAGGCCAAGGGCTTCTCCGACGCCCGCCTGGCCAAGCTGACCGACATGACCGAGATGGAGGTCCGCGCCCGCCGCCATGCGCTGAACGTCCGCCCGGTGTTCAAGCGTATCGACACCTGCGCCGGCGAGTTCGCCGCCACCACCCCCTACATGTACTCGACCTACGAGACCGGCGCCCTGGGCCAGGCGCCCGACTGCGAATCCGATCCCTCGTCGGCGAAGAAGGCCATCATCCTTGGCGGCGGTCCCAACCGCATCGGCCAGGGGATCGAGTTCGATTACTGCTGCTGCCACGCCGCCTTTGCGCTGGCCGAGATCGGCGTCGAGTCGATCATGGTCAACTGCAACCCCGAGACCGTCTCGACCGACTACGACACCTCCGACCGCCTCTACTTCGAGCCGCTGACGGCCGAGGATGTGCTGGAGCTGATCGCCGTCGAACAAAGCAAGGGCACCCTGCTCGGCGTCATCGTCCAGTTCGGCGGCCAGACGCCGCTCAAGCTGGCCCACCCGCTGGAACAGGCCGGCGTGCCGATCCTCGGCACCAGCTCCGACGCCATCGACCTGGCCGAGGACCGCGAGCGCTTCCAGCAGCTGCTGCACCGCCTGAACATCGCCCAGCCGCGCAATTCGCTGGCCCGCAGCGCCGAGCAGGCCATCGCCGCCGCCGACGAGGTCGGCTTCCCGGTGGTCATCAGACCGTCCTACGTGCTGGGCGGACGCGGCATGGAGATCGTCCACGACCACGCCCAGCTGGAGCGCTACATCGCCACCGCCGTGCAGGTCAGCGGCGACGCGCCGGTGCTGATCGACCAGTATCTGAGCCGCGCCACCGAGGTGGACGTCGACGCCCTCTGCGACGGCAAGGAGGTCTTCGTCGCCGGCGTCATGGAGCATATCGAGGAAGCCGGCGTGCACTCGGGCGACAGCGCCTGTTCCCTGCCGCCCTTCTCCCTGCGCCCCGAGACCATCGCGGAACTCAAGCGCCAGACCACCGAAATGGCCCTGGCCCTCAACGTGCGCGGCCTGATGAACGTGCAGTTCGCCATCGAGGAACCGCTGGGCCCCAATCCCCGCATCTACGTGCTCGAAGTGAACCCTCGCGCCAGCCGCACGGTGCCCTTCGTCGCCAAGGCGGTCGGCTTCCCGGTCGCCGCCATCGCCGCCAAGCTGATGGCCGGCGTGCCGCTGGCCAGCTTTGGCCTGGTGCAGGGCGAGCCCGACCACATCGCCGTCAAGGAAGCGGTCTTCCCCTTCGCCCGCTTCCCCGGCGTCGACACCATCCTCGGCCCCGAGATGCGCTCGACCGGCGAGGTCATGGGCCTCGACTGGAAGCGCGACGGCGAGGCCGACCTGGCCCCCGCCTTCGCCCGCGCCTTCGCCAAAAGCCAGCTGGGCGGCGGCGTTGAACTGCCCCGCTCCGGCTGCGCCTTCGTCTCGGTGCGCGACGCCGACAAGGACATGGTCCTGGAACCGGTGAAGACCCTGCTCGCCTCGGGCTTCCGCGTGCTGGCCACGGCCGGAACCTGCGCCTGGCTGAAGGAGCAGGGCGTGGAGGTCGAATTCGTCCGCAAGGTGCTGGAGGGCCGGCCCCATATCGTCGACGCCATGAAGAACGGCGAGGTCCAGCTGGTCATCAACACCACGGAGGGCAAGCAGTCCCTGGCCGACAGCTTCGAGATCCGCCGCACCGCCCTGATGATGAAAATCCCCTACTACACCACCGCGGCCGGCGCGGCGGCGGCGGCGCAAGCCATCGCCACAGCCCCGACCGAGGCGCTGGATGTCCGACCGCTGCAGAGCTACGCGTAAACCCGTAGCAAGCGCGCTCTTCTCAACTATTCAGGGTCTTTGGGGCCCATTTTGTGCGGTCTTGCCGATTTGGTAACCATGGCCGGTGATGCGTTGGAGCATGACCGCTCCTTCGCCCAGGCCCCTTGACGCCCGCGCCGCCTGGGCCCTGCCGGTGGCCGTGCTGGCGCTGAGCACTGTAAGCGTCGGCGCCCTCGCCGCCGCCCCCGGCCGTCCCGATGCGATGGCCGCCGTCTATCCCCCATGGTGGAGCCCGGCCCGGGCCGCCGCCTCGGCCGCCACGGCCGGCGACCTGCAGGCCGTCGGCGGCTCCGCCACAATCCTTGTCGTCCGCTCCGACCGCCCCGGCCTGGGCGGGCGGCTGCGCGAGTCCGGCGCCCTTTTCCTCATCGATTCCCGCCTGGCGTCGTTCTGCCTCACCCCTGCCGAAAAAGACCCCGCATGAGCTTCCTCGACATCCACGGCCAACGCCGCCAGACTGCCGCCGTCGTCGTCGGCCTGATGTGGCTGCTGCTGCCGGTCATCATCGTCTCCCGGCTGCTGCTGGGCGGGGACTGGATCATGCTCGGCGTCGCAAGCTTCGCCGCCGCCGCCGCCGCGACCGGCGCCTGGCGGGGCCTGCCCGAGGCCGCGCCGGTCCGGGCCACCCTCGGCATCCTTCTGATGGCCCAGGTTTCGCTGCTGGTCGCGGCGTTGCAGGGTCACGCGTGGCAGGCCGACATGCACATGGCCTACTTCGCCGCCCTGGCGGTGCTGGCCGGCTTCTGCGACTGGCGAACCATCGCGGTCGGCACGGTGACGGTCGCCCTGCACCACCTGCTGCTCAACTTCGCCCTTCCGGCCGCCGTCTTCCCGGGCGCTGGCAGCCTTGGTCGCGTCATCGTCCACGCCGTCATCCTGCTGGCCGAGGCCGGCGTACTGCTGGCCACCACGCGCAACCTTGAAGCCCTGTTTGGCGGTCTCGAACTGCGCGCCAACGAGGCCCGCGAGGCGCTTGGGGCCGCCGCGACCGCAAGCCAGAAGGCCGCTGAGGCGCAATCCGAGACGGCGGAGCTGGAACGTCGCGGCAATGCCGAACGCGCGGCGGCGCAAGCCACGCAGCAGTCGGTGGTCAACGCCCTCGCCGACGGCCTCGAGCGGCTGGCCGCCCGCGACCTGTCGGTACGCCTGCGGACGGCCTTCCCGCCGGAATACGAGCAGCTGCGCGGCCACTTCAACGGCGCCGTCGAGGCGCTCGGCGAAACCCTGACCACCGTGCAGCGGGCCGCCCAGTCGCTGAACGCCAGCGCCGATCAGATCGCCACGGCCTCCGACGACCTGTCGCGCCGCACCGAAACCCAGGCCGCTGGTCTCGAGGAGACCGCCGCCGCCATGGAGCAGCTGACCACATCGGTGCGCCGCAGCGCTGAAGGCTCCCGCGAGGCGGCCGGCCTGGTCGAAACCGCCACCAACTCGGCCAACGCCTCGGCCGATGTCGTGCATCAGGCGACCACCGCCATGGCCGCCATCTCCGAGTCCTCCAGCCAGATCGGACAGATCATCGGGGTGATCGACGAGATCGCCTTCCAGACCAACCTTCTGGCGCTCAACGCCGGTGTGGAGGCCGCCAGGGCGGGCGACGCCGGCCGTGGCTTCGCGGTCGTCGCCCAGGAAGTGCGGGCCCTGGCCCAGCGCTCGGCCGACGCCGCCAAGGAGATCAAGACCCTGATCAGCGCCTCCACCGGGCACGTCGGCGAGGGCGTGCGCCTGGTGGCGCTCACCGGTCAGGCGCTGCACGGCATCGCCGGCGAGGTTGGCCGCATCGCCGCTCTGGTGAACGAGATCTCGGCCTCCAGCCAGGAACAGGCCACCGGCCTCCAGGAGGTCAATATCGCCATCAGCCAGATGGACCAGTTGACCCAGCAGAACGCCGCCATGGTCGAGGAAAGCACGGCCGCCAGCCACGCGCTGCGCGAGGAGTCGGGCGCCATGACCACCGCCGTCGGCCACTTCAACCTTGGCGTTGCGACAGGCGAGGCGCGCCCCGCCGCCCGCCCCGCACCCGTCACCACCGGCAGCCGTCCGTCGCCGCCCAATCCCGCCCTGAAGCAGGCGAGAGCCCGCATCCAGGCCTTCGCCGGCGGCGGCCGGCCAGCGGCCGCTTCCGAGGGTTGGGAGGAGTTCTAGCCCCGACCGGGCTGGACTCGCCCGGTCCGCGCCCTAGCTTGGCGAGCACATAGGGAATGCCGCCATGCTGATCGTCCATCACCTCAACAACTCCCGCTCCCAGCGCGTGCTGTGGCTGCTGGAGGAGCTCGGCCTGCCCTACGAGATCGTCCACCACCAGCGCGATCCCAAAACCATGCTGGCCCCGCCCTCGCTGAAGGCCGTGCATCCCCTCGGCAAGTCGCCGGTGGTCGTTGATGGCGGCTATGTGATCGCCGAGACCGGGGCCATCATCGAGTACCTGTGTGAAAAGGCCGGCGGCAAGCTGCGCCCGGCGGCCGGCACGCCCGAACGCCTGGCCTGGACCTACTGGCTGCACTACGCCGAGGGCTCGGCCATGTCGCCGCTGCTGCTCAAGCTGATCTTCGGCGCCCTGCCGGACCGCGCCCCGGGACTGATGAAGCCGCTGGTTCGGGGCATCGCGGGACAGGCGCTGAAGAGCTTCGTCGATCCCCAGCTGCAGACCCATTTCGACTACTGGGAAAGCGTGCTGGGCCAAGTCCCTTGGTTCGCCGGCCAGGAGTTCAGCGCCGCCGACATCATGATGAGCTTCCCCCTCGAAGCCGGCGCCCAGCGCGGCGACGTCAGGAACGGCCGCCCGCGCATCGCCAAATTCCTGGAAACCATCCACGCCCGGCCGGCCTATCGGGTGGCCCTGGAAAAGGGCGGGCCGTACGCCTTCGCGGACTAGGCCGCAGCCCCGGCATCAGGCAAAGCCCCGCCGTCACGCGAAGCCAGGGCGTCACGCAGGGCCTGGACCTGCTGGTTCAAGGCCTGCAGTTCGTCCGGCGTCATGCCTGAGCGGGCCGTCAGGGTGTCGCCCAGGCAACTTGAGCGCGCCAGCATGGCCCGGCCAGCGTCGGTCAGCCGAACCTGGACCTGGCGTTCGTCGAACTTGCTGCGCTGGCGCTCGACCAGGCCGGCCTGCTCCAGCCGCTTCACCGGCGGGGTGACGGTGCTTGATTCCAGCGCCAATCGACCGGCGATGGCGCCGATGGTCATGCCGTCCTCCTCGCCCAGCACGCAGAGCATCAGATACTGCGGATAGGTGATGCCCATGGCGTCCAGCATCGGCTTGTAGGTGCGGGTGATCGTCATGCTGGCGCTGTAGAGCGTGAAGCAGATCTGGTTGTCCAACGGGATGGGCATGGGAATTCCTTCTGTCGGCAACCGACACAGCTTCATATCACAAAAAAGAATATCGCGATAAATATTATGATGGACAGCCGCGCGATGGCGCCCTAGGGATTTCGTTGTCGCGATAATGATTATCGCCACCTCAATAAGGAGATCGAGATGACGACGTCGAACACCCAAGCGTCCCGCCGGGGCCTGATGACCGCGGGCCTGGGCCTTGCCGCCGTGGCCGCCCTGCCCGTCGCGGCCTCTGCCGCCGCGCCGAAAGCCTCGCCCCAGCCGTCGCCCAAATCCTCGGGCGGCGCCGGCGGCGGCTTCATCACCCTCAAGGACGGCGCCCAGCTGTTCTACAAGGACTGGGGCACGGGTCAGCCGATCGTCTTCCACCACGGCTGGCCGCTGACCGGCGACGAGTGGGACAGCCAGATGCTGTTCTTCCTGTCCCAGGGCTACCGGGTCATCGCCCATGACCGCCGCGGCCACGGCCGCTCCAGCCAGACCGACAGCGGCAACGAGATGGACACCTACGCCACCGACGTCGCCGCCCTGGCCGCCCACCTTGACCTGAAGGACGCCATCCACGTCGGCCACTCGACCGGCGGCGGCGAGGTGGCCCGCTATGTCGCCCGCCACGGCGGCAATGGCCGGGTCGCCAAGGCGGTGCTGATCGGGGCGGTGCCGCCGATCATGCTGAAGACCGCCGCCAATCCCGGCGGCCTGCCGATCGAGGTGTTCGACGGCTTCCGGACCGCCCTGATCGCCAACCGGGCCCAGTTCTTCCGTGAGATCCCGTCTGGCCCCTTCTACGGCTTCAACCGCCCGGGCGCGAAGGTCTCGCAGGGCCTGGTCGACAACTGGTGGCGCCAGGGCATGATGGGTGGGGCCAAGGCCCACTACGACTGCATCAAGGCCTTCTCGGAGACCGACTTCACCGAGGACCTCAAGGCCATCGACGTGCCGGTGCTGGTCATGCACGGCGACGACGACCAGATCGTGCCAATCGCCGACTCGGCGCTGCTTGCGGTCAAGCTGCTGAGGAAGGGCGAACTGAAGGTCTACAAGGGCCTGGCCCACGGCATGGCCACAACCGAGGCCGAGTTGATCAACAAGGACCTGCTGGCCTTCTTCAAGGCCTAGGGACCGGTCCGGCGCCCGGAGGCTGGCGGTGGAGCCCTAAAGCTCCGCCGCCAGCACCACGTCGTCATAGAAGTTCTCGCCGACGTGGAAGACCCGCGTCCCGACCTGCTCAAACCCATGCTTGCCGTAGAAGGCGATGGCCCTGTGGTTCTCACCATAGGCCCCGAGCAGCAGCCGCTTCGCCCCGCGCGCCCTCGCCGCCGCCTTCGCCGCCTTCATCAACCCAAGCCCGAGCCCCGTGCCATGGAACCGGTGCAGGCTGTAGATGCGCTTCAGCTCCAGGTCCCCCTCGCCGATGGCCACCGGCAGGTCGGGCTTGCAGACCATCGCATAGCCGATCGGCGCCGCGCCTGGCTCCATCGTCGCCAGGAACAGATCGACGCCCGGATCGGCCAGCAGCCCGGCGTAGCTGTCCGGATCATGCGTGCCCTCGCCGAACAGCAGCATGTCGCCGCCGGCGACAATGCCGGCATAGGTCTCGAGGAAGGTGGCCCTGGCCACCATCGACAGGCGCTTTTCATCGCCTGGAACGCAGGCGCGGATAACAGGCGACATGAATTCCCCCTGCGACCCCCTGTCGCAGGCATCCGCGCGTTAAGGGGTTGGCGAAGCCTGACTGCTTAAGGGTCAGGACAACAAGAATGTTCTGTAGATGGGGGCGATGCTCAAGCCAAGGCTGTCCGACTTCGATCTCGTCGCACAGGATTCTCATCGACTGGGACCGATGCGGATCGGCGCCGCCCTGTTCCTGATGGTGGCGGCCGGACCGTCGCTCGGCTGGGCGCCCGCGCTCATCTGGGGCGTCGCCGTCACGATCATGGAGGCCGTCAACTGGCTCGTCTCAAGGGCGTTCAGGCCCGGGGTTGAACCGACCAACAGCCTGCGTCTGGGCTACATTTCGGTCGCCCTAGCCAGCAACCTGACCTGGCTGTCGTTCGCCATCATGTACTGGCTTCACCCTCCGATGGGCTCGGCCTTCATCGCGGCGCTGATGTGGTGCGGCCTGCTGCTCAACGCCGTAGGCTACGCCTTCCGCTCGCCGACCGCGCTGGTGATGTTCGGGACGCCGGCCATCGTCAGCATCATTCTGGCGCCCATGCTGATGCCGCGATCCACGGGGCCGGAGCTGACCATGTCGCTGGTCGGCTCGCTCCTCTGCTGCGCGTTCGCGGCCCTGGCCGGCCTGCGCAACATCCAGACCGCCCAGGTTCTCGCCGCCAGCCAGCGCGACCTCGAGGCCGAGCGCTCCAGGGCCGAGCAGGCCAACGCCGCCAAGTCCGCCTTCCTGGCCTTCATGAGCCATGAGATACGCACCCCCCTCAATGGGGTGCTGGGCATGGTCCAGGCCATGGGACGGGACGAACTGACCCCGGCCCAGCGCGAGCGGCTGGATGTCGTCGCCGGTTCAGGCGAGACGCTTCTGCTGCTGCTCAACGATCTGCTCGATCTGTCCCGGATCGAAGCCGGCCGGCTGGATATCGAAGACGGCGCGGTCGATATGGTCGCGACCGCCGAGGCCTCCCTGCAGGCTTTCGCGCCGCGGGCCGCCGAGAAGGGGCTGCGGCTCGCGCTGCGGGCGCCGGCCGAAACCCACGGCTGGTGGGCTGGCGACCCGGCCCGCATCCAGCAGGTCATCGCCAACCTCGTCGCCAACGCCGTCAAGTTCACCGAGCGGGGCGAGGTGACGGTCACCCTGGCTCGCCACCCGGACGGCCTGACCGTCACGGTCAGCGACACCGGGCCGGGCATCGCCAGGGAGCGGCTGGACAGCCTGTTCGACCGCTTTGTCCAGGCCAACGCCTCGACCAGCCGCCAGTATGGAGGATCGGGCCTGGGCCTGGCCATCTGCCACCAGTTGGCCGCCCTGATGGGGGGCTCGATCAGCGTCGACAGCCAGCTTGGCGTGGGATCCTGCTTCGCCGTGCGCCTGCCGCTGGCGCGCGCCCAAACGCCTCCCTCCGAGGCCTGCCCCGCGGAGGCGCCGCCCCCCGCCCCGGAAGCCCTGCGACTGCTCGTCGCCGAGGACAACGCCACCAACCGCCTGGTGATATCGACACTGCTGGGCCAGATCGGCCTGCAGCCGCACATGGTCGAGAATGGCCAGGAGGCGGTGGACGCCTGCGTTTCCGGTGACTGGGACATCGTGCTCATGGACGTGCAGATGCCGGTCATGGACGGTGTCAGCGCCGTGCGCGCCATCCGGGCCAAGGAAGCTGAAGAGCACCGCCCGCGCGTGCCCATCATCGCCCTCACCGCCAACGCCATGGCCCACCATCGAGCCGAGTACCTGGCCGTCGGCATGGACGCCATGGTCGCCAAGCCGATCCAGCTGAACGACCTGCTCGGGGCGATGGACAAGGTGCTGACCGACAGCCCGCGCGCGGCCGCCGCCTAGCCGCCGGCGATCAGCAACCCGGCTCCGAGGGCGATCGCCGCCACCCCGACCATCCGCCCGCGTGTCAGCCGCTCCTTGAGGAACACCACGGCGATCAGCACGGCGAACAGGATCGAGGTCTCGCGCAGCGCCGCCAGCCGGGGCGTGTCGCCCAGCCGCAGGGCCCACAGCGCCAGGCCGTAGGTGAGGATCGACAGCGCCCCGGCCGTCAGCCCCGCCTTCCACTCCGCCCGCGCCGAGACGATGAAGGCCGGCCCGCGCCAGAGGGCGAAGATGGCGGCGATGCCGAAGCCGAGCGAGAGAAACACCCAGACGATGTAGCTGGGCGCGCTCGGCGCCGCCCGCACGCCTTGCGCGTCGATGACCGTATAGATGGCGATGGTCGCCCCCGTCGCCAGGGCCCAGCCGAGGGCCCAGCGATCAACCTGCTTGCCGAGGCCCACTGTCAGCACCCCGGCCGAGACCAGCCCGATCCCCGCCGCCGTCACCACGCCGATCGGCTCATCGAACAGCGCCACGGCCGCGACGGCCGCCAGCAACGGCGCGACCCCGCGCAGGATCGGATAGGCCACCGTCATGTCGGCCCGCTCGAAGGCCTTGATCAGGCAGACCAGGTAGACGAGGTGGGTGATCCAGCTGCCCGCCAGCCAGCCCCAGGCCCCGTGCGGCAGGGGCACGAAGAAGACCGCCGGCAGGATCAGGAAGCCGGAGAAGCCGTCGATCAGCGCCCGGCTCGACATCTTGTCCTGGCCGGACTTGAGGATGGCGTTGACCACCGCATGGATCGCCCCGCTGGCCAGCATCATCAGGGCGGCGAGAGGGAGGGCGGTCATGGCCCCGGCTTAAGCCGCTGCCGCGCGGGCAGGCAAGATGCGACGCCATGGTCATCCGATGCAGTGGACGTTTGAGCGCCCGCGCGGCATGCTCGTTAACCAATCGCCGGCTGGGGGCCCGCCATGAACACCGTCCTGATCAAGCGCCGGCTCGGCTGGTATGGCCTCGCCTGGCTGGGCGCCTTCATGCTGGCCCTGCTCGTCGCCCTGGCCGGCGTCTTCCTGTTCGGCGCCGACGTCATCGACATGGCCGACATGCTGATCCCGGTCGGCCTGGGCATCCTGTCGCTTGCCCTGGTCGGGGTCGTCGGCCGCGACCTGTTCCTGGGCGAGACGATCGGGACGAAGGTCGCCGTCGTCCTGCTCGCGGTCCTGCTCTTCCTGCCTCTGCTCTGGTCGCCGGTGTCGGCGATGGTCGCCGCCGCCTGGATCGCAGACCGGTCGATCGAGTATTCCGCCGCCTACGCCCAGTTCCGGATCACCATCAGCCAACTGCTCTATCCGATGATCGAGGCGGTCAGTTCGGGCGCGGCCTTCGAGCTGGCCTGGCAGGCCTTCCAGTTTGTCGCCTCGGCCGTGGGCTTCCTCTCCTCCCTGTTCCAGGTCATCGCCTTCCTGCGCCGGCTGTTCGCCGCCAGGTCGGTTGACGCGTTCGTCGAGGAGATGACCGCCCCGCCGGAGGATTCCGGCCTGGCGCCGCCAACCTAGTCTCGCGGCGCCCGCGGCCGTTTCGCCAGCCAGTCTTCGGCGTCCAGCCGCCAGATCTGCCGTGTCCCGGGCCCGCGCACATAGGAGGCCGGTTCGGTGTCCACCAATCGGGCTCCCTGACGTTCCTTGACCCTGGCCGATGGCCGGTTGTCGAGACTGTTGGTCAGCCAGAGCCCCGGCCATCCCAGGGTGCGAAGTGCATGGTCGGTAACCCGATCGGCCGCCTCACTCATCAAACCCTGTCCCTGAAACTCGGGGTCGAGCCAGAATCCGCGCTGGTCGCGCTCGGGCGGCCGTTCGGGCCACAGGCTGATGATGCCGATCAGCTCGTCCGGCCCGTCCCTTGGAATCAGCGCCCAATGGGCCTTGAAGCCGGTGCGGATTTCCTCCGTCGCGCCGGCCAGAAACGTCTCCGCGCCGTCGGCCGGATAGGGCCAGGGCACGCGCACCAGATGCTGCACGATCTCCCAACGCGGGAAGCGCCGCTGGACGACCGGGGCGTCGCTCGGAGCCAGCGGTCTCAAGACCAGCCGCGGCGTCCGCAGCACCGGCGTCTCCATGCTCGCCCCGATCATGACCCGTCCCTCCCATCGCCTGGCTCCAACCCGACGATACATGGCTTGCCCCGGACGGCCGACAGTGCTTCAAGCCGGCCCTTCGCAGGGGCGCAGGGTTGCAACACCGCACTGACATCGACGGCCTGCGGGGCCTGGCCGTCCTGGCGGTGTTCGCGGGGCACCTCGGCCTGCCCATGGCGCCCGGCGGCTTCGTCGGCGTCGATGTCTTCTTCGTCGTTTCCGGCTACGTCATCGCGCTGGTGGTCACCCGCAGGCAGGCGGCCGGCAAGTTCTCGCTGATCGACTTCTGGGAGCGGCGAACGCGGCGCCTGCTGCCCGCCGTGCTGGCGATGATCGCCGGCACGACGGCGATGGCCTGTTTCCACATGTTCCCCGACGAGCTGGTGAAATACGCCGGTTCCAGCCTGGCGACCCTGGGGTTCGCGGCCAACATCTGGTTCTGGCAGACCATCAACTATTTCGCCGCCCCGCCGGACATGCATCCGCTGCTGCACGCCTGGTCGCTGGGGGTGGAAGAGCAGTTCTACATCGTCTTCCCGCTGGTCATGATGGGCCTGTGGCGCTGGGCGCCCCGGGCGGTCAAGCCGGTGCTGGGGGCCATCGCCCTCGCCTCTTTCGCCCTCGGCGTCTTCTGGGTGACCAACCACCCCAGCGCCTCCTTCTACCTGCCGGTGACCCGCGCCTGGGAGCTGCTGCTCGGCGTGTTGCTGGCCAAGGGGGCCATCCCGGTTCCGGACGACCGGCGCATCCGTTCCGTCTTTGGCCTGGCGGGCCTTGGCCTCATAATCTGGGCCATCGCGACCTATCAGCCGCACACCACCATGCCCGGCATCGCCGCCGTCGCCCCTTGCCTGGGCGCCCTGATGCTGCTGGCGGCCGGCGAGGACACCCCGACCGGGGCCCTGCTGTCGATCCCGCCGCTGCGCTTCTACGGCTTCATCTCCTACAGCCTCTACCTCTGGCACTGGCCGCTGATCTCCTTCCAGCGGATGCTGTACGGCGAACAGGCCGGGCCCGTGGCGCCCTACATCGTGCTCGCCGTCGCCGTGGTGCTGGCCACCCTCAGTTGGAAGCTGATCGAGACCCCGATCCGTGATCGCCGCGACGGCCTGAGCACCGGCCGCTTCTACCTGGTCGCCCTGCTCGCCACCCTGCTGGTCGCCGCGCCCAGCCTGGTCATCCTGGCCACCAAGGGCCTGCCCGGCCGCTTCAGCCCCAAGGTCCACGCCATCGCCGCCAGCGCCGAGCGCACGCCCCGGCGGCTGGACGCCTGCCTGCCGATGCCCGACGGCGAGCTGACCGCCTGGCCGACCGGCTGTGTCGAGCCCGTCCCCGGCAAGCCCAACTACCTGCTGATCGGCGACAGCCACGCCAACCACCTGTGGTACGGCCTCAAGGAGGCCCACCCCGAGGCCGAGCTGCTGGAAGCCACCGTCTCCAGCTGCCGCATGACCCGCCAGCCGGCCCATGACGCCACCGCCCAGTGCCGCCGCCTGGCCCGGGTCCTCTACGACGAGGTGCTGGTCAGAAATCCGCCCGACCGCGTCTACCTGGCCGGCCTGTGGTGGGACGATGACGCCGCCGCCGTGGCCGACACCCTGGCCTGGTTCAAGGCCCGCAGGATCGAGGTCGTGCTGATCGGCCCGGCCCCGCAGTACGAACAGAGCCTGCCGCGCCTGCTGGCCCTGGCCGAACACCTGAACCAGCCCGACCTGCCGCCCCGCCGCCGCAAGCATGAGCGCGATCATGTCGACGCCACCATGGCGAGCGTCGCCGCCCGCGCCGGCGTGCCCTACCTGTCGATCATGCGGGCCATTTGCCCGGGCAACGTCTGCGAAACCACGACCCCGGACGGCAAGCCGATGCAGTGGGACGAGGGGCATCTGTCCAAGGCTGGCTCCCTCGTCGTCGGCCATCGGCTGGCCCTGCAGGAAGCGCGGCGTTAGCGGAACAAAGCCCGGTGAATGCGGCGCCGCAGCATGACCCTTGCTTTTCCAGCGTCCCGCGAATAGTTTCTACGCCCCCGGACGCTTCCGCCCGCGGCCGGCTTTTCTGTTTTCTACATTCCTCCCAGGGCGAACCGAGCGACATTTCCCATATGGAAAAGGTACCGATGACCGCCGGGGGCTATAGCGCCCTCGACGAGGAACTGAAGCGTTTGAAGACTTTGGAACGTCCGGCCGTGATCGCCGCGATTTCCGAAGCGCGGGCGCATGGCGACCTCAGCGAGAACGCCGAATACCACGCCGCCAAGGAGCGTCAGGGCTGGATCGAAGGCCGTATCGCCGAGATCGAGGACAAGATCGCGCGCGCCCAGGTCATCGACGTCTCCAAGCTGTCGGGGTCGCAGATCAAGTTCGGCGCCACGGTCAGCGTGGTCGACGAAGACACCGAGGAAGAGGCCCGCTACCAGATCGTCGGCGAACACGAAGCCGACGTGAAGGGTGGCCGCGTCTCCATCACCTCGCCCATCGCCCGCGCGATGATCGGCAAGGAAATGGGCGACGTGGTCGAGGTCAACACCCCCGGCGGCGTCAAGGCCTACGAGATCCTGAAAGTCGAGTGGCTCTAAAGCCGCTGGTCTGCACCGAAGCTCTGCAGGGCGGCCTCACGGTCGCCCTTCTGCTTGCCTAAAGACCCGGCAAGGTCTTGAAGGTCCCCCCATGGCGCCCCGTCAGAAACCCGTCAATGCACCGGCGCCGCCCCCCCTCACCATCTGGGCGGTGTCCGACGGTCGCGCCGGCATCGAGGCCCAGGCCGTCGGCCTCGCCGACGCCGTCGCCCGCCAGCGCAACGCCCAGGTCGTCGTCAAACGCATTTCCTGGACCGGCCAGACCGGCCGTCTGCCCTGGTGGCTGAACCTGCTGCCCCGCCGCTGGCTGCGCGGCAACGACTTCGCCCCGCCCTGGCCGGACATCATGATCTCCGCCGGCCGCGCCACCCTGCCCCTGTCGATCCGCATGCGCCGCTGGACAGGCGGCAAGACCTTCGTCGTCCAGATCCAGGACCCGCGCACCCCGCTGCACTTCTTCGACCTCGTCGCCCCGCCCAACCACGACCGGGTCAAGGGCGACAACGTCGTCTCCATCACCGGCTCACCGCACCGCCTGAGCCCTGAACGTCTCAAGGCCGACTACGCCGCCTTCGCCGCCCAGATCGACCCCCTGCCCCACCCGCGCGTCGCCGTGCTGGTCGGCGGCAAGTCCAAGGCCTTCGACCTTTCCCAGGAACGCGCCGCCGCCATCGCCAACAGCCTGGTCCTGCCGCTGGAGCAGGAGGGCGGCAGCCTGCTGATGACCTTCTCCCGCCGCACGCCGCAGAAGGCCCGCGACCTGCTCGCCGCCCGCCTCGCCGACCTTCCCGGCATCATCTGGGACGGCGAGGGCGCCAACCCCTATTTCGCCTTCCTGGAAGCGGCCGACTTCATCCTCGTCACCGAGGACAGCGCCAACATGGCCACGGAAGCGGCCAGCACCGGCAAGCCTGTCTTCATCGTCCAGATGGACGGCCAGAGCCTGAAGTTCCGCCTGCTCCACGACGAGCTGGAAGCCAAGGGCGCCGCCCGCCCCTGGGGCGGCGCCTTCCACGGCTGGACCTACGAGCCCCTGCGCGAGACCGACCGGCTGGCGGGCGAAATCCTCCAGCGCATGGACGCCCGCGCCGACGCGCCCTAGCCTCGCCGGCATGATCCTCGCCATCCTCCAGGCCCGCATGAGCTCCTCCCGGTTGCCGGGCAAGGTGCTGATGCCGCTGGCCGGGGCGCCGATGATGGTGCGGCAGATCGAGCGGCTGGCCCGCTCGCGCAAGATCGACCGCATCGTCGTCGCCACCAGCGCCAACCCCGGCGACGACGTCATCGAAAAGACCGCCCGCCGCGAGGGCATCGATGTCCATCGCGGGCCCCTCGACGACGTCCTCGCCCGCTTCCTCGGCGCCCTGGCGGCCTGGCCGGCCGACACCGTCGTGCGCCTCACCGCCGACTGCCCCTTCGCCGATCCGGACATCATCGACGAGACCATCGCCGTCTTCCAGGAAAGCGGCGCCGACTACGCCAGCAACACCCCGCCGCACCGCACCTTTCCCAAGGGCCTCGACGTCGAGGTGATGACCGCCGCCGCCCTGCGCCAGGCCGGCGCCCTGGCCGCCACCCAGGAAGAGCGCGAGCACGTCACCTGGGGCATCTACAACCGGCCTGACCAGTTCCGCCTCGCCTACCACAGCCAGCCGACCGATGAGGGCGAGGTGCGCTGGACCGTCGACCGGCCCGACGACTACGCCTTCACCGCCGCCGTCTATGACGCCCTCTATCCGAAGGACCGCGCCTTCACCGCCGACGCCATCCGCGCCTTCGTGCGCTCGCGGCCGGACCTCCTCACCTACGGCGGCGACCGGCGGGCATGAGCGTCCTCTTCGTCTGCAATGCCGGACCGGAGGTCGGCGGCGGCCATGTCATGCGGTCCCTGACCCTGGCCCGGGCGCTTGAGCAGCGCGGCGTCGCCGTCAGTTTCCTCTGCCCGCCGGCGGTGACCGCCGTTCTGGAAGCCTTCGCCCCCGACATCCACCGGGTCTGGGCCGGCTCGACGGAAAGCCCCCGCATCGTCGCCGCCGTGCGCACGGCAAAGGCCGACCTCGTCGTCTTCGACCACTACGGCCTCGACGCCGACGACCACCGCGCCGCCGCCGGGGCCCGCCCGGTGCTGGTCATCGACGACCTCGCCGACCGGCCGCTGGGGGCCGACCTGGTGCTCGACAGTGGCCCGTCGCGCACGGCCGAGGACTACCTCGGCCTGCTGCCCGGCCATGCCCGGCTGCTGCTCGGCCCGGCCAACGCCCCCGTCCGTCCCGAGTTCGCCGCCCTCCGCCCCGCCGCCCTCGCCCGCCGCACCACAGGCCAGCCACCGCGCCGCCTGCTGGTCTCGCTCGGCCTCGGCGACCTCAATGGCATCACCGGCAAGGTGCTGGAGATGCTGGCCCCGATGACCGGCGAGCTGGCCGTCGATGTGGTCATGGGCGCCGCCGCCCCCAGCCTGTCGAAGGTCCAGGCCCTGGCCCTGGTCTATCCCCAGCTGACCCTGCACATCGACACGCCCGACATGGCCGCCCTCACGGCCCAGGCCGACCTCGCCGTCGGCGGCGGCGGCTCGAGCAGCTGGGAGCGCTGTGTCCTGGCCCTGCCCACCCTGCTGCTGATCCTGGCCGATAACCAGCGCCCGGCCGCCCGCGCCCTGGAGAGCGTCGGGGCGGTGATGGCGCTCGAGGTCGCCAACCCGGACTTCACCGGCCATTTCGAGGAGGACGTCGCCCGGCTGCTGACCGATGGCCGCCTGCGCACCGGCATGGCCCTGGCCGCCGCCGACGTCTGCGATGGACGGGGCGCCGACCGGGTGGCCGACGCGGTGATGGGCCTTCTCCGCCCCTAGCCGGCCAGGGCTTGAGAGGACGGTTCGCCGTCCAGCGCCGCCTGCAGGGCGGCGAACAGCGCCGCCATCTGGATCGGCTTGGCGACATGGCTGTCCATTCCGGCCGCCATGTACTGCGCGACCTGGTCGCTCATCACATTGGCGGTCAGGGCGATGATCGGCGTGCGGTGCAGGCCCTGGGCCGCCTCGGCGCGGCGAATCGCCCGCGCCGCCTCCAGCCCGCTCATCACCGGCATCTGGATGTCGGCCAGCACCACATCGGCTCCGCCCCGCGCCCAGGCCTCGACCAGCTGGCGACCGTCCTCGACCATGATCAGCTCGGCGCCCAGCGGCTCCAGCATGGCGGCCAGCACCCGGCGGTTGGCGGCGTTGTCCTCGGCCGCCAGGATTCGCACGGCGCCCTCCAGCGGGACCGTCGCGGCCGGCGCCGCGGCCGGCGCCTCGGCCGCCACCCGCGCCAGCGGCAGCTCCAGCACAAAGACCGAGCCCTCGCCCAGCTCGCTCGTCGCCGTCAGCCGGCCGCCCATCAGTTCGGCCAGCTCGCGGCTGATCGCCAGGCCCAGCCCGGTGCCGCCATGCCGTCGGGTGATCGAGGCGTCGGCCTGGGCGAAGCGGGCGAACAGGCCGGTCAGGATGTCCGGCGCGATGCCCGGACCGGTGTCCTCGACACGGAACGACAGCCCCTCCGCCGTCGCGTCGATGATCAGCCGCACCTCGCCCGCCTCGGTGAATTTCACGGCGTTGGAGACCAGGTTGCTGACAATCTGGCGGATGCGCTGGGCGTCCCCCTTCCACCATCCGTGGGCCGACAGTTCCAGTTTCAGCACCACGCCCTTGGCGCTCGCCTGGCCGTCGAAGGCCCCCAGCACGCCTTTGGCCAGCCCGTCCAGTTCGAACGGCGCGTCGGTGATGCTGACCTGTCCGGCCTCGATCCGCGACAGGTCGAGGACGTCGTTGAGCACCCCCAGCAGGGTGTGGCCGGCATCGCGGATCAGGGTCAGCCGCTCGCGCTGGCGCGGCTCCAGCGTATCGCCCTCCATCACCTGGGCCATGCCCAGCACGGCATTCAGCGGCGTGCGGATCTCGTGGCTCATATTGGCCAGGAAGACGCTCTTGGCGTGGTCGGCGGCGCGGGCGGCGCGGGCCGAGGCCTTCAGGTCGTCGGCCACCGCCCGGATGCGCAACATCAGCAGGATGATCAGCAGCAGCAGGCAGACGCCCATCGCCGCGAACGTCCCGCCGGCCTTGCCGAGCACCGCCTGGCGCGGCTTCATCGGCGTCCAGCCGAGCCGCGCGACCGGCTTGCCGTCGACGCCCTTCAGATCGATGCCGGCCGCCGCCCGTTGGCCGGGGGCCAGCAGCTTCAGCCCCCGCAGGTCGTAGTCGGCCTGCAGGTTCCGCAGGAAGGCCGGGGTCATCTCGATCGCCGAGACGATGACCGGCTCGCGCCCGCTCTTCATCGTCCCGCGCCAGTCGGCCTCAGGCGCCACCGAACCGGCGGCGACCAGCCAGGCCCTGCCCCCCTGGGTCACAACCCCCATACCGTGGCGGTAGCGGGCCATATCCAGAGCCGCGCCCTGCTGGCCGGTCTGACCGCGAACCTTTTCGAACAGGGGTCGAGCAGCATTGGCAAAGCCGGACAGCCGTGCCGTGGAAACCTTCTTGCCGCCCTCGGCGGCATAGACGATCCGCCCGTCCGGCCCGATCATCAGGGTCAGGCTGTGGCGCATGTGATCCGCGAAGTACTGGCCGTAGTTCTCATGAATCCACGCTTGATCGACTTTGAGCACCGACTTCTCGTAGGCCTCGTTCCACACCGAGACATAGGCGATGTCGTCGTTCAGCTGGGTCAGGCGCCGGCTCACGCCCTGGGACAACACCTTCTCCTCACGGGCCTGGATGACCTCGGCGATCGCCGCCGCCGCCTGGCGGACGACCAGGGTTGCGCACAGCAGGATGACCACGGCGGTAATGATGACCAGAGGCAGGATACCCAGGCGGCCGACGGTGATTTTGCCGTTTCCCCCGCGCAACACACGGGGGGTGGCCTCACCGGCCCGATCATCTGACATCGCCATGAACCGGCGGGTTAACCCAATCCGGTTAAGGAAACGGCGCCCTGCGTCGTGCTGCCGACTTAAGGCCGGTTGGATAAATGGGGACACGCACTATTTTCGCGGAACCGGCGGTGGGGTGATCAAGGTCAGGGGACGAAAATAGTGCGTGTCCCCATTTATCCCGGGACGAAAATAGTGCGTGTCCCCATTTATCCCGACCATCAGTTTCAACCGACCATGTCCCGCTGCAGCGGCTCGCCCCGCTTCAGGTCCCTCGCCGCCGGCCGACCCAGCACGCTGTCCAGCTCGGCCGGCGGCAGGCCCGCCCCTGGCCGCACCGAGCGGATGTTGGCCCGGCTCAGCACCTCGCCCGCCGCCACGTCGGCGGTGACATAGAGCGAGCGGCGGAACTGGATGTTGGCCTTCTCGGAGCCCAGCACGTCGTAGTGCGCCCGGCCCAGCGCCGCCCAGCCGTCCCTGCAGTCGCGGACCAGGGCAGCGAACTCGCCGGGCTCCAGGCTGAAGGCCGCATCCGGCCCGCCGTCGGACCGCGCCAGGGTGAAGTGTTTCTCGATGACGCAGGCCCCCATGGCCACCGCCGCCACCGAAGCCGCCGTCCCCGGCGTGTGGTCCGACAGGCCGATGGGGCAATCAAACCTGGCCGCCATGTCGGCCACCGTGCGCACATTGGCGTCGGCGAAGGTGGCCGGATAGCTGGACACGCAGTGCAGCAGCACCACCCCGGCCGCCCCGGCCTCCAACGCCGCATCCCGCGCCGCCGCCATCTCGGCCGCATTGGCCATGCCGGTGGAGATGATCAGCGGCTTGCCCTTCGCCGCCGCATAGCGGATCAGCGGCAGGTCCACCGCCTCGAAGCTGGCGATCTTGTAGGCTGGCGCGTCCAGGCCGCTGAGCAGGTCCACCGCCGTCTCGTCGAATGGGCTGGAGAACAGGATCACCCCCCGCTTCGCCGCCCGCTCGAACAGGGCCGGATGCCATTCATAGGGCGTCTGGGCCTCACGATAGAGCTCGTGCAGCGAGCGGCCGTCCCACAGCCCGCCCTTGATCCTGAACTCCGGCCGGTCGACATCGAGGGTGATGGTGTCGGCGGTGTAGGTCTGGATCTTTATGGCGTCGGCGCCGGTCTCCGCCGCCGCGTCGATCATGGTCAGCGCCCGGTCCAGGCTGCCGTTGTGGTTGCCCGACAGCTCGCAGATGACGAACGGCGGATGCTCCGGCCCGATGGGCCGCCCCGCGATCTCGATGGTGGGCGCCTTGCTCATGGCCGCGGAGTCTCCGTCGGCGGCCTTAACAAGTCCAGAAGCTCAATCGCCGCCCCCGCCGCCGTCCCCTCCGCCGTCACCGGAACAGCTGTCGTCGCCGCTATCGCCGCCATAGACGCCGCCACTGTCGCCACCGCCCTCCCTGGCGTCCTTGCGCTTCTGGGCGGCCATCATCGACACACCGAAGGCGCAGCCCAGGGCCGTGCCAATCGACAGACCCAGGCCGATGCCGATCGGCAGGAAGGCGGCCGCCTTGTTGGTCTTGCTCATCGGTCGTCCTCTTGCCCCATCGCGCCGAAGCGGAATCGACCCTATATCTGCGCCCATGTCTACGCCCCGCACCACCCGCTGCCTGATCATCGGTTCCGGCCCCGCCGGCTACACCGCCGCCATCTATGCGGCCCGCGCGCTGCTCAAACCCGTGCTGATCGCCGGCATCCAGCCGGGCGGCCAGCTGACCATCACCACGGATGTCGAGAACTACCCGGGCTTCGCCGATGTCATCCAGGGCCCCTGGCTGATGGACCAGATGAAGGCCCAGGCCGAGCATGTCGGGACCGAATTCGTCAGCGATATCGTCCTCTCCGCCGACCTCTCCAAACGCCCCTTCCACATCAAGTGCGACAGCGGCGAGGAATGGCTGGCCGAGACCCTGATCATCGCCACCGGCGCGCAAGCCAAGTGGCTGGGCATCGACAGCGAAGCCAGGTTCCAGGGCTTCGGCGTCAGCGCCTGCGCCACCTGCGACGGCTTCTTCTATCGCGGCAAGGACGTGGTCGTGGTCGGCGGCGGCAACACCGCCGTCGAGGAAGCCCTGTTCCTCACCAACTTCGCCTCCAGGGTTACGCTCGTTCACCGCAAGGACGAGCTGCGGGCCGAGAAGATCCTGCAGGAACGCCTTTTCGCCCATCCCAAGATCGAGGTGGTCTGGGACCATGTCATCGACGAGGTCACGGGAGACACCGATCCCACGGGCGTCACCGGCGTGCGCCTGAAATCGGTGAAGACCGGCGAGACCCGCGACCTCGCCTGCGACGGCGTCTTCATCGCCATCGGCCACGCCCCTTCGTCGGAACTGTTCGCCGGCCAGCTGGAGATGCATTCGGGCAGCTACCTGAAGGTCCAGCCAGGCACCGCGTCCACCGCCATCCCCGGCGTCTACGCAGCCGGCGACGTCACCGACGACATCTACCGCCAGGCCGTCACCGCCGCCGGCATGGGCTGCATGGCCGCCCTGGAGGCCGTCCGCTTCCTGGCCGAACAGGACCACGCGAAGGCCAACCACCCGATCAGCCACGGCGAAGCCCAGAAGATCGGGGTCTGGTGACGATCCGCGCCGCCGGGCCCGCCGACCATGCCGCCATCCAGGCGCTGGTCGCGGCGGCCTTCGGACAGCCAGACGAAGCGCATTTGGTCGACGCCCTCCGCGCCGACGGCGACGCCCTGCTGGAACTGGTGGCTATCGAGGACGGCGCCGTCGCCGGCCACATCCTGTTCAGCCCGCTGACCACCGACACCGGCCGCCGCCTGGCCGCCCTCGCCCCCCTGTCGGTACAGCCCGGCCGCCAGAAGGCCGGCTTGGGCACAGCCCTGATGCAGGAGGGCCACCGCCGCCTGGCCGCGGCCGGCATCGAGGCCGTCATCGTGCTCGGCCATCCCGCCTACTACCCCCGCGCCGGCTACAGCGCCGACCTGGCCAGGACGGTTAAGTCACCGTTCCGGGGGCCGCATTTCATGGCCCTCGAACTGGTCCCCGGGTCCCTGACCGCCCCCCTGACCATCACCTACGCCAAAGCCTTCGGCCTCTAACCTCCCTCCCCGAATTGGGGAGGGCAGACGCGCGGTTACGCGCGTCGGGTGGGGAAGTCGGTCCGAGACGGTCGCGACCATCCACTGAGAAGCCTAACCAGCCCCCGCCGGTGACCCACCGCCCCACCCGGCGCGCAACGCGCGCCTGCCCTCCCCAATTCGGGGAGGGACGGAGCTACTCCTGCTTCCGCCGCCCGATCGGCAAATCCCCCGGCTGACCGCCATCCGCCTCCGCCGGCGCCTGCGGCTTCGGGGCCGTCGCCATCGGCGCGTCCGGGTCCTCCTCCAGCGCCTTCAGCCTGGCGTTGATGTCGGCCACCTCCTCCGGTGTCGGGGCCCGCCGGGGCGGGGCCAGCACGCCCGGGGTATGCAGCGTCTCCTGCCCCGGCGCCGGCGGGGCGGCCATGGTGTAGGTCTGCTCGACGCCATCGACCGACAGCACCACCGTCCGCGTCGCCGTGCTGATCAGGCTGACCGAGCCGGCAATGCTGTCCGGCGCCAGCCCCTCGCCCTGGATGCGCGAATCCAGCCCCTCCAGCACCGCCGCCGTCAGGTTGGCCTCGCCGCCGGCATAACGCCCGTTGAAGGCCGGCGGCAGGCCCCAGGGCCCGGTCCAGCGGTAGAAGATATGCCGCCCGATCTGGACGATCTTGTAGAGGGTCGGGGCCCAGTAGGGCGACACATAGTCGGCGTGATAGTGGGTCGCCGTCCCGACCGCCTTCTCGACGTGACCGCCCAGCGCCTCGATCGCCAGCCGCTCGGCCCGGCTCCAGATCACCGGGTTGGGAACCCGGGCCAGCGAGCCGTCGCAGGTGAAGCTGAACTGGCAGCCGGTGAGCCGCAGGGCCCCCTGGTAGACCACCCCGCAGACGCTCTTGGGATAGCCCGGGTGGCGCACCCGGTTGAGCACCGTCTGGGCCACGGCCCGCTGGCCTTCCAGCGGCTCGACGGCGGCCTCGTAGTAGATGGCCTGGGTCAGGCATTTGATGGCGGCGGCGCGGTCTTCTGGATTGGCCTTGAGAACGAAGGGCCTGGCCGGCGGCGGCGGCTCGGTCGCGACCGGCTGCAGGGCGTTGATCAGCCGCGCCTCGTCCTCGGTCATCGTCCCGACGCCCAGCACCGGCAGCCGCGCCAGGTTGTAGCTCTCCCAGCCGGGCACCCGGCCCCAGTAGTCGGTGCTGGCCGCCCCGTCATGGCGCCTGGCCAGCGCCATCATGGCCGGGTCCATGTCAGCGGTCAGCCGGCGAAAGGCGCCCTCGCCAAAGCCCCGCGTCAGGGCCGACAGCCCGCGCTCACGCCCCGTCCCCTCGCGCACCCGGTAGTCACTGGCGCAGGCGGCGGCGATCAGCGCAACGAGCGCGAGGGCCACGAGGGCAAGAGGTCGATCGAGTCGCAAAGGGAGTCAGCGGCCGCGACGAAGGCCGGGCCGGACGGCGGTCCGGCATCGCGCGCGGGGGTCGAACGGAACGGTCATCGTGAACCTCTCTTGCGCCCCATAGTTATGGTCGTCCATCATTGTGACAAGCCGTCGCGGCGTGTCGGGCGTTTTGCGACGGATTACGGAGCCGCATGGGCCGTTTCGCCCTCAATCCCTTCGGCCCTGACGCCGAGCCGATCCTGTGGCGGGTCATCCCGCAACGGCCGCCGTCGATCGCCAGCGCGGCGGCCGTCACGGCGGCTGCCTTTCTGGTCGCCTTTGGGCTGCGGCTGGTGCTGGCCGGCGCCCACAACGCCTTCAACGCCTCCTCCTCCTACTTCCCGGTCTTCATCATCGCCACCCTCTACGCCGGGCAACGCTGGGGCTGGGGCGTGTTGCTGCTCGCCCTGGCGATGGGGGTCCTGGCCCCGTTCGGCGCCACCCGCGCCGCCGACGGCATCCTGATCCTGTTCGGCCTCTCCGGGGCCGTGACCATCCTGGTCGCCGCCGCCGCCCGCGCCGCCCTGGTGCGCATGCGGGCCGAGACCCAGGCCCGCACCGAAGCCGAGGGCCGGCTCAAGCTGGCCGAATCGGCTGGCGGCCTCGGCCTGTGGGACTGGAACCTGGAGACCAACGTCGGAACCTGGTCGAGCGGTGTCTACCACAACCTCGGCATCGCTCCGCGCAACGGCCCGCGGGTCTACGCGGACCTGATGGCCGCCATCCACCCCGACGACCGCGAGCGGGTCACCGCCGCCAACCGGGCCGCCTTCAAGAGCGCCCAGGTCTATCAGATCGAATACCGCACCATCGGCGATGACGGCCAGGAGCGCTGGATCCATGCGCGCGGTCAGGTCCACCGTGACCCCTCCGGCCGGGCTTGCCGGGTCGTTGGCTACAACCTCGACGTCACCGAACGCCACCGCGCCGCCGAACAGATCCGCGAGAGCGAGGCCCGCTTCCGGGCCCTCGCCGACAGCGCCCCGGCCCTGCTCTGGGTGTCGATGCCCGGCGGAGCCCGCGAGTTCGTCAACCTCGCCTACGTCGAGTTCGCCGGCGAAGGCTATGAGGCCGCCCTCCACCTTGACTGGCGCACCCGGCTGCATCCCGAGGATCTCAACCGCGTGCTGCGCGAGCAGGCGGCCGGCGAGGCCAGCCTCAAGCCCTTCGAGCTCGAGGCCCGCTATCGCCGCGCCGACGGCGAGTGGCGCTGGCTGCGCAGCTTCTCTCAGCCGCGCCTTTCGCCGGGCGGGGATGTCGCCGGTCTCGCCGGCATCGCCTTCGACGTCACCGACGCCAAGCAGGTCGAGGCCGATCTGCAGCGGCTCAACGACCTGCTGACCGAGCGGGTCGAGGAAGCGATGGCTCAGAGGGACCAGGCCCAGGCCGCCCTCATCCAGTCCCAGAAGCTCGAAGCCCTCGGCCAGCTGACCGGCGGCGTCGCCCACGACTTCAACAACCTGCTGACCGTCATCATCGGCGCCCTCGACATCGTCCAGCGCCACCCGGCCGACGCCACCCGCACCGAGCGCCTGGCCAAGGCCGCCCTCGACGCGGCCCAGCGTGGCGAACGCCTGACCCGCCAGCTCCTCGCCTTTTCCCGCCGCCAGCCGCTGCGCAACGAGGTGCTGGCCATAGACGCGACGATCAAGGACAGCGCCCAGCTCTACAGCCGGGCGCTCGGCGAACGCTACATGCTCGATCTCGACCTGGCCGCGCCGGAGGCCCGGGTGCTGATCGACCCGGCCCAGCTGGATGCGGCGCTGATGAACCTGCTGGTCAACGCCCGCGACGCCATGGAGGGCGGTGGGGTGATCACCCTGTCCAGCCATATCGCCGATCGCTGCATCGGCGAGACCCTGCCCGGCCCCTGCCTGTGCATCAGCGTCCGCGACGGCGGCGTCGGCATGGACCCGGCCACCGTGGCCCGGGTGTTCGAACCCTTCTTCAGCACCAAGCCGGTCGGCAAGGGCACGGGCCTCGGCCTCTCCCAGGTCTACGGCTTCGCCAGCCAGAGCGGCGGCGGCGCCGAGATCGAGAGCCGGCCGGGCGAGGGGACGACGGTGTCGATCTTCCTGCCCCTGACCAACGACGCCGAGACCCGGGTCGAACCGGAAGCCCGCCCCGCCGACGCCCGTCCGCTGCACGTGCTGCTGGTCGAGGACGACCCGGAGGTGGCCGACCTCGCCCAGGCCATGCTGCGCGAGCTTGGCCACCGCATCACCTTCGCCGACACCGTCGAGACCGCCCTGGCCGCTCTGCGGGCCGTCCCCGACCTCGACCTGCTGCTGACCGACGTCGTCATGCCCGGCCCCCGCAACGGCGTCGACCTGGCCCGCGAGGCCGCCGCCCTGCGGCCGGGTCTGCCCATCCTGCTGACCAGCGGCTACACCGGCGAGGCGCTCGACGACGCCGAGGCGGCCCCCTGGCCCCTGCTGCGCAAGCCCTACACCCTCGACGTCCTGGCCCGCACCCTGGCCGCCCACGCCCGGCCGGCCGGAGTGGAAGATGAATATGTCTAGACATATTGTTTCTGCCCCCGCGACGCCGCCGTTCTGAACCCGTCGCACAGGGGCCCAAAACCGGCCCCCTTCGCCCCACCTTCGCCCTCGCTCGCCCCCACCGCCCCCCTACCGACACCCCCCTGCCTCACCCCCCGCTCGCCACCCCCGCCCCGCCTGCAACCTCTTGCCGCGCCACGGAATTTCGCCAGGCATCCGGACAGGGCGCCTTTATCCCGTCCCCGGTAGGTATAATGGTCGCCGCTTCGTTAGCCGCGCGCTGGAGACCCCGATGACCAAACCTCTGCTGCTTGTTCCCCTGGCCATCGCCGCCTGCCTCCTGCTCTCGGGCTGCATCGTCGGCTCGGTCGTCGGCGGCGTCACCAATGCGGCCGTGAAGACCACCGGCGCCGTGGCCAGCGCGGTCATCCCCGGCGAAAGCAAGAAACAACGCCTCGCCCGCCTCGACCGCGAGGACAAGGCCCGCCGCAAGGCTGAGAAGAAAGCCCGCGAAGCCGAGAAACGCCGCGAACGCGAGGAACGGCGGCGGGACTAGACGCCTGCCCCGATGATTCCCCTTGTGTAGGGTTTGTGACAGGCCTATATGTGATCCGTCACTTATGCTCACTTTCAGCAAAAGGTGACGGAAGGGAATGGCCGGCGCTCCTACAGCCCGGCCTTTTACAGGCGCCAGAAATGCTCATGTTGAGCAAAAGGAGTGCGCGGATGGCCTATGACGTCGAGTTCACCCCCGAGGTGGAAGCCCTGACCGCCCCCGCGTGGGCCAAGGTCAAGGACCAGGTCACGCCGCTGGAATGGCGGGTCCATGCGCCCCTGATCGCCCAGATCAACCGCCTCAAGGCGGAGAAGAACGCGGTCATCCTGGCCCACAACTACATGACGCCGGAGATCTTCCACGGGGTCGGCGACTATGTCGGCGACAGCCTGGGCCTGGCCCGCGAGGCCGCCCGCTCGGATGCCAGGATCATCGTCCAGGCCGGCGTCCACTTCATGGCCGAGACGAGCAAGGTCCTCTGCCCCGACAAGACCGTGCTGATCCCCGACCTGCGCGCCGGCTGCAGCCTGGCCAGCTCGATCACCGGCGCCGATGTGCGGCTGATCAAGCAGCGCTACCCGGGCCTGCCGGTCGTCACCTACGTCAACACCACCGCTGACGTGAAGGCCGAGACCGACATCTGCTGCACCAGCGCCAACGCCGTGCAGGTGGTCGAATGGGCGGCCAGGGAATGGGGCGTCGACAAGGTCATCCTGATCCCCGACGAGTACCTGGCCCGCAACGTCGCCGCCCAGACCGATGTGAAGATCATCGCCTGGGCCGGCAGCTGCGAGGTGCACAAGCGCTTCACGGTGGAAGACATCGCCGAGATGCGCCTGGCCTATCCGGGCGCCGAGATCCTCGCCCACCCGGAATGCCCGGAAGACGTGCTCAACGCCGCCGACTTCGCCGGCTCGACCGCCGCCATGAGCAACTACGTCGAGACCCGCCGGCCCAAACAGGTGGTGCTGATCACCGAATGCAGCATGGCCGCCAACGTCGCCGGCGACGTGCCGGACGTGAAGTTCATCGGCCCCTGCAACATGTGCCCGCACATGAAGCGGATCACCCTGCGCAATATCCTCGACGCCCTGCAGAAGGAGCAGTTCGAGGTCACCGTCGACCCGGCTATCGCCGACCGGGCCCGCCTGGCGGTGCAACGGATGATCGACCTGCCGCCGCCCGCCATCCCGGCCCGCTACGACCTCGTCAAAGCCCGAGGCCACCACGTCGATGTGGAAATGATCTGAGCGCTCGAAAGGAGGCTCACCATGATCAAGGTCAGCAAGTTCGGACCCGTCTACCGCGTCAAGGCCACCCCGCCTGAGGTGCCCAGGCCCTGGTCCAGCCTGATGCCGCTCGGCGCCCGCGAGGTCGTCGAGGAACTGATCCGCCACGGCGCCAACCTGCACGACGCCTACGACGCCATGTTCGAAGCCGACCCCCTGCGGGCGGCCCAGGAGCTGCGCTGATGACCACCCGTGAACAGTATGACGGCGTCCTGATCCTCGGCGCCGGCTTGGCCGGCCTCACCGCCGCCCTCGCCGCCGCGCCCCGCAAGGTGCTGCTGCTCAGCCCGGCGCCGCTCGGCGACGGCTGCTCGAGCGCCTGGGCCCAGGGCGGCATGGCCGCGGCCCTCGGCGACGACGACACCTCGGCCCTGCACGCCCAGGACACCATCGTCGCCGGCGCCGGCCTCTGCGACCCGGACGCTGTCGCCGTCCTCACCCGCGAAGGCCCGGACGCCGTCCGCGCCCTGGCCGACCTCGGCGCGCCCTTCGACCGCACGCCGACCGGTGGCTTCTCGCAAGGTCTGGAAGCCGCCCACGGCCGCGCCCGCATCGCCAAGGTCGGCGGTGACGGCGCCGGCCGGGCGATCCACAACGCGGTCATCGCCGCCGTCCTGGCCGCGCCGCACATCGAGGTCCGCACCGGCCTGCGCGCCCGCAGCCTGTTGCAGGACGCCGCCGGCCGCGTGCGCGGCGCCCTGGTCGAAGCTGAAGACGGCGCCCTGATCGAGATCGCCGCCGCCGCCACCCTGCTGGCCACCGGCGGCCTCGGCGGCCTCTACGCCGTCACCACCACGCCCCGCGAAGTGCGCGGCGAGGGCCTCGGCCTCGCCGCCCTGGCCGGCGCCGTCATCGCCGACCCCGAGTTCGTGCAGTTCCACCCGACGGCCCTCGACGTCGGCGCCGATCCGGCCCCCCTGGCGACCGAGGCCCTGCGCGGCGAGGGCGCCATCCTTCGCAATACGGACGGCCGCGCCTTCATGAAGAGCTACCACCCGGACGCCGAACTGGCGCCCCGGGACGTGGTGGCGCGCGCCATCCAGTCGGAGCTGGCCGCCGGCCACGGCGCCTTCCTCGACGCCACCGCCGCCATCGGCGCCGCCTTCCCCCACGAGTTCCCGGCCGTCTTCGCCGCGGCGCAGGCGGCCGGCCTCGACCCCCGCGTCCAGCCCATGCCCGTCGCCCCGGCCTGCCACTACCATATGGGCGGGATCGCCACCGATCTGGACGGCCGCAGCAGCCTGCCGAGCCTGCTGGCCGCCGGCGAATGCGCCAGCACCGGCGTCCACGGCGCCAATCGCCTGGCCAGCAACTCGCTGCTGGAAGCCGCCGTGTTCGGGACGCGGGCCGGCGCCGTCCTGCGCGACGCCATCGACCCCGCCACGCCGCCCCTGCCCGCCACGCCCTGGCCCGACCTGCCAGACGGCGCTCTCGTGGGCCTGCGTCAAGCCATGAGCCAGGACGCCGGCGTCGTCCGTGACGGCGAGGGCCTGACCCGCCTGCTCGGCCGCATCGAGACCCAGCGCGAGCTCTACGGCGAAGGCCCCGTCCTCGCCGCCGCCCGCCTGGTCACCAGTTGCGCCCTTGAGCGCCGCGAAAGCCGGGGCGGCCACTTCCGCCGCGACTTCCCCAGCCAGCGCCCGGCATCACGCACCTTCGTCACCCTGGCCGCCCTCGACGCCCGCCGTCAGGCGGCCTGAGCCCGCCGATGCCGCTTCAGCCAGGCGCCGGCCCGCAACAGCACAGCGAGGGCGATCAAGGTCACCGCCGGTATGCCCAGCCACGGCTTCTCGCTGATCCGGCCGACATAGCTGTTGGTGAACACAAGCAGGATGGCCCAGCCCCCCACCGCATGCAGCAACCGCCAGCGCTTCGGCCCCAGCCAGCGCACGGCGGCATCACTGGAGGTCGCCGCCATCAGGGCGATGAACAGATAGACCGTGCCTCCAGCGATCACGGTGATCAGCTTGGCCGGCGCATCGAAGACGAGGATGCCGCTCATCAGGGCGACGAAATGCACCGTATGGTTGGCCGCAAAGGCCAGGCCCACCGCCCGTCGCCGCCGCAGCAGGACGGTACGCCACCCGCCTGGCCAGAGCGTCGCCAGCGCCGACGCGCTCCAGGCCGCGAGGAACCAGGGGAAGGCCCAACGGGCGGTAAACCGTGTCGCCGCCCCGACGCCCTCGCCGGTCCAGCCGCCGAACGCCGCCGCCCCGGCCACGGCGATCAGCGCCGCCACCAGCGCGGCCCCCGCAACGATGAACCAGGTCGGTGTCTTCATGATCTTTCCCCTTGTCATACCGTCGGTATGATCGATCATACCGAGAGTATGTTGTCAACCACGCCCGCAGCCCTGACCAATCGCGACCGCCTGATCGCCAGCGCCCGCCTGCTGTTCTCGGAGAAGGGGTTCGCCGATGTCTCCGTCGATGAGGTCGCCGCCGCCGCCGGCCTGACCAAGGGCGCGGTCTACTATCAGTTCAAGGACAAGACCGCCCTGTTCCGCGCCGCCTGCGAGGCGGTCGTCGCCGACGTCGGCCGCTATGTGGATCAGGCGACCATGGGCATCACCCAGCATGCGATCGACGAGATCGTCACCGGCGGCGACAAGTGGCTGGACGCCTACGAGTCGCCCGAGGCTCGCCGCATGCTGCTGATCGACGGTCCGTCGGTGCTCGGTGTCGAGGCCTGGACCGCCCTGCAGGAACCGATCGGCGTCGCCCTGGTCGCCCACGCGCTGGGACATCTGGTCGAGGATGGTCGGATGGAGGCCGCGGTCGTCCCCGCCCTGGCCAATATGATCTTCGGCGCCTTCGTCCAGGGGGCTCTGCGCATCGCCGTCTCCGCCGATCCCGCCACGACCAGCGCCGAGGTGCGCCGCGCCGCCCGAACCTTGACCGAAGGCCTGTTGAACCGATGATCGCCCCCCTGCCCGACCTGCTGATCGAGCCCATTGTCCGCGCCAGCCTGGCCGAGGATCTGGGCCGGGCCGGCGACATCACCGCCCTGGCCTGCATCGACGCCGGCGCCCGCCTGACCGCCAGCTTCGGGGCCCGCAAGGCCGGGACCATCGCCGGCCTGGCCTGCGCCCGCCTGGCCATCCTGGCCCTCGACCCCACGGCGACTTTCGAGACCCTGATCAGCGACGGCGACGGCGTCGAACCGGGCGCGGTCCTCGCCCGCGTGGAGGCCAACGCCCGCGCCCTGCTCTCGGCCGAGCGCACCGCCCTCAATCTGCTCGGCCGCCTCAGCGGCATCGCCACCCTGACCAGCGCCTATGTCGACGCGGTCGTCGGCTCAGGCGCCAGCATCACCGACACCCGCAAGACCACGCCTGGCCTGCGCGCCCTGGAGAAATACGCCGTGCGCTGCGGCGGCGGGGTCAACCACCGCTTCGGCCTCGACGACGCCATCCTCATCAAGGACAACCACGTCGCCGCCTGCGGCGGGGTGAAGCCCGCCATCGAACGGGCCCGCGCCTTCGCCGGCCATCTGGTCAAGGTCGAGTGCGAGGTCGACAGCCTCGAACAGTTCGACCAGGCCCTGGCCGCCGGCCCGGACGTCGTCATGCTCGACAATTTCAGCCTCGAAGACCTGCGCGAAGCCGTCGTCCGCAACGCCGGCCGCCTGGTCCTCGAAGCCTCGGGCGGCGTCAACCTCGACACCGTCGCCGCCATCGCCGACACCGGCGTCAACGTCATCAGCGTCGGCGCCCTGACCCACTCGGCCCCGGTTCTGGACATCGGGCTGGACGCTTAGCCCCCTCATTAAGTTTGCATCATCCGCATCCAGAGGCCGGCCTGACGGCCTCTGTTTGATCAAAGAGGGGCCACTCATGAAACTCGACCGCCGCAGCCTGTTCGCCACCCTGGCCGGGGCCGGCCTTGCCGCCGCCACGCCGGCCATGGCCCAGGAGCCGCCCAAGACGACCTGGCTCGACCGGCTCAAGACCGGCTTCAAGGACGGCCGTCTGCCGGTCGCCATCGACCTCAACGGCGGCGTCAGCGGCGCCGGCTGGGACTGGCTGCTGGCCGAAGGGGCCAAGGCCAGCTTCTTCGCCTTCGGGGAGGAGCACGGCATGGCCCAGGTCCCGGTGCTGGTCCGCGAGCTGGCCATCGCCCTGAAGCCCGACCGCCTGGTTCTGGAAATCTCCCCGCCCATCGCCCAGGACATCGACCAGGCCGCCCGAGGCGGCGTGGAGGGGCTCAAGGCCTACTACCGGGCCAATCCCCCCGGCCCGGCCTTCTACACCATGGCCGACGAGACCCGCATGCTGGCCGCCGTCCGCTCAGCCCTGCCCGGCAAGAAACAGTTGATCTGGGGCCTCGACTACGAGGTGATCATGGACCGCCGGCTGATCGCCCGCCTCAAGGCCAAGGCCCCGGCCTCGGCCAAGGCCGCGCTGGCGGCCGTCGAAGCCGCCTCGCAAGCCGGCTGGGCGACCTTTGCGACCACCAAAAACCTCAGCAAGGTCTTCACCTTCGCCGGCGACCCGGCCTTGATCGAGGCGCTGATCGCCGCCTGGCCAAGCCCCGACCGCGACAGCGCCGACATCCTGGAGACCCTGCTCCAGACCCTGCGCACCAACCGCGCCTACACCGAGGAGCGCTATTTCCAGTCCAACGCCATCCGCGCCGACTTCATGAAGGCCAGCTTCGTGCGCCAGTGGCGCGCCGCCAGCCCCAAGCCCCGCATCCTGTTCAAGTTCGGCGGCGGCCACATGGTCCGCGGCCGCAGCATGACCGAGGTCTACGACATCGGAAACCTGCTGGCCGAGACGGCGACCCTGGAGGGCGGTTCGAGCTTCCACCTGCTGGTCATACCGCTGAACGGCGGCCGGCAGGCGGCCATGAACCCCACCGCCAACTTCGCCTACGAGGACGTCGCGGTCTCGACCATCGAGGAGATGGCGCTGGAGCCGCTGGCCGAGCTGGCCCTGCCGCAGGGTTCGACCCTGGTCGACCTGCGCCCCCTGCGCCGCTTCATGTCGGCCTCGGTCACCGCAAAGGCCGACGCCCGGCTGGCGCGGGTGGTCCACGGCTATGACGCCATCCTGCTGGTCCGGGATTCCGTGGCCTCAAAGAACCTCTAGGCGACAGCGGCCTGCCGCGGATTCAACCGCCGGGCCAGCCAGGCCTGGACGGGCGTATCGACCCAATGGTGGAAGGCGATGGCCATGACCAGGGCGGCCGGCAGCGAGCCGGCCCACAGGGCCCACTGCAGGCCGACCGGCACATCGACCCGGGCGTTCAGCGCCTGCAGGGCGCCGAACCACAGCATGCCGGTCACGGCATGGGTGATGAACAGGGCGAAGGACAGCTTGGCCCCCTCCTCGATCAGCCTGGAGGGTTTGGCCACGGGCGTGCGGCCGCAGGACAGCACCACCGCGGCGATGGCGACGATGCTGGCCAGGTCGAAGCGCCCGGCCACCTGCAGCAGCACCAGGGTCGCCGCCGCCAGCCAACCCAGCAGTGGCGCGACGATCAGGCTGGGCTTGTTCTGCTCGACTACCCGGGCGATGCACAGGCCCAGCAGGAACAGCGGCATGGCCCGCAACAGGCCCAGCTGGAAGGGAAGGTCATAGATCGGCCGCCCCAGCAGGGCGACGCAAAGGAGATCACCGCCGACCACCGCCAGCATGCCCAGCGACAGCATGGCGACCGAACTCTTCATGCGGCTGATCCAGCTCCACAACAGCGGGAAGGCGCCGTAACAGACGATCAGGGCCGACAGCGACCAGCTCTGGTGGTTCCAGCCGCCGCCGCCCGGCAGGCCCCAGGCCTGGGCGAAGACCAGCTGCATGGCGAAGGCCTGCGGCGTGTAATTCTCCGGATGTTGCGGGCTGATGCCGACCAGGCCGGAGGCCATGACGATCAGGGCCAGACAGGCCAGCACGATGAGCTGCGCCGGCCACAGCCGCTGGATCCGTTTGCCGAGGAACCGCGCCGGCCCGATGCGGCCCGACAGCACCTGGCCGCCATAGGCCCGCCCCAGCACATAGCCCGACAGGATCAGGAAGAAATCGGTGGCCAGGTAGCCCCGCCCGAACACCGGATGCAGCGCCTCCAGCGACACCGGCGCGTCCTGCCCGAAGTGATAGAGCACGATCAGCATGGCCGCCAGGAACCGCAGCAGATCGAGCGCGCCGCCCCGTCCCGGGACAATGCCGTTTCCGGTCGGCGGGGAGTTCGTATCATTCTGGCGCAAGGTGGTCATGGTTCGGGTCTGCCGGGGACCCGAGGCGGGCCCTTCGGGGCCGGACTTGCAACTGCCGGGCCGCTCCCCATCTGCATCTCCATCTGTTACGGATGAGACCCATGACCCGTATGCCCGCCCTGTTCCTCGGCCACGGCTCGCCGATGAACGCCATCGAGAACAATGCCTGGACCCAAGGCTGGGCCCGGGCCGGTCAGAGCCTGCCCAGGCCGAAGGCGATCCTCATCATCTCCGCCCACTGGGAAACCCATGGCGTGGCCGTCACGGCCGGCGCCGCGCCGCAGACCATCCACGACTTCTTCGGCTTCCCGCAGGCCCTGTTTGACGTCCGCTACAACGCGCCGGGCGACCTCGCCCTGGCCAGGCGGGTCGCCGAGCTGCTCGGCCCCGACCCGGTCGCCCTCGACCCCGAACGCGGCTTCGACCATGGCGTCTGGAGCGTGCTGGCCCCGATGTATCCGCAGGCCGACATTCCGATCGTGGCGCTGTCCATCGATCGCAGCCGCCCCGACCGCTGGCACTACGAGGCCGGTCGCCGGCTGGCGTCCCTGCGCGACGAGGGCGTGATGATCGTCGGCAGCGGCGACATCGTCCACAACCTGCGGGCCGTCAATTTTCGCAGCGGGACCACGCCCGACTGGTCGCCCCGCTTCAACGAGACGGCCAAGGCCCTGATCACGGCGCGCGACCACGATTCCCTGATCGACTGGCGCGGCCTCGGCGCCGACGCCGAACTGGCCATCAACAGCGCCGAGCACTACCTGCCACTGCTCTACATCCTGGGCGCCAGCCACGCCGACGAGCCGGTCGGCTTCTTCAACGACGAGGTCTTCGCCGGCATCTCGATGACCTCGGTGGCCTTCGGCGCGCCGGGCCTTTAGCCTGCCGCCATGGGGACGGGAACGAGCAACGACGGACCGGTGGCGGCGGGCGAGGATCCGACCACCGTCATCGTCGCCTTCATCCGCTCGATCGGCCTGAGGATCGAGACCGCCCCCCTGACCGAGCCCACCGTTCTGCCCGGCATGACCATCCGCCGCGGCGTCATCCTCTATGACCCGGCCCTGCCTTACGCGCCGGCCGACCTGCTGCACGAGGCGGGACACCTGGCCGTCATCGCCGCCGAGGATCGCGAGCGCGATCCGTTCGACGCCACCGGCGGCGAGGAGCTGATGGGCACGGCCTGGTCCTGGGCCGCCGGAGTCCACCTGGGCCTGCCGAGCGACGTGGTCTTCCATCCGCCGTCCTTCCAGAACAGCGGCGACACCCTGCGCGAGAGCTTCGACGACGGACGCTATGTCGGCACGCCCGGGCTGCACCGCTTCGGCATGACCATCGAGCCCCGCCGCCGCCCTATCCCCACATGCTGCGCTGGCTTCGCTGATCAGACGGCGGCGGCGGCCTGCTCGGCGGCCGCCAGCCGTTCAGGCATGGCCGCGCCGTACATCGCCTGCACCCGGGCGAGGATGTCCGGCGGGGCGGTCTCCGGCCGGCCGGCGTTGAACGGCGGGGCCGGGGCGTATTCCAGGCCCAGCTGCAGGGCCTGAGCGAAGTCGTCGCCGGCCACCTCCGCCGCCAGGGTCAGGGCGAAATCGATACCCGCCGTCACCCCGCCGCCGGTGAAGACATTGCCGTCCCGCACCACCCGGGCCGGGTCCGGAATAGCCCCGAACAGGGCCAGCTGGTCCCGCCAGGCCCAGTGGCAGGCCGCCCGCTTGCCGGCCAGCAGTCCGGCCGCCGCCAGGATCAGCGAGCCGGTGCAGACGCTGGTGACATAGCGCGACAGTCCGGCCAGGCGGCGGATCTCATCCAGAAAGTCCGCGTCCAGCATGGCCGCGCTGGTCCCGAAGCCGCCCGGGATGCAGAGGATGTCGCAGTGCTCGATCGCATCGAGCCGCGCCAAGCCCGCGAAGGTCAGGCCATCGGCCTCCAGCTCGCCGCCGTCCTTCCAGGCCACCGTCACCCGCGCGCCCGGCAGGCGGCTGAGGAACTGATGCGGCCCGGTAAAGTCGAGATGCGTGACTCCGGGGTAAAGGGCGAAGATGATGTGCAGCGGGGCGGCGGCCATGGCGGCGTCTCCTTGTGGGCTTGACCAGGGCATCATGGACGACCTAGCGTCTGGCCGAAATGACATTGATCCCTCAATTTCCGCCAGGCTCATGACCAAGCGCATCGGCGTTCTCGTCTTTCCCGACTTCCAGCTACTCGACGCGGCCGGACCGATGTCGGCCTTCGAGATTGCTGACCGCTTCCGGCCCGGCGCCTACGCGGTCGAGCCGATCAGCCGCGACGGCGGCCTGGTGCGCGCCAGCGGCGGGGTGGCCATCGACAGCCGGCCGTTCGGCATGGACGACCGCTTCGACACCCTACTGCTCAGCGGCGGCGAGGGAACGCGCGGCCCGGCCATCTGCGAGACCACCCTCGACTTCGTGCGCACCGCCGGCGCCAACGCCCGCCGCATCGCCTCGGTCTGTTCAGGGGCCTACATCCTGGCCGAGGCCGGCCTGCTGGAGGGCCGCCGGGCGACGACCCACTGGAATCGCACTGACCATTTCCGCCGCGCCTATCCGAACGTGAAGCTGGAGGCCGACCGCATCTTCGTGCGGGACGGCCCGGTGTGGACCAGCGCCGGGATCACCGCCGGCATCGACCTGGCCCTGGCCCTGATCGGCGAGGACCTGGGCGAGGACGTCGCCCGCAAGACCGCCCAGCAGCTGGTGGTCTATCACCGCCGGCCTGGCGGCCAGTCACAGTTCTCGGCCCTGCTGGAGCTGGAGGCCGGCGGCCGGTTCGATCCCTTGCTGGCCTGGATGCGCGAGAACCTGCGCCGGCCGCTGACCGTGCCCGACCTGGCCGAACAGGCGATGATGAGCGAACGCACCTTCCTGCGCGCCTTCACCGCCGAGATGGGCGTCACCCCGGCCAAGGCCGTCGAACGCCTGCGCCTCGAGGCGGCCCGCACCCTGCTCGAAAGCCAGCCCCTGCAGGTCGAGGACGTCGCCCTCGAAACCGGCTTCGGCGACAGCGAGCGCATGCGGCGCGCCTTCCTGCGGGCGTTCGGGCAACCGCCTCAGGCGTTGCGCCGCCGCCGCCCTGAGAGCGGCCATACCGCACAAGCCCCCTCCGCCGGACCCGCGCCGACATGAAAACCTCCCCGCCCCGCGATCGCCGGCCGAGCTTCCTTGGCCGCCTGGGCCCCGGGCTGATCACCGGGGCGGCCGATGACGATCCGGGCGGCGTCGCCACCCACAGCCAGGCCGGCGCCGCCTTCGGGCTGAACATGCTGTGGAGCGTGGTGCTGGCCTATCCGTTGCTGGCCGGCATCCAGCAGGTGGTGGCCCGCATCGGCCGGGTCACCGGCCACGGCCTGGCCGCCAACATCAAGAAGGTCTTCCCGCGCTGGCTGCTGGCCGTGCTGGTGCTGTCGCTGCTGGTCGCCAACACCATCAACATCGCCGCCGATGTCGCCGCCATGGGGGCGGCGGCCGCCCTGGTCCTGCCCGGGGTCAACCCCTTCGTCTATGCCGGAGGCTTCGGCCTTGCCTGCCTGCTGCTCGAGATCTTCATGAGCTACAAGCGCTACGTCCAGGTCCTCAAATGGCTGACCCTGTCGCTGCTGGCCTATGTCGGGGTGGTGTTCACCGTGAAGATCCCCTGGGCCGAGGTGGCGTTCAAGTCCTTCGTCCCGGATGTGCAGCTGACGCCGGTCTTCCTGACCATGGTCGTCGCCGTGTTCGGCACCACCATCAGCCCCTACATGTTCTTCTGGCAGAGTTCGCAGGAGGTCGAGGACCTGGGTCCCGACCCGGAGGCCCGATCGCTGATCCACCACCCGGAACTGGCCGACAACGAACTGCGCCGCATCCGCCTCGACACCTGGACCGGCATGGCGGTCTGCAGCGTCATCGCCTTCTTCATTGTCCTGACCACCTCGGTCACCCTGCATGTGAACGGCGTCACCGACATCAAGGACGCCGCCCAGGCCGCCCAGGCCCTGCGCCCGATCGCCGGCGACCTGGCCTTCGTGCTGTTCAGCCTCGGCATCATCGGCACGGGCCTGCTGGCGGTGCCGGTTCTGGCCGGTTCGGCCGCCTACGCCATCGCCGAGTCCTTCGGCTGGCCGATGGGGCTGGATCGCAAGCTGGGCCAGGCGCCGGGCTTCTACGCCATCATCGCCGCCGCCACCCTTGGCGGCGTCGCCCTCAGCTTCTCCGACATCGACCCGATCAAGGCCCTGTTCTGGAGCGCCGTGCTCAACGGCCTCGTCGCCGTGCCGATCATGATCGTCGCCATGCTGCTGGCCTCGCGGCGGTCGGTGATGGGCCCCTTCACCATCGGTCGGACGCTGAAAGTCCTCGGCTGGACCGCGACGGCGGTCATGCTGGCGGCCGGCGTCGGCATGTTCCTGATCTAGGCGACCAGGGCGCCCATTCGGGGTTTTCACGGGCCTGAAGGGGTGGACGCGGCCCCTTGGCGGGAGTCAATGTCGGGCTCCCCACAGAAGGAGACGCCCCATGGCCCACAAGTTCGAAATCTACAAGGACAAGGCCGGCGAGTACCGCGTGCGCTTCAAGTACAACAGCGAGACCCTCTTCTCGACCGAAGGCTACAGCTCGAAGGCCTCGGCCCAGAACGCCATCGACTCCATCAAGAAAAATGGCCCGGACGCCCCGACGGAAGACAACAGCTGAGCTTGACCTGACGCCCCCTCCCGCTTCTGATCGAAGATAACCAATCATCGGAACGGGAGGCGGGCCATGGCCACGGCCAGCGCCAACGGGCGCAAGAGCATCTTCATCACCGGCGGCGCCAGCGGCATCGGCCTGGGCGCCGCCAAACGCTTCGCCCGGGAAGGCTGGTTCGTCGGCCTGGCCGATATCGACAAGGCCGGCCTGAAGGCCGCCCTGGCCGAGATCGGCCCCGGCAACGGCGTCACCCTCGACCTCGACGTCCGCGACCTCAAGCAATGGGACAAGGCCCTCGCCGCCTTCGCCAAGGCCAGCGGCGGACGTCTCGACGTCCTGCTCAACAACGCCGGCATCGCCCGCTACGGCTACCTCGAGGAGCAGAGCGTCGAGGAAGGCGACCTGCAGATCGACATCAATGTGAAGGGCGTAATCTACGGCGCCCGCTCGGGCCTGGCGCTGCTCAAGGCGACGCCCGGCTCGACTCTGATCAACGTGGCCAGCTGCGCCGGCCTGTTCGGGGCCCCGCGCATGGCCATCTATTCGGCCACCAAGTTCGCGGTGCGCGGCCTGTCGGAATCGCTGGAGGCCGAATTCGCCCGCTTCGGCGTGGCGGTGCGCTGCATCATGCCCTGGTTCGTCGACACCCCGATCCTCAACGCCGGGGCCAGCGGCACCAACATGAAGATCACCGACGCCATCCGCGAGGGCGGCTCGCCGGTCTACACGGTCGAGGAAGCGGCCCAGGTGATCTGGGACGCGGCGGCCGGCAAGGGCGGCAAGCTCAACTACATCGTCGGCAAGGCCGGCCGGGACATCGCCTTCATGCTCCGGTTCATGCCGGGGATGATCCGCAAGCGGTTCAAGGCGCTGGCGGAGGCGAGCTGAACCGACCCGCTGTCATCCTTCGGTCGCGCGCAGCGCGACCGAAGGATGACAGCCGTGGGGTGGCTACATCGCGCTCGCGGCAGACGCGGACGTTTCGGACTTCGGGGCCGTCGCCGGCTCCTTGGGCTTGTCGGCGGGACCGCCGATGCCGGGCGCGTCGCCCCGGGTCTCGGAGACCGCCGAGGCCAGGATCACCTTGGCGCCCGACGGCGTCACCACCTCGTAGGGCAGCGGACCTTCCGGCAGGTCGGTCGCCGACGCCACCTGGAAGTCGCCGTCCGGACCCGACAGGCGGGGGCGGCCGTCGAAGGCGCCCGGAGCGCCGCGTCCGCCGCCGAAGCGGTAGAAGATGTGCAGGCCGACCTGCTCCACCCGCACCATGCGCGGGCCCCAGCCCGGCGAGACGTTGATGGTATGGAAGTGGGTGGCGTTGCCGACGCTCGGCATCACATAGCCGGCGATGGCGCGGCTGGCGACCTTGCGGGCCCGGCTCCAGGCGCCCGGCTCACGGCCCCGGCGCATCGAGCCGTCGCAGGCGAAGCTGAACTGGCAGACGCCGAAGGCGCGCTGGAAGACCACCGAGCAGACGCTCTTGGGGAAGGCCGGATGGCGCACGCGGTTCAGAACCACCTGGGCGACGGCCGCCTGGCCGGCCGGAGTCTCGCCGCGGGCTTCGTAGTAGACGGCCTGGGTCAGGCACTCGAGATCGCGCGACGTGTCGAGGGCGCCGGTCAGGCGGAAGGGTTCGGCGGCGGGGTTGAACGGCCCGCCGAAGCTGGCGCGCAGCACGACGCCGCCGGCGGGCTTGGTCCCGTTGACGAAGGATGCGCTGGCCGGCGGCTCGATGCGATCCATGCGGGCGACTTCCAGCGCCGTCTGGCGGTCGCGCTGGGCGCCGCCGGTGGTCAGCATGGGATCGTAGCGGCGGGCCAGGGCCAGGGCGGCCGGGTCCATGTCGAGCACGCGGTCGCGCAGAGCGACTTCGGAATAGCCGCCGCCGGCGGCCTGGGCCATGTCGGCCATACGGACGTTCTGCTCGCGCGCGTCAGCGGTGCCCGCCACATAGGCGGCCGCGACGATGAGGCCCATGGCGGCGCCGGTTGATGCGCCAACGGCCAGGGCTCGCGCGCCAGCGCGGCTCCGTTCAAACAAAAACAAAGGTCTCAAGTCCTGTGCGACAGGGGCAGGATGCGCCCCCCGGTATCGGCGTCGAACAAGCCCAAAATACTGTACGCGGGCGATCGAACGACGGATTCGGCCAGGATCAGGATTAGGCCGAGGTGGTCCTTATGCCAGACTTTATGGCCCAAATGTGGCCGATTCGCAAGGCCATGCTGCACCGCAACATTGAGCAGGCCGCCAGATTTCGCGCCGGCCCTGGTTAACACACTCAAGTTCTTGCAGATTCGCCAAGACTCCGGCGTTCGCCCGCACTGCGGCAAATTTCGCCTTCGAGGCGAAGACTACTGTGCGAAACCTGACGCCTCGGTTCGGGTATCCATTGCGCGACGGCCCGTTGCGAGTCACCATGTTCTACGTCCACGCGTGACGTATTGGAGACGTCCATGAAGAAGCTCATCGTCGGCGCCGCCGCCCTGGCCCTCGCCGCCGCCGCCATGCCTGCTCTCGCGGGCGACCTGCTGTACGAGGCCGCGCCCGACAGCCTGACCGAGAACCTCAACGGCCAGCCCTACTGGTCGGCCCAGGCGCAGTGCGCCGGCCTGTTCGGCGCCGCCGCCCAATACCTCACCGACCGCGGCGACACCGCCGGCGCCGACGCCTCCAGCAAGCTGGCGGTGACCTTCGCCAACGACGCCATCAAGCGCCTGGTCAAGGACCGCGGCCTGACCCGCAAGGAAGCCCTGGTGGTCATCGAGCCGGCCGTGCTGAAGGCCCGCACCGACAGCATGGGCCTTGTTTCCAGCGGCGACACCAGCGCCAAATCGACCTGGAACTTCGCCCGCAGCTCCTGCCTCGATGTCGCCGAAGCCTACACCCAGGTGAGCTACTGACATGAAGATCGCCTCCGCAGCCCTGGCGGCCCTGCTCGTCGCCTCCCCCATGGTGTTTGCCGCCGCGCCGGTCGCCGCCGCCGACCTGGTGATGAGCAAGGGCGCCGCCAGCGCCCTGACAGAGTCCGATGTCGGCAAGCCCTACTGGGTGCTGCACGCTCAATGCGCCGGCATCTTCTCGGCCGGCTTCGCCTATCGCGGCGACGAGGCCGACAAGTCCACCGGCGTGGCGATGTTCAACGCCGCCATTGATCGCCTGGTCCGTGACCGGGGGATGGAGCGCAAGGCCGCCCTGGCCCTGGCCTCCGACCAGCTGGCCACCGGCCGCGAGATGGGCAACGAGATGCTGGCCCGCGGCGGCGACAAGCGCACCGGGCCCTGGAACCTGCAACGCAGCGCCTGCCTCGACATCTACGAAGGCTACACCGGCAAGTTCGGCTGATCGCCCCTACTTCTTGAAGACGGCGAACTTTCCGCAGGTCGGCGAGAGGATGTAGCCGCCGATGTAGCGGTCGGACTTGCCCTCCACCAGGTCGGCGATCACCCCGAACTTGGCCCAGTCCCCCTCCGGCTTCAGGATCCAGTCGCCGGCCGACAGATGCACCCCGCCGTCGTCCTCCAGCCAGCCGTGGACCTCGAACTCGCCGTCCGGCACCGGCTGCTGGGCGACACCCTCATAGCTGACCCGCCCGAAGCGCCACGTCCCCTTCAGATCGCCGTTGGCCTCGCCGGTCAGCGTCAGGCGCAGGAAGGTCTTGCCATGCCAGCAGTCGTAACCACCCTCCCAGACCCCGGTCATCGACCGGGCGTCGGCGGCGAGCGCCGGTGTCGCCAGGATGGCGGCCATCAGGCTAAGGGGGGCAAGAATACGGGCAGCAAGAGTCATGGAGTCACTCCGGTAAGCGTCAAGCATCCGGCCCGGCGCTCCTGCCCGTCATGCCCGACAAAGGGGGGAACACCGCGCCCCCTCGCCCGCTTCACTGCTGCCAACCCCTGTCACCAGCCCCACTGGCCCCACGCCCGCCCGAGCCCTACATTGCAGCCATGCCCCCCAAGCAATCCCTCGCCGGTGTCCAGGACGTCTCGGCCCAGTTCGTCCACGACCTGGCCGATCCCAACGCCCCCATGCTGTGGAAGCCCCACCGCCCCTCGCGCCCGGAAAAGTCCGAGGGCGGCCGCAAGTTCAACCTCGTCGCCGACTACGAGCCGGCCGGCGACCAGCCGACCGCCATCCGTGACCTCGTCGCCGGCATCAAACAGCGCGAGCACGACCAGGTCCTGCTCGGCGTCACCGGCTCCGGCAAGACCTTCACCATGGCCAGCATCATCGCCGAGACCCAGCGCCCGGCCCTGATCCTCGCCCCCAACAAGACCCTCGCCGCCCAGCTCTACAGCGAGTTCAAGTCCTTCTTCCCCGACAACGCCGTCGAGTATTTCGTCAGCTACTACGACTACTACCAGCCGGAAGCCTACGTCGCCCGCACCGACACCTACATCGAGAAGGACTCCAGCCGGAACGAACAGATCGACCGCATGCGCCACAGCGCCACCCGGGCGATCCTCGAGCGGGACGACGTCATCGTCGTCGCCTCCGTCTCCTGCATCTACGGCATCGGCTCGGTCGAGACCTACACGGCCATGACCTTCTCCCTGTCGGTCGGCGACCGCATCGACGAGAAGCAGCTGATGGCCGACCTGGTGGCCCAGCAGTACAAGCGCAACGACGCCGCCTTCGAGCGCGGCATGTTCCGCCGCCGCGGCGACACCATCGAGATCTTCCCCGCCCACTACGAGGACCGCGCCTGGCGCATCGGCCTGTTCGGCGACGAGATCGAGGCGATCAGCGAGTTCGACCCCCTGACCGGCAAGAAGACCGCCGAGCTGGAGACGGTGAAGATCTACGCCAACAGCCACTACGTCACCCCGCGCCCGACGCTCCGCCAGGCCGTCAACCAGATCAAGGCCGAGCTCAAGCAGCGCCTCGACTGGATGGTCGCCAACGGCAAGCTGCTGGAGGCCCAGCGCCTCGAACAGCGCACCACCTTCGACATCGAGATGATCGAGGCCACCGGCAGCTGCGCCGGCATCGAGAACTACAGCCGCTACCTCACGGGCCGCCGCCCGGGCGAGCCGCCGCCGACCTTCTTCGAATACATCCCCGACAACGCCCTCCTCTTCACCGACGAGAGCCACCAGACGGTGCCGCAGATCGGCGCCATGTACAAAGGCGACTACAGCCGCAAATGGAACCTGGCGGAGTACGGCTTCCGCCTGCCCAGCTGCCTCGACAACCGCCCGCTGAAGTTCGAGGAATGGGAGGCCATGCGCCCCCAGACGGTGCACGTCTCGGCCACTCCCGGCCCCTGGGAAATGGACAAGGCCGGCGGCGTCTTCGCCGAACAGGTGATCCGCCCCACCGGCCTGATCGACCCGCCGGTCGAGGTCCGCCCGGTCTCAAAGAACAACGCCAGCCAGGTCGACGACGTCATCGCCGAGGCCCGCGACTGCGCCGCCCGCGGCTACCGCACCCTGGTCACCGTCCTGACCAAGAAGATGGCTGAGGACCTCACCGAATACATGCATGAGCAGGGCCTGCGCGTCCGCTACATGCACAGCGACGTCGACACCCTCGAGCGCATCGAGATCATCCGCGACCTGCGGCTGGGCGCCTTCGACATCCTGATCGGCATCAACCTGCTGCGCGAGGGCCTCGACATCCCCGAGTGCGGCCTGGTCGCCATCCTCGACGCCGACAAGGAGGGTTTCCTGCGCTCGGAGACCAGCCTGATCCAGACCATCGGCCGCGCCGCGCGGAACGTGGACGGGAAGGTGATCCTCTACGCCGACACCATCACCGGCTCGATGGAGCGGGCGATGGGCGAGACCCAGCGCCGCCGCGAGAAGCAGCACGCCTGGAACCAGGCCAACGGCATCACGCCGGAGAGCATCAAGTCCAGCATCAAGGACATCCTGGCCAGCCCCTACGAGCGCGACCATGTGAGGATCGACGCGGGGGTGGCGGAGGACGCCAAACCCTTCCTCGGCAACAACTTCCAGGCCACCCTCCGCGACTTGGAAACCCGCATGCGCGACGCGGCCAGCAACCTGGAGTTCGAGACGGCGGCCCGGCTGCGCGACGAGATCAAGCGGCTGAAGCTGCTCGACCTGGAGTTCGCCAGCGAGGCGCTGACCGGCGCGGGCGAGACGGTGGACGCGAGCGTGCCGAAGGCGCTGAGGAAGCAGGCGCGGGTGGAGGCGGCGGAGGCGTTTCGGAAGGGGAAGCGGTAGCAAGCGTCATATTCGCCCCCGTGAACTCCACCGTCACCACACGTTCACATTGACTAACTCACTATTTTAAACACAAGCTTGCGCGGAGATTGGGAAAATGGGTGCCATGTCCGCTATTCTAACCAAAGTCCTGTCAGCGGGAATGCAACGCGCATTCTCACTCACAATGCAGAAGGCACTCCGCCTCCGAAAAATAGATAGTGCTCTGAAGAACATTCCGGCCAAGAGTGCTCTTGTCAAAACGGCCTTCTCGGATTTTGAGATTGTTCTCGGTACCTACCGAGGCGAGCTAACTCAGAGCGTGTCAGCATTTCTTGATGAACTCGCTAAATCGGGCTTGGCCGATGCAATGATCCAGCACGCGCTTCTATCTGCCGACGGGGAAGCGCTAAAGCCCACGTTCTCCGAGATGTACTATCGCTTTCTCCCTCAAGATGACGGTAAGTGTTTTACTCTATTCGAAAGCTTAATGATATCGTTCTCGACTACGTTTGCCGAGCTCTCTAAAGATAAATCTGTCCATGCCTTACTGTCTGCTCACCATAAGGAAATAAGCAACCGCCTCAGCGCCCTCGACGCTGCGCTGTCTTCATTGCGCCTTCCTAATCGCCCTCAGCACACATTCGAGTCTCTGAATCCAACCCTGGCGAAGATTGCAAAAGGACTACAGAATTCTTACAAGAATGTGCGGGTCGAGACAAACAAGGGCGCTCGAAACGTTGATATCACCAGAATTTATATTCCACCGAAGATTCGGCTGCGCGAGAGTCAGCGCAACGCGCGGCATCTTGAGGGTGTAATCAAAGGCATCGCGCCCGCAACCATTTCTCAACAAAACATCTCAGCTAGTCTAGCGGTTCATGTGAATCCTAAGGAAATAGAAAACGAACTTTCTCGAGTAGCCTTTGCTGATTTGAAGGCGTCCTTTTCACGCATAGTAGTTCTGGGTGATCCAGGCGGCGGTAAGAGCACTCTTTGTCAAAGGCTATGTTATGATTTGGCGAAGAATGCATTCCACGCACTACAGTACGGCGATCGGCCCCAGATAGGGCAAAGCGAGCAAAAGATTCCGTTTCGGGTAATTCTCAGGCAATTCGAACAGGCTCGCGTCAAAGAACCTCAGCTGTCTCTTTTCGATTATCTCGTCAGAGACACCCGGCAACACGTTCCGGGTGACGTTACGGACGTATCTGAAGCTTTGAGCTATCTCTTTGTCTGTGGGCGGGCCGTTTTTGCCTTTGACGGGCTTGACGAAATATTGGAAACCTCACGTCGGCGGGAATTTGTAGATTTGGTTCAAGCTTTTTGTGAACTCTACCCACTGTGCCCTTCGATAATTACATCGCGAGTCGTCGGATACGACTCGGCACCGATGCCTGGAGACTATGAGGAGTACGTTCTAGAGAAGTTCGACAATGCGGAAGTTTCCGAATACACGAAGAAGTTCTTCAAAGTGGTCGGTGAGCATACTGAGGCCGAAGCGGCCGCCCAATCACAACGGTTCCTTCAGCAAACAGAGCGTAATGCTGCCGATCTAAGGCGCAATCCCCTTATGCTCGGGTTGATGGCTTGGCTATTCAACTCTCAGAAAGACATTCCGTCGAATCGACCGGAGATCTACAGAGAGTGCGCCGTTCTTATGTTTGAGCGCTGGGATCCTGATCGCGGAATTCTTCCCGACCTGCCAGATGATTTCGACAGATTGCAGCTTTTCAGCGAGATAGCAGCCCGCGTTTATGGCGACCCAAAGCTATCCGCCGGGGTCGAGCGACAATGGCTTGAAACCGAGTTGAGACAGTACTTCGGCGCGCTCTACGAAAACCGCTCAAAGGCAATTGCTGCGGCGCGATCGTTACTAGAATTTTTAGTGGGGCGCGCATGGGTTATGACGGAGGTCGGCGATCGAGTCTTCGCCTTTACACACCAAACTTTTCTCGAGTATTTTTTCTCTCGCAGTATAGACGACAAATTCGACACGGTTGCACAACTACTGAAATATATGAAACCTCGGATAGTGCGTAAAGAATGGGATGTTGTCACCCACTTAGCACTGCAGTTGAAAACTTATCGCAACGCGAGGCGCCAACAAGAAGCCATCAATATTTTGATTGAATGGTCTGCTTCGGCGTCGTCTTCGTTACAGAAGCAAGCCATACTTTCCTTTCTCGCAAAGTCGATGGAATATTTGAGCCCGAGCGAAGCAGCAGTAAAGGATGCGCTTAGCGCTCTGTTTTCTGGGGCCACCGAGCTTGCTTTAAAGGGTAATTTTGTTTCATTTTCAAATATATCTATGGCCTTGGAAAGCAGCCGTGATCGACAGGTATTTTTGCAAAGCCAAGCGGTTAAAATGTTTAAGGACGCTGTGCTTTCTGAGAACGACGCTCTTTCTAGGATTGCAGTTCGCGCTCTACAAGGAGTTAACGACAGATCACGTATTCATCGGGGCGGATTTGCTCACCGGGCGACAAGAGATGAAGTATTAAAAGATACAAAAAGCGAAATATTGGACAGAGCCAAAAGAACACGCCGCTTTGTCGAACTACAATGGTCGTGGTATGGAGTGATCAGTGAAGATCTGATTAGAACTCACGGAATAGAGTTGTTCTTGAAGGCGGAGCTTGCTGGAAGTTTAGAAGACATCGGCGCGCTCTCAGGTTTGGCGCTTTATGCAAGCGAGATGTATCAGCATCTCTTGGATAATGTGGCATTTCCTCTCTCTCGCAGAGTGGCTGCGTTGCGCGTATTCGGCTCGGTAGGCTTCAGCTTGCCGCCATTTGAAGCGGCTTCCGTTTCGCGCCGGCCTGCAGGCTATATTCCAGAGGACGCTTGGCTAGCTGCCTTTGAATCCCTGGATAATGATCAGACTGCATTCGCCGGGGCGATCTTCGCTTTTCAAGTTTGGCTTGAAGGGCATGGGGGCCGACACCGTGCAAGATCAACAAGCCAAAGAAACGTCTCGCGTGGCGACTTGGTCCGTAACAAGCTGCTTCGCAAGGAAATGGAACTTGTGGACTCGTTGAGGCTATCGAATCCTAGATTGGCAGCGTCTATCGAGGAAGTTGTGACTGGAGAGCGCTTGCTGACTTCGTAGGCGGCAGCATCCAGGCGAGTCGATATGATTTTTCGTTGTTCCAGACGAGTGATTAAGTCGGAGCTACTCCAAACCGCTCTGCCCGCACCGCCGCCATCAGCGGCCCCGTGTCCTGCGTCGGGTCCAGCCACTTCCCCCACTCCTCCGGCTCCAGGATGACCGGCGCGCGGCTGTGGTAGTCGCCCAGCCAGCCCTCCGACGGCCCGGTCAGGATGGTGAAGCTGGTCACCTCGCCGGCGTCCGGCGTCGTGCAGCGGTCCCACAGGCCGGCGAACCAGATGGCCTTGCCGTCCGTCCGCGCGAACCGGTGTTTGGTCTTGCCCCCCTCCGGCCCCGTCCATTCGTACCAGGCGCTGGCCGGCGCGATGCAGCGGCGGCGCGAAAAGGCGCCCTTGAAGGTGGCGGCGCTTTCGCAGGTCTCCACCCGGCAGTTGAAGGTGGTCAGCTTGAAGCCGTCGCCCTTGCCCTTCTCGCTGTCCTTCAGCGGCTTGCCGTTCCGCCAGAAGGGCACCAGCCCCCAGCGCATCTTCTCCAGCACCCAGGCGCCGTCCTGCAGCCGGGCGGTAACCTGCGGCGTGGTCGGCCGCACGTCGTCGTTGGGCTCCATGTTGATCGGGGCGGTGACGACCGGGAGATGCTCGCCGAAGGTCGTCAGTTGGTCGTGGATGTCGGCCCAGGTCAGGTGAGAGGTGTCGAAACGTCCGCACATGGGGCGAGGCTAACGCGACGGCGGCGAGCCGTCGAATCGGAAGCCGCGGCCCGCCCCCGGCCCGCCAACCGCCCCCCTCACCAGTCCGCGGGCCAGCCCGCCGCCTTCCTGCGGGCCGCCCTCTGCTCCTCGAACGCCTCCACCGAGGTTCGCAGGAACACGTCGTTGCGGCCGTCCTCCATGCCCTGCCGATAGACCTTGTCGTCCAGCTTCAGGCCGGCGATCAGCTTGACCAGGGCGTCCTTGCGGTCGGCCATGCGCAGCCGCACCTGGCGGCGGACGTTGCCGGTCGCCTTGTCGATGGTCTCGTCGATGACCAGTTCGCGCACCCCGGCCGCCCGTTTGCGAGTGAGGCGCCTCGGATCGAGCGCGATGCCGCCGTCGGCGTCCACGCGAACCAGGTCCATGACGTTGGAAAAGGCCAGCCAGCTCAATTCGCGCAGGGCGTCGTCCATGCCCGGCGCATCGGGATCGGTTGTCTCGCCGAGCAGGTCCGCCACCCGCCGGTCCTTCAGCAACCGCGAGGCGCTGGAGCGGGCGAAGCCCGGACTGTAGCCGGCCCGGATGGCGGCCTGGGTGGCGTTGCCGTCACGCCCGTATTCCTCGACGAAGCGCAGCATGCGCGGCCGCAGCGGCCGAAAGCTCTGCGGGCGCGAACGGGTGGGCGGGGGCAGGGACGGGGTCGGGGTCGGCTTGGCGGTCACGGGGTCTCCTTATCGAAGCGGCAAGACCATTATCCCACGCCGGCGGCTGTCCAGTCGCCCTGCCCCGCCTTCCCCTTGGCCCTGAACGGCCGGTCCTCGAACACCTTGTCGCCCTGCTGGCGCCAGCGCGGGTTGGCGGTGTCGAAGATGATCACCTCGATCTTCCAGTCGCTGCCGCCGCAGCCGCAGCGGGCGGTCAGCAGCCGCTCGACGTCGCTGATCCAGCTGCGCGGACTGCCCTGCCCCGTCGTCGTCAGCCAGGCGATGACCGCGTCCACCTTGCGATGGGTGAAGCAGAAGCAGTGGTTGCAGCGCACCCGCAGCCGCACGTTCGGCAAGCGGGCGAAGCGGTCGAGCGGCACATCGCAGCGCGGCTCCAGCCGGGTGAACCGGAAGCGGCAGCCCTCCAGCCGGGAGCAGCGCATGTAGTCGGCGATCTTCTTGATGTGCAGGCTGGGACCGGTGATCCGCAGCAGCTCCCGCAGGTCCATCGAGGCCTTGCGCTGGCAGTCCTTGCCGACGCACTGGCCGAACACCGACTGGCCCCGATCGAGGTAGCCCTTCAGGGTCGGGTCCGGCAGCAGGGTGTGCTCCGACAGGAACCAGCCGGGCGGCACGAGGCCGCCCGGGTCTGGAGGCTCCTTGTAATCGGATCGTTCATCAGACACCCGATTGATGTTCCCGTTTTGTTCGGGCTGGTCAATGCCTGAATCGCGAACACGGGAGTCCGGACGGCGAGCGCGGGGACACATCGAAATTGCCCCGTGCAGTCGGATCTTCACCGCCGCAAAGCAGGGGACGGGTTGGCCGCCTTGCGGCCTACCTGTCCCCGGTCAGCGCCGGCAGGTGTCGGAACCTCGCCCCAGACGGGTTGCAAACCGGCTGGCGAGCGCCTCGGTCAGACGTCCGCGCTGACCGGGGACAGGTACGCCGCGATCGCGGCGAACCCGTCCCCCCCCTTCTACCCCACGAAAAACGCCCCGGACCTTTCGGCCCGGGGCGTTGTCCTGGCAGGCCCGGCGCCTATTAGGGGCGCGGGGTTCCGAGCGGCGTACCGGTCGTCGAGCCCGGGCGGTCCGGATCGACGAGGTCGGCGTCGCGGTCGTCCTGGGCGCCGAAGGAGCGGCTCTCGCCGGTTCCGTACAGCCCGCGTTCGCGGCTGATGTCGTCGACGCTGTAGGGCGCCGCCGTGTCGTCAAAGCCGGTCCAGCCCTGCTGGCGATAGGCGTCGCCGCGGGTGGAGGCGTCAACGCCGCCGTTGAGCAGCTGCTCGATGCGGCCGGCGTCTGCGTCGTCGGCCTTGACGCTGACCAGGGTGCCGCCCCGGCGCACGCCCTCGGCGTAGACATTGGCTTCCTCGTCGCTGTGGCCCGCTTCCTTCAGCGCGCCGAGCAGACCGCCGGTCGCGCCGCCGGCCACCGCGCCGACCACGGCGCCGACCGCCGTCGAGGCCAGCCAGCCGGCCGCCACCACGGGGCCGAGGCCCGGAATGGCCAGCATGCCCAGACCGGCCAGCAGGCCGCCGGCCCCGCCGATCAGGCCGCCGGTCGTGGCGCCCTTGCCAGCGCCGTCGGCGACGTCGTTCTCGCCGTCGCCGTTGGCGTCGCCGAGCGGGCCGGCCTTGGAACCGCCGGGATGCTTGTGGCCGTCGTGCCAGTTGTCGGTGTTGCTGGAGACGATGCTGATGCGGTCGTGATCGACGCCGCTGCGCTCCAGGGTGTCGACGGCCGCGATGGCCTGGGTGTGGGTGTCGAACAGACGGGTGATGGTCTTGCTCATGGTGAGCTCCTTACGCTTGCACTGTTGGGGAAAGCCGCCCCGGGGGACGGCGGATAGATGTGGCGGCGCGCCTACATCGGCTTGACGCTGCCCTTGTAGTCGACGGTGACGCCGGCTTCCTTGCCGTCCTTCATGGCCATGCCCATCCAGACGCCGTCTTCGCCCTGCTTCAGGTCTTTGACGTCGGTGTAGCCGGCGCTTTCGATGGCGCCCTTGGCCTGGGCCTCGGTGAAGGAATTGGCGCCGGCGGTGGTGCCCGCATCGCCGGTGGTCGGGGTGGTGTCGACGGCGGTGTTGCGCGGCGCTTCCGAGGTGGAGACGGCCGGGCCGGCGGTGTCGTCGGTCTTCGGACCGCAGGCGACCAGAAGGGCCGCGGCGACGGCCACGGTGGAGAGGGTTTTAAGCATGGTTGGTACTCCCAGAGGTGGAAGGAAAAGGCCGCAGACTCGCAATCGTTCCAGCCTCAGGCGCGGTTGCAGATCGGAACAGCGGGCCGGACCCTATCCAGCCGGACGAGGACTGCTAAACTCCGTGCGGCTCCTCGCGGGCCGGGTCGGGGGCGTGAGATGATGGTCGGACGGGGGATGCGGATGACGCGAGGAATCCTGGCCGGCCTGGCCGTTTGCGGCCTGCTGCTGGCCGGCGCGGGCCTTGCCGCCGCGCAGGCGCCGGCGGCAGCCGCTGAGCCGCCGGTCGCCCCCTCGCCGCCGTCGGCCGCCCTGCCGAAAATCCAGAAGCCGGACTGGGTGCGAAAGCCGACCCCGGCCCAGGTCGCGGCCGCCCACCCCCTGCCCCATGCCGAAGGCCGGCCGACGGGCCGGGTGGTGCTCAGCTGCCGGGTGACGGCGGCAGGAACCCTGGAGGCCTGCGGCGTGGCCAGCGAGACCCCGCCGGATCGCGGCTTCGGGACCGCGGCGCTCGGCCTGGCCCGCTCCTTCCGCATGAAGCCGGTGGCGGCGGACGGCAGTCCGGTGACCGGGGCGAATGTGCGGATCCCGCTCGTCTTTCCCGGCCAGCCGCTCGAACTGCTGGCGTTTCCCGACTGGCTGACCAAACCCTCCTACCAGCGGCTGGTCGAGGTCTTCCCGCCGGTCGCCGCCAGCAATGCCGGTATGGGCCGGGTGGCGATGACCTGCCGGGTGACGCGTGACGACCGGCTGACGGCCTGCCGGGCCGTGGTCGAACTGGCCTTCACCCCGGGCTTCGACCTCGCCGCCCTCGCCCTGGCGCGGGACATGCGCCTGGTCCGCACGCCCGACAACAACGCCCCGAAAGCCGGGGAGACGGCTGAGTTCATGCTGATCTTCAACGCCAACTAGGCCCCGGCCGGCGCCGCCGATTGCAGGGCCGCATGGCCGCTTCTAGGCTGACGGAATGATCGCGGTGAACCGACCCTTCAAGACCGCCCTGGCGGCCGCAGGCCTGGCCGCATCGCTGGTGGGACAGGCCGCCTCATCCGAACCCGCCAGGCCGGCCGTTCCCGACCGCGCCCCGGATGGCTCAAGCTACTATCCTGACCGCGCCCGGCGGCAGGAGATCAACGGCGACGTCCTGCTGCGGTGTCGGGCGGTCGGTGAGGCCGCCCTGGCCGACTGCCGGGCCGTCTACGAATGGCCGCTGGCCTATGCCTTCGCCGACTTCGCCCTCCGGATGGTCGCCGACCATCCGGATCTGCGCCCGGTGGAGTCCATGGTCGAGGCCGACGGCCAGATCCTGGTCCCGATCAACTTCGCGATGGCCGACTACCCGCGGACCAGCTTCCACTTCCTGCCGGGCGCCAGCGCCAGGATCGTCTTCCGGACCGACGGCGCCCCGGTCGGCGACCTCAAGGTCTGCCTGGAGGCCAAGGACTGCAAGGTCGCCGCCTTCACCTGGGCCGCCCGTCCCGGCTGGCGCGCCCTGGCCGCCCTGGTCCGCCCGGCCCAAGGCTTCGAGGGTTTCAATCGCCTCGATTGCGCGACAGACCCCAGGGGCGGCCTGGTCGACTGCGAGGTGAAGGGCGAACAGAGCCCCGCCAAGCTCGCCCTGATGCTGAAGGTGGCCGCCACCTTCCGGGCGCCCGTCGGCCCGGAGACCCCGGCCAGCCGCAAGGTGCTGCTGTTCTTCGACTGGGGAACGATCGGCCGGGTCGTGCCCGCGCTCGACGCGGCGGAGCCGGCGCCGCCGAAGGCGCCGGGATAGCGAAATCCCCGGCTCTCGCTTGAGAACCGGGGATCCGTCTTCGGTGACCGCCTAGGCCGTCACCTCGGTCACGATGCCCGCGCCGACCGTGCGGCCACCCTCACGGATGGCGAAGCGCACGCCCGGCTCGATGCCGACCGGCTTCATCAGTTCGAAGCCGATCTCGGCCCGGTCGCCCGGGTTCACCTGCACACCGTCTTCAGGGTTAAGGACGCCGGTGACGTCGGTGACCCCGAAGAACAGCTGCGGGCGATAGCCGGCCCCGAACGGCGTGTGCCGCCCGCCCTCGTCCGGCGTCAGGACGAAGACCTGGGCCCGGCCCCTGGTGTGGGCGGTGACCGCGCCCGGCGCGCTGAGCACCTGGCCACGGGTCACCTCGTCACGCTTGAGGCCCCGCAGCAGCAGGCCGACGTTCATCCCGGCCCGGGCTTCCGGAATGTTCTTCCGGAAGGCCTGGGTGCCGGTGACGATGACCTCGGCGCCGTCGTTGTCGAGACCGATGATCTCGACGGCGTCGCCGATCTTCAGCACCCCGCGCTCGACCCGGCCGGAAACGACCGTGCCGCGCCCCGGGATGGTGTGCACCCCTTCGATCGGCATCAGGAACGGCCCGTCGAAGTCGCGCACCGGGTCGGGGATCGTCGCGTCAAGCGCGGCGACCAGTTCGCCGATGGCGGCCACGTCCGGGTCGTCGAGATCGCCCCGCTTGACCGCGTCCAGCGCCTTGAGCGCGCTGCCGAACACGAAGGCGGCGTCCTCGTAGCCCTGGCTGGCCAGCAGGTCGCCGGTCTCCAGCTGGATGATCGCCTTCATGTCGTCCCGCTCGTCTTCGGCGAGCATGTCCATCTTGTTGACGAACACGACCATGTGCCGAACCCCGACCTGGCGGGCCAGGAGCACGTGCTCGATGGTCTGCTTGGCGGCGCCCTTGGTGGCGTCGACGAGCAGGATGGCGCCGTCCATCTGCGAGGCGCCGGTGATCATGTTCTTCACATAGTCGGCGTGCCCGGGGCAGTCGATGTGGGCGTAGTGGCGGGCCTCGGACTCATACTCCACGTGCGTGGTGTTGATGGTGATGCCGCGGGCCTTTTCCTCCGGCGCCTTGTCGATCTGATCGAACGACAGGGCCTGACCGCCAAAGCGGGCCGCCTGCACCTGGGTGAGGGCGGCCGTCAGGGTGGTCTTGCCATGGTCGACGTGACCGATGGTGCCGACGTTGAGGTGGGTCTTGATAGGCATTGGTCTTTCTTTCTGCCTGTGGTTCGCCTCCCGGTGCGGCCAACACCGGAAGGCTGGGAAATCCCGGCGTCCCGGGAACGGGTTCGGGCGGATGCCCAAAACGAAAAAGGCTCGCGAGCCGGGAGCTCGCGAGCCTGATGCGGCCCGGAACCCCCAGCGGGGCTCCGGACGATGTCCGCAGCCCCTCAGGTCGAGATGCCCTCCGACGAGAGCGCGCAGCCGCCATCGACCGGCAGCGAGACGTCGCGCGGCGAGGGCAGGACAGCGTTGAACGTGTTGAGACCCATGGGTCTGCTCCGTCGTTGAGGGGCTCGAGAGCCCAAGAAAAAACCCCGGAGGCTGGCGCCATCCGGGGTCTTTCGACGGGTCGGAAGGCGTTTCGCCTTGCCGACTATTGGCGAGGCGTCAGTTGTCGAGCGCGTACGAGGCGGCGCCGTCGGCTTTCGCCGCCGGTTCGACTGCACAGAACTGGTCCAGGGACCACGACATCTTCGGCTTCACTCCGTTTGAAGGCCGGGCAGGTAACACCGCCGGGTCGGTTCCGCAAGGGGCGGCCCTACTCCGCCGCGCCGCGATGCTCGACCCGGTGGGGCCACAGGGTGTCGGCAACCTCGCTCCACAGCCGGTTGATCTCTGCGGCGGCCGAGCCGCGCGGCTCGAACTCGAGCACGCCGAGGCCGCGCCACAGGCTTTCCTGAAACGCGACCCTGGCCCTCAGGCCCACATGGGCGATCGGGAAGCCCAGCAGGCGGGCCGCCTCGACGGCGCGAGCGATCACCGGACTTTCCACACCGGCCCGACGGCTGGGCGCCTGGTTGAGAACGACAAGGCCCGGCCGGCCGGCCGCGCGCACGGCCTGGGCGGCCGGCGCCAGGGCGGCGAGGTCGAAATAGCTGGGCCGGCAGACCAGGATGGCCAGGTCGGCAAGGCGGATGGCGGCGCTGGAGATGGCGTCGCCGCCGGCCGGGGTATCCATGATCAACAGGTCGCGGCCGGCTCGCTCGGCGGCGTTGGCCACCGGGAACAGGGTGCCGCCGTTGGCCGGGCGCACGTCCGGCGCCGCATCCCGCCGGCCGGCCGCCCAGGCGGTGGCCGATCCCTGCAGGTCGAGGTCGGCGATGCTGACGTTGAGGCCGTCCCGCACGGCGGCCACGGCCAGGTTGACCGACAGCGTGGTCTTGCCGGTTCCCCCCTTGCGCGACAGCAGCACCAGTTTGCGCAACGAACCCCAGCCTCCTCGCGGCGGACTCAACGATCTGTTAACCCTAGACCTCTTTGAGCCCGCGCCATAGGCCCCTCGCCGCCTCCTGCCGGCCAGGCCGCCGCGCCGTCCGGGACGGCCGCCTGTTGCGGCCCGGAAATGTTCTGAAATGTGTGAAATATCATGAACTTAACCTGACGAGCCCCGTTCAGGTCCGGCTCAGTCACGACGGCGCATGTTGGCCTCGTCATCAGGACCGGGGCGCTCTCCCCAGCGCCCCGACAACAAGGAAGGTAATGTCATGAAGAAGCTGCTGATTTCCGCCGTCGCCCTGTCGCTGCTGGCCGGCGCCGCCACCACCGCCTCGGCCGCCCCGCGCGACGTGCGCGAGGCCCGTCAGGACGTCCGCGAGGCCCGCCAGGACCTGCGCGACGCCCGTCAGGACAACCGCTACGAACGCCGCGCCGCCAAGCGCTTCAAGGCCGGCCGCTACCAGCCGCCGCGCGGCTACCAGGTGCGCCGCTTTCATCGCGGTCAGCAACTGCCGGCCGCCTATCGCAACCGCGCCTATGCGGTGAACCACCGGACCTACGGCCTGCAGGCCCCGCCGCGCGGCTATGAATATCGCCGGGTCGGCAACGATGTGGTGCTGACCGCCGTGGCTACCGGCCTGATCACCGCCGTCGTGCTGGACCTGTTCAACTAGCCAGGCCCGCCTGACCCACGAAGCGCCCTCGCAGCCTGCTGCGGGGGCGTTTTGCCGCCTACGCCGTGGGCTGGCGGCCGCGCCGCACGAACCGCCACAGGCTCCACAGCGCAAGCAGCATCACCGCCAGCAGAAGCGGGATCAGCACCGGGGCCAGCATGGCCAGCAGGGTGGTGAAGATGGCCGCGATGTCCTCGCCGACCGAGATGAAGGGGTTGGCCAGGCCCAGCGTCGTGCTGGTGCTGACCACCCGGGTGCCGGCCTGCGCCGCATGGAAGGCCAGGGCCGTGGGGGCGCCGATGATCAGCCCGGCGATGGCGGCGACCATGGGATCGAAATTGGAAAAGGCGGCCCCGGCCGCGACGGCCCCGGCGATCGGGCGTATGATCGTGCCGACGGCGCTGAGCGCATGATCGACGGCCGGAATCTTGTCGGCGGCCAGTTCGATGACCGTGGCGAGGCCGAGCGCGATGAGGGCCGGGGTCGAGTCCAGCCAGCTCATGGCATCGGCCAGCTGCATGCCGAACAGCTGGAACTTGGCCGCCAGGCCGAGGCCCAGCAGCGGCAGAAAGGTGCGAAATCCGGTGGCGGCGGCCAGGCCGACGCCGAGCAGGGCCGGCAGGATCCAGGTTTCCATACCCTGGAGCCTACCAGCCCATATCGATGTTGTCTCAGACGGCTTTAGGCCGCCTTGCGGAAGTCGGTGTCGATGACCGCGCCGATATGGTCGCGGGCCGCGCCCATCGCTTCCTCGACGGCGGCCGGGCCGAAGCCCAGCTTCTCGGCGCGGACGAAGGTGACGTCGGTGACGCCCATGAAGCCCAGCAGGGTCCGCAGGTGCGGCTCCTGGCTGTCGAGCGCCATGGCCGGGCCTTCGCTGTAGAGCCCGCCGCGCGAGAGGACGACGATCGCCTTCTTGCCGGTGACCAGCCCTTCAGGGCCGGCCTCGCTGTAGCGGAAGGTCGCGCCGGCCCGCAGGACGTGGTCGAACCAGGTCTTCAGGCCGCTGGGGATGGCGAAATTGTACATCGGCGCGCCGATGACCAGCACGTCGGCGTCCTTCAGCTCGGCGATCAGGCCGTCGGCGAGCGCGCGGGCCTCGATCTGGGCCGGGGTGACCGGATCGGCGCCGCGGATGGTCCCGACCGTTTCGGGGGTCAGGTGCGGGATGGGGTCGGCGCCCAGGTCACGCTCGATGATCGCCACGCCGGGGCGGCTGAGGGCGTCGACGGCGGTCTGGACGAGGGCGCGGCTGGCGGAGGCGTCGCCGCTGAGGCTGCTGTTGAGGACGAGGACCTTGGTCATTGTGAAATCTCCTTGAAGCGGTGTTCGGGGGCGCTGTGGCCGTGACGAACAGATGCGCATCAGGAGGGGCGATCGGTAGCTGCGTAAGTTGCAGTTCAGTGTTGACGAAACTGGAACACTGACCATCTCATGGAGGGCAATTGTCGCCCTTGGGAAAACGGAAATGTCCGATCTGGAATCCATCCGCGCCTTCGTCGAAGTGGTGGAAACCGGCGGCTTCAGCCGCGCAGCCGCCCGGCTTGGCGTCTCCAAGTCCATCCTGTCGCGGCGGGTGACGGCCCTGGAGGCCGACCTCGGGGCCCGCCTTCTGTCGCGCACGACCCGGGGCATCAGCCCGACCGAGGCGGGACTGGAGTTCAAGCTGCGGGCCGAGCGGATCCTCGCCGATCTGGAAGAGGCCCGCGAGGCGGTGGCCCAGAGCGGCGAGTCGCTGGGCGGCACCTTGCGCATCGCCCTGCCCCTCTCCTTCGGCCTGCGCCATGTGCAGCCGGTGCTGCAGGAGCTGGCCCTGGAGCATCCCCGGCTGAAGATCGAGGCCGCCTACAGCGACGGACTGGTCGATCTTGTGGCCGAGCGGTTCGACGTGGCGGTGCGGCTGGGCGTGCTGGCCGACTCGACCCTGGTGGCCCGGCGGATCGCGCCGATCCTCGGGGCCGTCGTCGCCAGCCCCGCCTACCTCGATCGGCGCGGCCGCCCCCTGACCCCGGCCGATCTCGCCGACCATGACGCCGTGGTGCAGACCGGCATGCGCCAGGGCGAAGCCTGGCGGTTCCAGGACGGCAAGCGGACCATCACCGTCCGCCCCGAGGCCCGCTTCCGGGCCGACAACGCCGAGGCCGTGGCCCGGGCGGCGGTAGCCGGCATCGGCGTCGCCATGCTGCCGACCTTCCTGGCCGGGACCTTCATCGAGACCGGTGAACTGGAGCCCATTCTCATGGGCTTTCCCATCGGCGGCGACGCCGGCCTCTACATCGTCCGCCCGCCGGGATCGCCGCCGGCCAAGGTCCGCATCCTGACCGACCGCATGGTCGAACGCTTCGGCGGCGAACCCTACTGGGACAGCTGCGCGCTGCGCCGCCAAGAGATGAAAGCGGCGTCATGATTCAAACGATTGATTGACAGCGGTTCTCAACATACCCCAAATTCGAAAATGAAGACGGCCGAAGAGCCGTTCGTCACAGGGTGGAAATCGCATGACCGACGACGTCACGTCGCTGGGCCCCCGGCCGCGCATCGGACTGTTCACCAGGCTGGCCTACGGCTTCGGTTCGGTCGCCTACGGGATCAAGGACAACGGCTTCCGTGTCTTCCTGCTGCTGTTCTACAGCCAGGTGGTCAAGCTGGACGCCGGCCTGGTCTCGACGGCCATCCTCGTGGCCATGCTGATCGACTGCGTGTTCGATCCCTTCATTGGTGAACTGACCGACAACTGGCGGTCGAAGTGGGGCCGACGACATCCCTTCATGTACGCCTCGGCCCTTCCGGCCTCCCTGTCCTTCCTGCTGCTCTGGAACCCGCCGGTCCACTGGGAGCCGATGGCGCTGTTCTGGTATCTGGTCGGGGTGGCGGTGCTGGTCCGGACGTTCATCACCTTCTACGAGATCCCATCCTCCTCCCTGACCTCCGAGCTGACCGACGACTACAACGAGCGCTCCAAGCTGCTCGGCTGGCGGTATTTCTTCGGCTGGTGGGGCGGTCTGACCCTGATGTGCATCATGTTCTTCGTGCTGATGAAGGAGACCGCGGACGGCAAAGTCGGCCAGCTCAACCCGGTCGCCTATCACCACTACGGCTACGTTGCCGCCGTCATCATGTTCGTCTCCATCATCGCCTCGGCGGCCGGCACCCACAAATTCATTCCCTGGCTCAGGAAGGCCGAGGTCCGCACCCGCAAGTTCGGCGAGACCGTCAGGGAGATGGCCGGCACGCTGAACAACCGCGACTTCAAGATCATCACCATGGTCGGGCTGTTCACCGCCTTCGCCCAGGGAGTCAGCTTCTCACTGGCCATCTTCTTCTCCACCTACTTCTGGGAGCTCGACAAGAACTGGACCGGCGTCCTGGTGCTGGACAGCTTCATTTCCTCGTCGTTGGCCCTGATGGCCGCGCCCTATCTGTCGAAGAAGACCGGCAAGAAGCGGGCCGGCACGGTGCTGCTGGCGCTGTCGGTGCTGGTCGGCTTCATCCCCATGATCCTGCGCCTGCTTGGCCTGTTCCCTGACAACGGCGACCTGATCGCTGGGACCAAGATTCCGGAAATCGTCCCCTGGCTGTTCCTCGACGGCGTGGTGCGCGGCACCCTGGGCATCACCGCCGCCATCCTGATCACGGCCATGCTGGCCGATGTGGTCGAGAACAGTGAGCTGCAGACCGGTCGCCGCTCTGAGGGCCTGTTCTTCGCCTTCACCAGCCTGGTGCAGAAGGCGGTCAGTGGCGTCGGGGTGTTCGCCGCCGGCTTTATCATCGTGCTGATCGATTTCCCGGAGGGCGCCAATCCGGCCGACGTGCCAGAAGTGGTGACCACCAAGCTGGCGCTGGTCTACATGCCCGTGCTGGCGGTGTTCTACGGCATCGGCCTAGCGATCATGCAGGCCTACCGCATCACGCGCGAAAGCCACGAGGAGACTTTGAAGACCCTCGCGAGCCGGCGTTTGGCGGCCGAGGAAGCCCAGGCCGCCGACATTGCGCCCTAACCCCGCCCCGCCTCGGTGATGGCGCTGTAGACCAGGGTCCGAAGCTCCCGCCGCACGGGATAGGCGCTGCTCGGCAGGAGCTGGGTGAGGAAGACCACGGCCAGGTCTTCCTCCGGATCGACCCAGAAGAAGGTGCTGGCCGCGCCGCCCCAGAAGTACTCGCCCTTCGAACCGGGGATCATGGTGGCGGCGGGATCGATGGTCACCCCGAAGCCGAGGCCGAACCCGACGCCGGCGTAGCTGGCCTCGCTGAACAGGCTCTTGGACATCTGGGTGAGGTCCTTGCCGCCCGGCAGGTGGTTGGCGCTCATCAGCTGGATGGTCTTGGGACCCAGCAGCCGCACCCCGTCCAGCTCGCCGCCGTTCAGCAGCATGCGGGCGAACTTCATGTAGTCGCCCGCCGTCGAGACCAGGCCGCCGCCGCCGGACAGGAAGCTGGGGTGCTTGAGGTAGGGGCTCTTCTTCGGGTCGTCCTGCAGCTGGGGCTTGGCGGCGACCGGCAGTTTCGAGCCCAAGGCGCCGACGGCGTAGCAGGCGGTGAAGCGGTCGGCCTTGTCCTTGGGCACGCTGAAGAAGGTGTCGCTCATGCCGAGCGGCTTGAAGATGCGCTCCTCGAAGAAGACATCGAGGGTCTGGCCGCTGATGATCTCGACCAGCCGGCCGACGATGTCGGTGGAGACCGAATAGTTCCAGGCATCGCCCGGCGAGAACTGCAGGGGCACGCCGGCCAGGGCGGTGACGGTCTCGGCCAGGCCATCGCCGTGGAAGCCTTCGCCGAGCTTCAGCTTGCGGTAGGCGGCGTCGATGTTGCCGAACTGCTGGAAGCCGTAGGTCAGGCCGGAGGTGTGACGCAGCAGGTCGATGACCAGCATCGGCCGATCGACCGGCTTCGACTGGAAGGTCTCCATGTAGCCGCCGTTGTAGACCCCCAGGTCCTTCCATTCGGGGATGAATTTGGTCACCGGATCGTCGAGCGCGGCCAAGCCCTCCTCGACCAGCATCATGAAGGCCACCGAGGTGATCGGCTTGGTCATCGAATAGATGCGGAACAGGTCGTCGCTCTTGAGCTTGCGCTCCCGTTCACGGTCGGCGAGGCCGAGCACCGTCTCATAGGCCAGCTTGCCGCGCCGCCAGACCTGGACCTGGGCGCAGGGCAGCTTGCCGGTCTGGATATAGCGCTCGTCGAGGAAACTCTCGATGCGGCCGAGGCGTTCGGAAGACAGGCCAAGCTTCTCGGGTTTGGTCACGGGGCGTTCCTTAAATGTCGTTGCCGCAATGGTTATCGAAGGCCGGGTATGGGGCAACCCAAACTTTACGAGATTGCGCGACCATGTGTTTCAAATAGGGGACGGTAACGTCATGAGCCGCAACGACGGCCGGATCGAAGCGGAGGCCGCGCAGTGGTTCTTCGCCAGCAGCGACGACATCTTCGTTGTCCTGCGCGATGGCGTGATCGACCGCGTCAATCCGACCTGGACCAAGCTGACCGGCTGGGACGAGGCGGAAGTCACCGGCCGCCACTTCACCGACTTCGTGCACCGCGACGAGCAGGACCTGATCGCCGAGACCGTGCGCTCCCTGATCGAGCGGGGCCAGGCCCTGTGCGAGCACCGGATGATGCTGAAGTCCGGCCAGGCCCTGTGGGTTCGGGCCCGCAGCAAGCTGGGCGAGGACGGGGTGGCCCTGGTCGTGCTGCAGGACATCACCGAGGCGCGGCGCATGGCCGAACAGGGGGCCAGGGCGGTCAGCACCAACGAGCTGCTGCGCGAGGAGGCCGGCATCTACACCTGGCGGTTCGACCCGCGCTCGAACCGCTACATGGTCGATGACGACCTGGCCAAGGCGGGGGCGCCGGGGATGGGCGGGCGGCGCCAGCTGACCGCCGAGCAGATGACCGCCGAGATCCACCCCGACGATCAGGGCCGGGTGGCTGAGAGTTTCATCCACACCATCATGACCGGCGAGTCCAAGGTTGTGGAGTACCGCCACTTCCGGGCCGAGGGGGGCTGGGCGCGGCTGAGGGCCGCCTGGCGCGGCGGCTATCGGCAGGAGAGCGGCCACTGGGAAGTGGTCGGCCTGACCCAGGACGTCACCGAACTGGCCGAGGCCCGCGACGCCGCCCTGGCCGCCGCCGAGGTCAAGGCGCAGTTCCTGGCCAACATGAGCCATGAGATCCGCACGCCGATGAACGGGGTGCTGGGGGTGCTGCACCTTCTCAAGCACGAGACGTTGTCGGCCGACGGGTCCCGGCTGCTGGACGAGGCGCTGGGTTGCGGCGCGATGCTGGCCGAACTGCTCAATGACGTCATCGACTTCTCGCGCATCGAGGCCGGCAAGCTGGATCTCTGCCCGGAGGCGGTGCGGCCGGGCGACCTGCTGGACAGCGTCGCCTCCTTGCTGGCGCCGCAGGCCCGGGAGAAGAACCTCTACCTCAAGGTCGAGGCGCAGGACTGCGGCTGGGCCATGGTCGATCCCGTGCGGCTGCGCCAGGTGCTGTTCAACCTGATCGGCAACGCCGTGAAGTTCACCGCCCACGGCGGCGTCACCGTGCGGCTGAAGAGCGCCTGCGAGGGCGAGGCTCGCACCCTGACCTTCGAGATCGCCGACACCGGCATCGGCATCGCCGCCGAGGCCCAGGAGCGGCTGTTCGAACGTTTCCGTCAGGCCGACGGCTCGGCCACAAGACAGTACGGCGGTTCAGGCCTGGGTCTGGCCATCGCCCGGGGCTTGGCCGAGCAGATGGGGGGCCATATCAGCCTGGACAGCGCGCCGGGCCAGGGCTCGACCTTCCGGGTCGAGATCGCCGCCCCGGCCTGCGACGCCGCGGTCGCGGGGCCGGCGGACGAGGACGACGCCATGCTCGGCGGCCTGCGGGTGCTGATCGTCGAGGACAACGCCACCAACCGGCTGATCGCCACCCGCATGCTGGAGCATCTTGGAGCCTCGGTGGCCACCGCCGACGACGGGGCCCAGGGGCTCCGCGCCGCCGCGCTGCAGGTCTTCGACCTGATCTTCATGGACATCCAGATGCCGGTCATGGACGGCCTGGCGGCCACCGCCGGCATTCGCGCCCTCGACAGTCCCGCCGCCCGGACGCCGATCATCGCCATGACCGCCAACGCCCTGGCCCACCAGGTCGAGAGCTACCTGGCCGCCGGGATGAACGGCTGGATCGCCAAGCCGCTGTCCCCCGCCGCCCTGGTCCGCACGGTCGCCGAGGTGCTGGCCGAGGACTGGATCGAGGCGGCGCCCGATGTCGTCGATACCGGCGGGTAGAGGTTTTTCGAAAAGACGGTAGCGGACGGCGCGACGGCAGCTCTAAGGTGCGGACCCAATCTGAGCCGCTTGATACAGCTTCAAATGACCGAGCCTGCCGCCCCTGAGGTTCCCGCCTCCACCGCCCGCTACGCGGCGCGGCGCAAGGCCATTCTGACGGCCGCCACCGGCATCCTCAATCGCCAGGGGGTCAAGGGCATGACCCTGGCCGGGGTGGCGGCCGAGGTCGGGCTGATCACCACCTCGGTGACCTACTATTTCCGGCGCAAGGAAGATCTGGCGGCGGCCTGCTTCATGCGCGGCATCGAGGCCTTCGAGGACCTGGTCACCCGCTCCGCCGAGGCGCCCGACGCCCGGGGCCGGCTGGACCGGTTCCTGGAGCTGTTCTTCGATCTGTCGCGCCGCATCCGCCTGAAGCAAGCGCCCCCCCTGGTCAGCTTCAGCGAGATGCGCTCGCTGAAGGAGCCGCACCATGGCGAGGTCACCGGGGCCTTCAGCGACATGTTCCGCCGGGTGCGCGGCTTCTTCGACGCGCCGGAGTTCGCGGGCCTGAGCCGCGCCGAGGCCAACGCCCGCACCCATCTGCTGCTGGAGCAGGCCTTCTGGACCTTCTCCTGGCTGCGCCGCTACGACGTCGAGGACTATCCGCGCCTGCGCGAGCGGATGAGCGACATCCTGACCGGCGGCCTGGCCAGCAAGAGCCGCAGCTGGGCGCCGCCCGCCCTGCCCCGGCTGACCGAGGATGCGCCGGCCGAGCCGGGGGCCGAAGTCTCGCGCACCACCTTCCTGACCGCCGCCACCCGGCTGATCAACCAGCGCGGCTATCGCGGCGCCTCGGTGGAGGACATCTCGGCGGCGCTGAACGTCACCAAGGGCAGCTTCTACCATCACAACGAGGACAAGGATGAACTGGTGCTGGCCTGCTTCGACCGTACCTTCACGGTCCTGCGCGCCGCCCAGCTGGCCTCCCGCGAGCTCAAGGCCGACCAGTGGACGCGGCTGGCGGCGGCGGCCTCGGCCCTGACCGAGTTCCAGCTGTCGGACGAGGGGCCGCTGCTGCGCGGCTCGTCGATGACCGCCCTGCCGATCGAGATCCGCCAGGACATCTCCGACCGCTACGCCCGCATCTCCGACCGCTTCGCCGGCATGATCAGCGACGGCATCGCCGAGGGCTCGATCCGGCCGGTCGATCCGCTGGTCGCGGCTCACATGCTCAACGCCCTGCTCAACGCGGCGGCGTCGATGGGGGCGTGGGTGACGGGGCTGGAGAAGGACGAAGCGGCGAGCCTGTTCGTGCGGCCGCTGCTGCTGGGTCTGTTCACGCGGTAGTCGGGGGACGGTTGCGCGTGCAAGCGCGCTACCTGTCCCCAACGAAAAGGGGCGGCCCTGAGGCCGCCCCTTCCCGTCCAGTCCGGATCACTCCGACTAGAACTTCTTGGACAGGCTGAACTTGAAGGTCCGGCCCAGGCCACTCGCCGTGAAGGGGTCGTAGCTGAGGTCCAGTCGGGCGAAGGGCGGATCTTCATCCATGATGTTGTCGACGCTGAGAGCCAGCGTCGAGTCCCAGGGCAGGAAGGCCCGGTAGGTGACATCGAAGGTGGTGAAGCTGTCGATGTTCTTGCCGTTCTTGTTGGCCGGCGCGGCGGTGCGGATGCCGCTGTCGGTGAAGTAGGTGCCGGCCGCGAACGGCGAGACCCGCTGGTCGGTGTAGCCGTCGATGTGACGGACGGTGACCCGGGCGTTGTGAGGCCCGTTGTTGTACTCGAGGTACAGGCTGCCCTTCCACTGCGGCAGCGGGTAGGCCGTGGTCTGGTAGTTCAGCAGGCCGACGGCGTCGAAGGACTTGCTGAGAACCACGCCGGCGATCTTCAGATCGTCGGTGACGTACTCCAGCACGTAGGTCGCGTTGCCGCCGATGGTCAGGCTGCCGCCGCCGACGTCGTCGAAGGTGTAGTCGGCCATCAGGTCGATACCCGAGGTCTGCACCCCGGCCCCGTTGATGGTGTTGGTCGACACCCGGGTAATGGCCGTCGAGGCCGCCGACGCCGAGGCGAAGGAGGCGCAGGTGGCGCCGCCCGAGAAGCTGAACCGCGACGCGAACGGGCTGGCGCAATTGGCCATCTGTCCGGCGCCGATGCCGTTCGGGAACACCTGGGCCACCAGGCCGGAGACCGGCTCGGTGGTGATCGGGTCCTGGAAGTCGAAGTTGAAGTAGTCGAGCGAGGCCTTGAACCCGCCAAGCTCGAGGATGACCCCGATGTTGTAGGTGGTGGCGGTTTCGGGCTCGAGGTCCGGGTCGCCGTAGATGTCGACGGCGCGGAAGGTGCCGTTGATCGACTGCAGCGAGGTGACAAAGTCGGTGGTCAGCTGGCTGGGCACCGGCGCGCGGAAGGTGGTGCCGAGCGAGGCGCGGACCGCCAGCGGTTCGATGATCTGCCACTTGGCGGAGATCTTCGGGTTGAAGGTCTCACCGACGTCCTCGATGCTTTCGTAGCGGGCAGCGAGGCTGACGTTGAAGTTGTCGGTGAACGGCAGGGAGAGTTCGCCGAAGCCGGACCAGGTGCTCTGTTCGACATAGGCGTTGCTGCCGACGCCGAGGAAGGCGAACGGTCCCGACGGGGCGGCGCAGGTCTTGCTGCCGTTGATCGGGGTGTCGAGGCAGGGGTTGATGGCCCGGTTGGAGATGTCGTTGTACCAGACATCGAAGGTCGACCGACGGTACTGACCGCCCACCGCCCAGGCCGCGTCGCCGCCGCCGAGGGTGAACATCTTGCCGCTGATCAGCGCTTCGGCGACGAACATGCCGGTCTTCTGCTCGGTTTCCAGTTTCTGGAAGAACCAGCGGGTCAGGTCAGGATCGTTGGCCAGGGCCGGGTCGTAGTCGGGCGCCCCCGGGATGGCGCTGGAGAAGGGGTTGAAGTACTGGCAGGTCGAACCGACGCCGCCGGCAACGATGCCGTTGCAGTTGGCGCCGCCGAGGCCGCGCAGGGCGAGCTGGTAGCGGCCGACGATGGTGTCGTAGCCGGTCCGGTTGCCGCGCTCTTCACCGTAGGTGGCGCTGATCTGCCAGTTGAGGTCGTCGGTGAACTGGCCCGACAGTTCGGCCGACAGGCGATAGGCCTCGAAGTTGCGGCTACCGCGCGAGGCGCCGTAGTCGAACATCGGGTTGCCGCCCAGCAGGTGAGGACGGTTGGCGACGTTCAGCACGCCGGCCGCCAGGATGGCGGAGTTGGCGCCGACACAGGGATTCTGGGCCGCGCCGGTGGAGCAGAGACCGGTGCCGAGGCTGTAGTTGCCCAAGGTCGGGTTATCGATGATGTAGCGCTGCAGACCGGGGTTGGTGCCGGGAATGTAGTAGCGCCCGGGGACCGGCGAGGTGGTCGCGGTCGGCGTGGCCAGCAGGGCGTAGGACGGCGAGGTCTTCCATTCCGGCACGTCGGTCGAGGCGTAGAGGCCTTCGATGTGCAGCTTGGTGGTGTCGTTGAACTCGTGATTGAACTCGCCGTAGAGCTGGAAGCGCTCTTCGCGTTCGACCAGGTTGTCGAACTCGATGTAGTGGGCGTAGCAGACCGGGGTCGCGCCGCTGAAGCCGGCGAAGCCGCCCAGGGCCGAACAGTTGCTGTCGCGGAAGCCGGTGGTGTTGGCCGCCAGCGGCACGAAGGTCGAGGGCGAGCCCGCCGCCGTCCAGCCGCCTTCGGGGTTTTCGAGGTAGCCGCGGTTGGCGAAGTCACGCTCGGTGACGCTCAGTTCGGAGCGGTGCTGGTAGCCGAAGGCCACGAAGGCGTCGGAGGCGTCGCTCGACCAGCCCCAGGAGGCGTTGGCCGTCCAATCGCCGTCGGAGCCGTCGACCAGCTTGTAGCTGGCGCCCAGCTCGCCGCCTTCCTGGCCCTTCTTGGTGATGAAGTTGACCACGCCGGCGATGGCGTCCGAGCCATAGGTGGCGGCGGCGCCGTCCTTCAGCACTTCGACCCGGCCGATGGCGGCCGAGGGGATGATGTTGGTGTCGACCGCGCCGGCGCCGGCGAGGGCGAAGGGGTTGATCGGCATGCGGCGGCCGTTGAGCAGGACCAGGGTCCGCGTCGGACCGAGACCGCGCAGGTTGACCGAGCCGGAGCCTTCCGACCCCTGGGCGCGGGCGTCGAACTGGTTGGTGTCGCCGAGCACGCCGTTGGAGACCGACAGGCCCTTGAGCAGTTCGACCGTCGAGGGCGAGCCCTGCTTGGCCAGCTCTTCGGCGCCGATCACGTCGACCGGCAGCGCCGCGTCTTCCGGAGTGCCCGCCAGCAGCGAGCCGGTGATGACGACTTCCTCGACCTGGGCCGGCTCGTCCTGGGCGAAGGCGATGCCGCCAAACCCGATGGCCGCAGCCATGGCCAGCGCCGATCCGCCGGCAAGATACGCAGTCCTACGCATAATAACTCCCTCCCTGTTGTTTCCTGGTGGCCCCGCGCTTCTTGTGGTCGAGCGTCGGTGGCCGGGTTCAAAGTGCGATTATCCGCTGTCGGGATTGCCTCCCCGAACAAGCAGGCCGTTGGGCGCGGACGGGCTTGTCCGGCCGATCTCGAAGTGTCGGGATGGAGTGGCAAAGGCGCCCGCGGCCCGGACGCGGGTCCGGGTTTCGATCAGGCCAGACAGGTTTGGCGATCTCGCCAACGCGCCCCCTAGGACTTGCCACCCGTTCGTCGGAAAGGTCCGACGAACAACTGTTCGATGATGCGGTATGTTCTCACGCCGCGTCAACCGGCGTAACGCCGTTGCGTTTCAACTTTGAAACAGCTGTGGCCATTATGGCCTGTGGCAGGGTGACGCAGCTTCCCTTGACGTTAAAGGAAGGTAACTGCGCACTATGTGCGTAACGGCGTTCTGTCAGTTTTCGAAAAGGACGGATGCTCCGGCGTCGGCCGCGCCGGCCAGGGAGCGGAGGCTGGCGAACAGCTCGCGGCCATGGCCGATACCGTCCGGAGGCGGAGCGGCGGGCGTGCGGGCGGCGAACTCGGCCGGATCGACGGCGATGGTCAGGGTCCCGGCCTCGGCGTCGAGGGTGATGACGTCGCCGTCGCGCACCCGGGCCAGGGCCCCGCCGTTCAGGGCCTCGGGCGTGACGTGGATGGCGGCCGGCACCTTTCCCGAGGCGCCGGACATCCGGCCGTCGGTGACCAGCGCCACCTTGCAGCCGCGGTCCTGCAACACCGACAGCGGCGGGGTCAGGCTGTGGAGTTCCGGCATGCCGTTGGCGCGGGGGCCCTGGAAGCGGACGACGGCGACGCAGTCCCGGTCGAGCTCACCGCGCTTGAAGGCGGCCAGGTAGTCGTCCTGATTGTCGAAGACCACGGCCGGGGCGGTGACGATTCGATGATCCGGTTTGACCGCGCTCACCTTGATGACGGCGCGACCGAGGGGGCCACGGAGCAGGCGCAGGCCCCCTTCCCGCTCAAAGGGATCGGAGGCCGGGCGCAGGACCGCGAAATCGCCGCTCTCGCGGGCGCCGTCTCGCCAGACCAGCGTGTCGCCGTCGAGCACAGGTTCCTGGGTGTAGCGCGAGAGGCCGGGGCCGACGACGGTGCGGACATCCTCGTGCAGCAGGCCGGCGGCCAGCAGCTCGCGGGTGACGAAGGCCAGGCCGCCCGCCGCCTGGAAGTGGTTCACGTCGGCCTGACCGTTGGGATAGACCCGGGCCATCAGCGGGGTGACGCGGCTGAGCGCGTCCATGTCTTCCAGGGTCAGTCTGATTCCCGCCGCCGCCGCCATGGCCGGCAGATGCAGGCAGTGGTTGGTCGAGCCGCCGGTGGCCATCAGGCCGACGACGCCGTTGACGATCGCCTTCTCGTCGATGACGTGGCCCATGGCGGTCCAGTCGTCGGACTTCACCCCGATCTGGGCGGCGCGGATGGCGGAATGGGCGACGAGGGCCTCGCGCAGCGGCGTGCCGGGAGTGACGAAGGCCGAGCCCGGCAGGTGCAGGCCCATCAGCTCCATCAGCATCTGGTTGGAGTTGGCGGTGCCATAGAAGGTGCAGGTGCCGGGGCCGTGGTAGCTGGCCTGCTCGGCGGCCAGCAGCTCGTCGCGGCCGATCCTGCCCTCGGCGTAGAGGCCACGGATGCGGGCCTTTTCGCTGTTGGGCAGGCCGCTGGTCATCGGCCCGGCCGGCATCAGGATGGTCGGCAGCCAGCCGTAGGCGAGGCCGCCGATGACCAGGCCGGGGACGATCTTGTCGCAGACGCCGAGCATGATGACGGCGTCGAAGGCGTCGTGGCTGAGGGCGACGCCGGTGGCCAGGGCGATGACGTCGCGCGAGAAGAGGCTGAGCTCCATGCCGGGCCGGCCCTGGGTGACGCCGTCACACATGGCCGGCACGCCGCCGGCGAACTGGGCCGTGGCCCCGGCCTTGCGGGCGGCGGCCTTGATGATGCGGGGGTAGTCCTCCAGCGGCTGGTGGGCCGAGAGCATGTCGTTGTAGGCCGAGACGATGCCGATGTTGGGGGCCTGGGGGTCGAGGGCGCGCAGGCGGTCCTCGCCCGGCGAGGCGGCGAAGGCGTGGGCCCAGTTGGCGCAGGACAACTTGCCCCGGCCGGGCCCCTCGGCGCGCATGGCCTCGATGCGGGCCAGGTAGCGGGCGCGGGACTCGCGGCTGCGCTCGATGATGGTCGCTGTGACTTCGGCGACGACGGGGTGGAGGGGCGTTTGATCAGACATGTTGGGACGCCCGGTGCGGGTTGAACGGATGCAGACGCCCCACATCCTCCCCCGTAGCGCGAAGCGCGTACGGGGGAGGGGGACCGCCCGCGAAGCGGGTGGTGGAGGGGGCGAGTGACGGAGTGGGGCCTAAAGGGATTTCGATGAAGTCCTGAGACATCGGCGCACGGCCCTCGCCCCCTCCACCGCTTCGCGGTCCCCCTCCCCCGTAAACGGGTGAGGATGTGATCCGGCCCATCAGCCTGTGCGGCATGCTCATGCCGACCACAGCAAGCGCAACTCGCCGCGTGCCGCCGCCCTGATCAGGTGATGAACGGGCTCGTCACCGTCTCGTTCGAGAATTTCCCGTTTGGCCTGGCCGGACGTCAGCACCAGAATCAGCCCCGCATAGATCAGGGCCGGCAGGGTCAGGGTGACGCGGTCCTGGGGCGGGGCCGGATCGCCGGCCGGGGCGTGCAGCACCAGGCGGGCGCCGGCCGGGTCGAGGCCTTGCGCCAGGACCGGGTTGCCGGGGAACAGGGAGCAGATGTGGCCGTCGGCGCCCATGCCGAGCAGGACGGCGTCGAAGGGCTCCAGCGGCGCGACCTTGAGGTCGGCGAGCCAGGCGCCGTGGACCGGGTCCGCCTCCTCGCCCCGGAGGCAGACGAACCGAGCGGCGGCGGCGCGGCCCCGCAGCAGGCGCTCGCGGACGAGGCGGGCGTTGGAGTCCGGCGATGAGGGATCGACCCAGCGCTCGTCCGACAGGGTGACGGACACCCGGGCCCAGTCGAGATCGGCGTCCTGCAGCTGGTCATAGACCGGGCCGGGGGTCGAGCCGCCGGTGACGCAGAGTTGGGCGACGCCGCGCGCGATGATGGCCGCCTCCAGACGATCGGCGATGGCGGCGCTGGCCGCGGCCGCCGCCGCCTGGGCGCTGTCGAACACCTCCACGGCCGGGAGCTCAGTCATTCCAGGCGCGGCCCGACCGCTCGATCAGACCCGAGGCCCCGGCCGGGCCCCAGCTGCCGGCCGGATAGGGCTTGGGCTGCACGCCGGCGGCCACCCAGGCCTCGGCCACGCCATCGACGAAACGCCAGGCTTCCTCGACCTCGTCGCGGCGCACGAACAGGGTCGGATCGCCCCGGATGACGTCGAGCAGCAGCCGCTCATAGGCGATGCGCCGCCGGCCGCCCTCCTCGCCCAGCGCCTTGGCCAGGCTCAGGGACAGCGGCAGGGGTTGCAGGCGCATATGCTCGCCGTTGAGGCCCGGACGCTTGTTCATGATGGTAAGGGAAATGTCCTCGTGCGGCTGGAGTTCAATCACGAGGCGGTTGGCCTGGATATCGCGGTCGCCGTAGGGGCCGAAGATGGAGTGGGGCACGGCCTTGAACTGGATGACGATCTCGGTGCGGCGCTCCGCCATCCGCTTGCCGGTGCGCAGGTAGAAGGGCACGCCCTTCCAGCGCCAGTTGTCGATCCAGGCGGTCAGGGCGACGAAGGTCTCGGTCGTCGAGGGCCGGCCGACCTCGGCCTCGTAGGAGGCGGCCGGGTGGCCGTCAGCCATGCCGGCGACGTACTGGCCGCGCACGCTGTCCTTCTCGGCGGCCTCCGGGGTGAAGCGGCGCAGGGAGCGCAGGACCTTGACCTTCTCGTTGCGAACCGCGTCGGCCTCGAGGTCGGAGGGCGGCTCCATGGCGACGAGGCAGAGGAGCTGCAGCATGTGGTTCTGCAGCATGTCGCGGATGGCGCCGTACTCATCGTAGTAGCGCCAGCGGTCGCCGACCTCCTGCGTCTCGGCCACGGTGATCTGCACATGGTCGATGGCCAGGTTGTTCCACAGGGGCTCGAACAGGGCGTTGGCGAAGCGCAGGGCGATCAGGTTCTGGACCGTCTCCTTGCCGAGGTAGTGGTCGATGCGGAAGACCTGGGACTCGTCGGCGGCCTCGGCGATGACGGCGTTGGTGGCGCGGCTGGACTCGAGGTCGCGGCCGATCGGCTTTTCCAGCACCAGGCGGGTGGTCTCGCCGATCAGGCCGGCGTCGCTGAGCGCCTTGGTGACCGGGGCGAACAGGCTGGGCGACAGGGCGTAATAGAAGACGGTCAGGCCCGCCTCGCCGATGCGCGCCTTGAGGGCCCTGGCCCCCTCCGGCTTGCCGGCGTCGGTGGACAGGTAGTCGAGGCGGCCCGACAGGGTCTTCCAGGCGGCGCCCAGGCCCTCATGCCCCTCCAGATGGGCGCGGACGTCCTTGCGGTAGCTGGCGGCGTCGCCCTCGGCCCGGCCGACGGCGATGATGCGCAGGCCCTCGGGCAGCAGGCTGTCCATCTCCAGGTGCAGCAGGGAGGGCAGCAGCATGCGCATCGACAGATCCCCCGCCCCGCCAAGCAGGACCAGAACCGGAGCAGGATCAGCCATGGACTCTCCTTCGTGCGACCGCGCGCGGCGGCCTGGGATGGTGTGTCGGGCGGCCGATCGGCTGGCCGTACCCGGGATTCAAATTTCTCCGCCTGACCCTAGTACGCGGTCTGGCCGATCCAGTTGCCTGGCGGGCTGTAGCGGCAGACGAGAACCTCCTCGTCGGCGGTGCGGGCGGTGGCGCAGCCGACCTCCCGGGTCGTGCGCCAGACCATCTGGGTGTAGTGCCCCACCGGCCTGCCCTTTTTGGCGACATCGGGGAATTTCCCATGCCGATAGTCGGCCCGTTCCTCGGCCCAGGCCCCGACCATTTCCTCGATCGAAAAGAAGTTGGCCGTGCCCATCCACAGGTTCTCGCCCTGCGACCGCTGGTCGTCATGCTGCAGCCGGCCCTTGCGGGCGAGGGTGTCGGCCCAGGCCCGGGCGTCGGCGGCGAGACGGCTGTTCCACTGGAGCGGCGGCGTCCCGACCTGCGCCCGCACGGCGTTGTGGGCGGCCAGCACGCGGCTCTGGAAATCGTCCTGCGCGAAGGCCGGGGCGGGCGCGAGGACCAGCAGCGGGACAAGGCGACGCAGGGTGAGGGATATCATCTCTGAGCAGGCGGCTTTCGACACTGGATCAGGAGTATAGCACCGGCGGGCCCGGTGCATTTGACGTCTGCGTGCGCCGCCCGGTGCGCGTGGGGTTCAGACGGGCGTGGCCGCGCGCACCGGCCGGATGCGCGCCGGCGATCCGCGTCATGACCCCGGCAGGGCGTAGGCGATGAGCTGGTCACCGACGGGCGTCTGCATGAAATGGTGCCCGCCCGCCATGAGGACGACGTACTGGCGGCCATTGGCCGTGTAGGTCATCGGCGTGGCCTGCCCGCCCGCCGGCAGCGTATCCTCCCAGACGGTCTTGCCGGTCCGAATGTCGATGGCGCGGAAGACATTGTCCGTCGTCGCCGCGACGAAGATCAGTCCGCCCGCGGTGACCAGGGGGCCCCCGTTGTTCGGCGTGCCGATGGTGATGGGCATCATCGAGGGGATCCCGAACGGACCGTTGCGGCGGGCATCGCCCAGGGGCCGGTCCCAAAGGGTCTGGCCAGTGGCCAGATCGATGGCGCGGATCCCGCCGTAAGGGGGCTGCTTGCACAGCATCTGGGTAAACGGCATGCGCCAGCCGGCATTGACGTCGATGGCGTAGGGCGTTCCGGCCTGCGGATCGCCGGCCCCTTCCGCACCGCCCTTCAGATCGCCGCCGCGCGCCTGGCCACGAGGCGTCCAGCCCTTCTTGTCCGCGACCGCGCGCGGGACCAGCCGGTTGTAGTTGGGCATGTCATTGTAGTTGGCGACGATCACTCCACGCCGCGGATCGACCGCCAGGCTGCCCCAGTCCGAACCGCCGTTGTAGCCCGGGTATTCCACCCAGCGGCGGTCGGAGGTCGGGGGCGTGTAGACCCCCTTGTAGGACGCCATCCGGAACTGGATGCGGCAGATCATCTGGTCGATCGGCGACATGCCCCACATGTCGCGCTCCCGCAGGTCGGGCATGCGAAGCGTATTGAAAGCCGACACCGGCTGGGTCGGCGAACGCTGGGCAGGTTCGACGCCGCCCTGCGGCGCGCGCATCTCCGCCACCTTGCTGAGCGGAGCCCCCGTGCGACGGTCCAGGATGTAGATGTCCCCGACCTTGCTGGTCAGCACCAGGGCAGGGACCGGCCCGGCCGGGGTCGGGAAATCGACGAGGGACGGCTGGGAGCCGAGATCGTAGTCCCAGACGTCCTTGCGGACAGTCTGAAAGCGCCAGACGGCCTTCCCGGTCGTGACATCGACCGCCACCAGGGCGCTGGCGTAGTCGTTCTCCGCCGGGGAGCGATCACTGCTCCAGTAGTCGACGGCGGAGTTGCCCATCGGCAGGTAGACGTAGCCCAGGGCCTCATCGGCGGCCGCCGTGGTCCACATGTTGGGCGTGCCGCGCGTATAGGTTTCATCGGGGGCGGGGGCGCCGGTGCGGTCCGGCCGGCCCAGGTCCCAGGCCCAGCGCAGCTTGCCGGTAACGGCGTCAAACCCCTGGATCACACCCGACGGCGCGTCGTTCTTCTGGCCATCGAGGACCTGCTGGCCGGTGACCAGCACACCGCGAACCAGCACCGGGGGCGAGGTGATGGCCACCATGCCGGGCACGACAGGGCCCATGCCCTGCTTGATATCGACCTGGCCGTTGCGGCCGAAATCCGCGCAGGGCCGACCATCGACGGCATCGACGGCGATCAGCCTGCCGTCCAGCGTTCCCTCGATGATCCGGGTCGTGCAGGCCTTCGCGCCGGTTTGGGCTGCGGTCGCCTGGCCGGCCGAGGCCTTGATGCTGTCAGCCGGAGGCGCCGCGGCGCGACTGTCGAAATAGGTCACGCCCCTGCAGGCGGCGGTGTAGGGAATCCAGGCGTCGGGCACCTTGGGATCGAAGCGCCATTTTTCGCGACCGGTCGCCGCGTCGAGCGAGATCAGGATGTTCTTGGCCGAGCACAGGTAGATCGAGTCGCCGACCTTGATCGGCGTCGTCTCCGCCCCGTACTTGTTGTCGCCCAGGTCCTTGGGCAGGTCGCGGGTATGGGCGACCCAGAACCGCTTCAGCTTGCCGACATTGTCCGGGGTGATCTGAGCCAGCGGCGAATAGCGCCGCGCGCTTTGGCCGCCGCCATAGGCCGGCCAGTCGTCTCCTGTCTCCATCGGGGACAGTTGCGCGGCCTGCGCACCGGTCTGGGGCAGCGGACGAACATCGAAGCCCGCGTTGACGCCAACGGCGATGCCCAGCACCAGGCAGAGAACCACGAGCGACGCCAGCCCGCCGAGCGGCGCCAGCGATCGCATCCTGCCCCGCAGCAGGAAGGGCGAGATCGCCAGCGCCAGAGCCATGAGGACGGTCGGACCGACAAGCCGCGGAACGAGCGCCCAGCCATTCAGCCCCACCTCCCACAACGCCCAGAGCACCGTCGCCACATAGGTCGCGGTGTAGATCCAGAGCCCCAGGGGGCTCCGCCTGGCGATGAATATGCCCGCCGCGACCAGCGCCACGCCCGCGAGGGCGTAGTAGGCGGACCCGCCAACGATCAGCAGCCAGAGGCCGCCCACCGACAGCACCAAACCGATAAGGCCGAACAGGCCGCCAATAGCTCTCGCTACCCACAGGCCTGTTCCGCCGGTTTCGAGTTGTGTGTCAGTCATGTTGGTAGCCCTCTCTCCAGAGAGGGAACGCCAGCGCCCGCGAATGGTTTCGATCGCCATTCAGGATATCGAGAGCGCCGGCCCGCAGCTCCGAAGATTACACCATCAAATTGGCGCCAGATTCCGCAGCACATGAAAATCCTACGCAGTATTCAATATAAACGCGGCGGCTAGATTTGCTTTTGATCGACTATCGGTGATTTATGCTCCATCTATATTGATAAAGCTGATGATCTGTTCCCGAACCCGACAGGCGCGAGCCGGGGCCTCGCGAGAGCGCACACCAAAGACGAGACGCGCGCGGCAACCGTTGGCGGCCATCGCCCTCATCGGGGGCGGACCTGTTCGAGGCTTGGCCCCTGCGGCGAACGTCGAGGTTGGGTGATACATAAGGACGTGGATCACCCGCCGCCCGTTGGGGACAGCCTCGATATCTTTGGCGGCGAGGTGGGAAGCGTCTCGCCCGTCCGCGCGTTACCTCCGGGTCGCCCGTTCGGACCCCTGCCCGGTGGCGGCCCTGGGAGTTCGCGGATGAAGTCGATTTTTCTGCAGTTGGCCGACGATCTCAAGGTCAGCTACTGGTTCCTGCCATCGATCATGGCGCTGACCGCCGTCTGCCTGGCCGGCGGCATGATCTTCGTCGACACTCACGCGGGTTCCGCCTGGATGGACGGCCTGCCCTGGTTATATGCGGCGCGGCCAGACGGCGCGCGCCAGGTGCTTTCCGTCATCAGCGGCTCGATGATCACTGTCGCGGGCACGGTGTTTTCCGTGACCATCGCCGCCGTCGTCTACGCGTCCGGGCAGTACGGTCCGCGCCTTCTCAGCAACTTCATGAGCGACCGCGGCAACCAGGTCACCCTGGGCACCTTCATCGCGACGTTCGTCTACTGCCTGCTGATCCTCAGAACCATACGGTCGGCGGCCGAAGCCGGCGCCGGCTTCGTGCCGAACCTCGCCCTCCTTGTCGGCGTCGTCCTCGCCCTCTGTTCGATCGGCGTGCTGATCTTCTTCATTCACCACGTGCCACGCCAACTGCACATCAACAGTGTCGTCGAGGGGGTCGGGTCGATGCTGCTGGGCGAACTCGATGCGAGATTTCCCCGCTTCATCGGCGCGCCGCCCCCGCAGGATGACGCCAGCGCCGAGGAGGCCGCCGTACCCGCCACCTTCCGGCAGGGCGCGACCGCCGCCGACGGCGCCAACCGCACGCTCGTTGCCTCAACAGGCACCGGCTATCTGCAGGTGATAGACGATGAGACGTTGCTGAGACTCGCCAGCGAACGCGACCTGGTCCTGCGGCTGCAGTACCAGCCAGGCGATTTCGTCCATGTGGGCCGGGTTCTCGTAGAGGTCTGGCCGCCCCATCGATGTGACGAAGAGGCAGCGGCATCCATCAGCGGCGCATTCGCCGTAGGGTCCCGACGCACCTCATTGCAAGACATCCGGTTTCTTATCGACGAACTGGTCGAGATCGCCGGCCGAGCCCTGTCCCCGGGGGTCAACGATCCGTTCACGGCGGTCACCTGCCTGGACTGGCTGGCGGCGGCTTTCTCGGATCTGGCGGCCCGTGAGCTGCCTTCGCATTTGCGGGCGGACGATGAGGGGGCCCTTCGCGTCATCACCCATCCTGTCACCTTTGACAGTTTCATGGAGCGAGGCTTCGGAGCCCTGGCGCAATACTGTTCGGGCGACATGGTGGCGGCGCTCGGATTCCTCCGGGCGCTGGGAGAGGTGTCCCTGGGGTGCGATGACGCCGAAAGGCTGGCGCTGATCGGCGGCTATGCGGAGCGGATGGACGTCCTGGCCCGGGAGAAGCTGGTCGGATTCAATCGGGATCGGGTCGTGCAGCGGGCCGGCGAATTGCGCCGAAGCCTGGCGGAGCCCGACTACAAACGGCGATTGAGGGACAGCAGCGCCTGGCTTGGCGGAACGGCCTGAGCGGCGGGCCGTCAGGGACGGCGCCGAGGAGAGGACGCAGCGCCGTGCATAGCAAAAGGGCCCGGATTGCTCCGGGCCCTTCGCTTGTCTCAGCGGTGAAGCTGAAAGCCTACTCGACGATCTTCGACACGACGCCGGCGCCGACGGTGCGGCCGCCTTCGCGGATGGCGAAGCGCAGGCCCTGGTCCATGGCGATCGGGGTGATCAGCTCGACGTCCAGCTCGGCGTTGTCGCCCGGCATGATCATTTCCACGCCTTCGCGCAGCTTGATGATCCCGGTCACGTCCGTGGTCCGGAAGTAGAACTGCGGACGGTAGTTGGTGAAGAACGGGGTGTGACGGCCGCCCTCTTCCTTGGTCAGGATGTAGGCTTCGGCCACGAACTTGGTGTGCGGGGTGATCGAGCCCGGCTTGCAGAGAACCTGACCACGCTCGACGTCTTCACGCTTGGTGCCGCGCAGCAGAACGCCGACGTTGTCGCCCGCTTGCCCTTGGTCGAGCAGCTTGCGGAACATCTCGACGCCGGTGCAGGTCGTCTTCTGGACCGGACGGATGCCGACGATCTCGACTTCCTCACCGACCTTGACGATGCCCTTTTCGACGCGGCCGGTGACCACGGTGCCGCGGCCCGAGATCGAGAACACGTCTTCGACCGGCATCAGGAAGGGCAGGTCCAGCGGACGGGCCGGCTGCGGGATGTAGTCGTCGACCGACTGCATCAGCTTCAGGATGGCTTCCTCGCCGATCGCCGGGGTCTTGCCTTCGACGGCGGCCAGGGCCGAACCCTTGGTGATCGGGATGTCGTCGCCCGGGAACTGGTAGGACGACAGAAGTTCACGTACTTCCATCTCGACCAGCTCGAGCAGCTCTTCGTCGTCGACCATGTCGACCTTGTTCATGAACACGACCAGGGCCGGAACGCCGACCTGACGGGCGAGCAGGATGTGCTCGCGGGTCTGGGGCATCGGGCCGTCGGCGGCCGAGACGACCAGGATCGCGCCGTCCATCTGGGCGGCGCCGGTGATCATGTTCTTCACATAGTCGGCGTGGCCGGGGCAGTCGACGTGGGCGTAGTGACGGTTGGCCGTCTCGTATTCCACGTGCGCGGTGTTGATGGTGATGCCGCGGGCCTTTTCTTCCGGCGCCGCGTCGATGTCGGCGTAGGATTTCGCAACACCGCCGCTGGTCTTGGCCAGCACCATGGTGATCGCGGCCGTCAGCGTCGTCTTGCCATGGTCAACGTGACCGATGGTGCCGATGTTGCAATGCGGCTTGTTACGTTCGAACTTTTCTTTAGCCATTTCAAGCTCCAGCCCTATTGGGCCTGTCCTCTAAACTAGGGTTGGAAGGGTTAGGCGTACTTCTTGATCACTTCGTCGGCGACGTGTTGCGGCACCGGATCGTAGTGGTCGTACTGCATGGTGAAGGCGGCGCGGCCCTGCGACATCCCGCGGAGGGTGTTCACATAGCCGAACATGTTGGCCAGCGGCACGAAGGCGTTGACGACGATCGCGTTGCCGCGCGTGTCCTGGCCCTGGATCATGCCACGACGGCTGTTCAGATCGCCGATGACCGAGCCCAGGTAGTCTTCCGGGGTCACGACTTCGACGGCCATGATCGGCTCGAGCAGCTTCGGGGCGCCCTTTTCACGGAGCTCCTTGAAGGCGGCGCGGGCGGCGATTTCGAAGGCCAGGACCGAGGAGTCGACGTCGTGGTAGGCGCCGTCGGTCAGGGTGGCCTTGAAGTCGATCAGCGGGAAGCCGGCCAGCAGGCCGTTTTCCTTGGAGGACTCGAGGCCCTTCTGGACGCCGGGGATGTATTCCTTCGGCACGTTACCGCCGACGATGGCGCTTTCGAAGACGAAGCCCGAGCCGGGTTCACCCGGTTCGAAGGTCAGCTTGATGCGGGCGAACTGGCCCGTACCGCCGGTCTGCTTCTTGTGGGTGTAGTCGATCTCGGCCTTGCGACCCAGGCTTTCACGATAGGCAACCTGCGGCGCGCCGATGTTGGCTTCGACCTTGTAGGTCCGCTTCAGGATGTCGATCTTGATGTCGAGGTGCAGCTCGCCCATGCCCTTCAGGATCGTCTGGCCCGACTCGTGGTCGGTCGAGACGGTGAAGGACGGATCTTCCGACGCCAGCTTGGCCAGGGCGACGCCCAGCTTTTCCTGGTCGGCCTTGGACTTCGGCTCAACCGCGATCTCGATGACCGGGGCCGGGAATTCCATGCGCTCGAGGATGACCGGCGACTTGTTCGGATCGCACAGGGTGTCGCCGGTGCGGGTGTCCTTCAGGCCGGCCAGGGCGACGATGTCGCCGGCGTAGGCTTCCTTGATGTCCTCGCGGTTGTTGGAGTGCATGAGCAGCATGCGCCCGACGCGTTCCTTGCGGTCGCGGGTCGAGTTCAGCAGGCCCATGCCGGTTTCCAGCTTGCCCGAGTAGATGCGGCAGAAGGTCAGCGACCCGACGAAGGGGTCGTCCATGATCTTGAAGGCGAGCACGGCGAGGGGCTCATCGTCCGAAGCCTTGCGGACGATTTCTTCCTCGGTGCGGAAGTCGATGCCCTTGGTCGGCGGGATGTCCACCGGCGAGGGCAGGTAGTCGACGACCGCGTCGAGCAGGGGCTGGACGCCCTTGTTCTTGAAGGCCGAGCCGCAGAGGATCGGGTAGAAGGCGCCGGTCAGCACGGCCTTGCGGATGCACTTCTTGATGATGTCGATCGAGGGCTCTTCGCCGCCGAGGTAGGCTTCCATGGCTTCGTCGTCGAGCTCGACGGCGTTCTCGATCATGTAGTGACGGGCGGCTTCAGCCTCGTCCTTCATGTCGGCCGGGATTTCCTCGTCGTGGAAGGTGGCGCCGATGGTGTCGGCATCCCAGACGACGGCCTTCATGCGGACCAGGTCGACCAGGCCACGCAGCGACGACTCCGAACCGATCGGCAGCTGGATCGGCACGGCCTTGGCGCCCAGGCGGTCGCGGATGCTCTCGACCGACTTGTTGAAGTCGGCGCCCATCTTGTCCATTTTGTTGACGAACACGATGCGCGGCACGCGGTACTTGTCGGCCTGGCGCCAGACGGTTTCGGTCTGCGGCTCGACACCGGCGTTGCCGTCGAGAACGGTGACCGCGCCGTCGAGGACGCGCAAGGAACGCTCCACCTCGATGGTGAAGTCGACGTGCCCGGGGGTGTCGATGATGTTCAGGCGCTTGTCGTTCCAGAACGCGGTGGTCGCGGCGGAGGTGATCGTGATGCCACGCTCCTGCTCCTGGTCCATCCAGTCCATGGTGGCCGCGCCATCGTGGACTTCACCGATCTTGTGGTTCTTACCGGTGTAGTACAGAATCCGCTCGGTCGTCGTCGTCTTGCCCGCATCGATGTGGGCCATGATTCCGAAGTTGCGGTAGTCTTCAATCTTGCTGGCGCGGGCCATGGGATATGCCTGGTGTTAGAATGAGCGGAACGGGCGGTTTGAGGTTTCAAACCGCCCGTCCCTGTAAGACCTGACGGCGCTGGGTGGTTACCAGCGGTAGTGCGAGAATGCCCGGTTGGCTTCGGCCATCTTGTGCGTGTCTTCGCGCTTCTTGACCGCGGTGCCGCGGTTGTTCGAAGCGTCCAGCAGCTCACCGGCCAGCTTTTCGGTCATGGTGTTCTCACCACGCTTGCGCGCGGCGGTGACCAGCCAGCGGATGGCGAGCGCACGACGACGGTCCGGACGGACCTCGACCGGCACCTGGTAGGTGGCGCCGCCGACGCGGCGCGAACGGACTTCGATCGCCGGGGCGACGTTGTCGAGGGCGCCGTGGAAGGTTTCCAGGGGACCCTGGTCCTTGCGCTTGGCTTCCAGAATGTCGAAGGCGCCGTAGATGATGTTCTCGGCGACGGCTTTTTTGCCTTCGTACATGACGTAGTTCATGAATTTGGTGACAACGAGATCCCCGAACTTGGGATCCGGCAGCACCTGGCGCTTCTCTGCGCGACGACGACGGGACATTGAATCTCTTCCTTACTTCGGGCGCTTGGCGCCGTAGTGCGAACGGCGCTGCTTACGGTCCTTGACCCCTTGGGTATCGAGGACGCCACGCAGGATGTGGTAGCGAACGCCGGGAAGGTCCTTCACGCGGCCGCCGCGGATGAGCACAACGCTGTGCTCCTGAAGGTTGTGACCTTCACCGGGGATGTAGCACACGGCTTCGACGCCGGTGGTCAGGCGGACCTTGGCCACCTTCCGCAGAGCCGAGTTCGGCTTCTTGGGGGTGGTGGTGTAGACGCGGGTGCAAACACCACGGCGCTGGGGGCAGCCCTTGAGGGCGGGAACCTTGTTGCGCACGGGCTTGGGTTGCCGCGGCTTACGGATCAGCTGGTTGACTGTAGGCATCTAATCTCTGTGCTCGTGGAAGCGTGTGCCTTTCGGCCGAGGCGCTTCAGGGTCCTATAGGGTTCGTCAATCCGAGGCCGTTGAACGCGCAAACTCACCGGCTGCGTCGTGGCGGCCGGCGGGTCCTTGAAGTTCCTCGGGTGAGGATCCGTTAAGACCCTGCCTCGAAAGAGCGGGCTAGATACTCGCGAGACCCCCAAAGGTCAAGGGTTTCCGGACTCTTAGGCGGGGCTGGAAGACCCCACCCCGATTCACGGCGCGACGGGCAGGTGCTTGCCGAGGAAGGCCTCGGTCTCGCTTAGGAATTTGATGCGGCTCCTGGACTTCGACAGGTCGTGGTCATCGCCTTCGAGGATGATCAGGGGCGTGGACTGGCCCAGCTCCTTGAGACGCCGCTCCATGGTCCGCGACTGCTCCAGCGGCACGGTGGTGTCGAGATCGCCGTGCATCAGGAGAATCGGACTGGACCCCGCCCCAAGGCGACGGACCGGCGAGGCCTCGATCATCGCCGAGCTGGAGACGCGTGGATCACCGATGGCGGCGCGCCAGTAGGCCAGGGCGTAGGAATCCTCGCCATAGGCGCGGCGGGTAGCACCGATCCACAGCGGCAGGTCGGAAACGCCGCTGACCGAGACGGCGCAGCGGTAGACCTCGGGATGGAAAACCGCGCCGGACATGGCCGCGTAGCCGCCATAGCTAAGGCCGACGATGCAGGTCCGGGCGGAATCGACCCCGTGGGCGGCGGTGGCGGCCACCCCGTCGAGCAGATCGGTCTGCATCTTGCCGCCCCATTCGCCGTAGCCGGCCCGCTCGAAGGCGTCGCCGAAGCCGGCGGAGCCACGGAACTGCGGCTGCAGCACCGCATAGCCGCGCGAGGCCAGGAACTGCACCATCCAGTCGAAACCCCAGGTGTCGCGCGAGGCCGGGCCGCCATGCGGCAGCACGATCAGCGGCGGCTTTTTCCCATCGGCCCTGGCCGGCGGCAAGGTCAGGTAGGCGGGGATCGTCAGACCATCCTTGGCCGGGTAGGTGATCCAGCGGGTCTTGGCGAAGGCGGCGCCGGCCAGTTCCGGATAGGACTCGGCGATCAGCGAGGCCTGTTTGGTCCTGGTATCATAGAGGTACCAGACCGGCGGGCTGTCGTCGGCCTCGGCCATGACCACCAGGCGGGTGCGGTCGCGGCTCCAGCTGGCCAGCGACACCGACTTGCCGGCCAGGGCCTTGCCGAGACGGGCGTGCACGGCGGCGAGAGCGGGATCCAGCCACTGGACCTTCGAGCGCTCGTCACCGCCGACCGACACGGCGACTGGCACGGAGCGGTCCAGATCCCAGAGGACCCGCGCATGGGCGGCGTCGAGACCCGGCACGAGTTCGACATCGGGCCCGCCGCTCAGAGACCGCTTGACCAGGCGCGAGCCGGCCTTGTCGGTGATCCGGACAATCAGGGCGTCGTCGGGATCGGAATAGCCCTGGTAGTCGAAATTCGAGCCGTCTCCGCGATCGACCGCCTTCCAGGCGGCCGCGCCCTTCCCCCGGGCCAGCATGGTTTCGGCCTTGCGGGTATCGTCATAGTCCCAGCGGACACGGGACTCGCCGGTGAGGTCGGTCTCGAAGGAGCGGGTCAGGCGGCCGGCGCGTTCCAGCATGCGGCCCTTGCCGGTGGTCAGGTCGACCTTCCAGAGGGCGGGGACGATGTCGTCGCCCTTCTTCTTGAGGACGGTCAGGCTGTTGCCCGAGCTGAGGTCGGAGGCCAGGTCGAGGCCCTGGACGATGATGTAGGGCTTGTCGCCATCGATGGTGGCCAGCACCGGGATGTCGAGCGCCAGTCGGGTCCAGTTGGCCTCGGCCAGCACCTGACCCCTGACGTCGCCGGTCGCCGCGTCGACCAGCAGGTCGCGGCGGAAGGTGTAGGCGGTCTTCAGGCCGGCGGCGTAGTCGGCATCATTGTCGTACATCGCAATGCCGATGAGGACGTGCCTGCTGCCCGCCCAGCGGACGCTTTTGACGTTGACCGTGCCAGGCCGGATGGTCACCGGCGCGCCGCCGTCGATGGGGGTGATGAAGATCACCCGGTCGTCGGCCGTACCGCCGATGTAGGCCAGGCGCGCGCCATCGGGCGAGATTTCCGCCATCTGGATGGCCGGCAGGCGGGCGTAGGCCAGCACGGGCGGCTTGGCCTGCTGGGCCGCGGCGACCAGCGGCGACACGGCAGCCAGAGTCAGGGCGCAAAAGCCCAGGACGGCGCGAAACATCTGAAAATCCCCCCGAAGACGCGAACAGGCGCGGTCACGACCGCGCCTGTTGCAATCTAGGGGGCTCAGTCGAAGATGTCGAACAGGTCGAAGCCGCCCTTCTTCTTTTTGCGGTAGTTGTAGTCGTCGTCGTAGCGGTGGCGTTTCTCGCGGTCGTCGTAGGGGTGGCTGCGGCGCCAGGCTTCCGGGTCGCGGTGGAAGGTATCCACTTCCCGCGTGAAGCGTTCGCGATCCTGGCTGAGATCCTGCTGCTGTTCGCGGCCGCCGCTGAGGATCTTCTCCAGCTCGCCGCGATCCAGCCAAACGCCCCGGCAGGTCGGGCACATGTCGATCTCGACGCCGTCTCGGACGAGCTTCTGCATGGAACTGTTGTCGTTGGGGCACATCAGCAGGGGCACGGTCTGTTCCTCACGGCCATGGGGTCCCCCTGCAGATAGGCATGCGGCGGGACGTCGCAACCCGTCCTGAAACCCGGGGGCCCGGAAAGGGTCCCGGCGGGGACACGTTTTGGCCGCGCCCGGCGATCAGCGTTCAGGCTGGACAGGATGGGAGGCGGCGTGGCGCAGACACGCAATCAGCGGCGGGACCGGCGGCGGATGGCTGTCGTCACCGGCCTGTCGCTGCTGTTCCACGTCGGCCTCTTCACCCTGATCGGCCTCAATACGCCGGGGGTGCGGGAGCGGCCGCCTCTGCCCGAGGAGGTCATCGACATCAGCCTGTTCCCGCCCCGGGTGCAGCCGGCCCAGCCCGCGCCGGCCGAGGCGGGCGGCAACCCGGCCAACGGCATTCCCCGGCGCGATACGACCGCCCCAATGCTGCATGTGCCGGCCGTCGAGCCGCCGTCGCAGGTGGCGCCGTCCCCCCTGCCCGCCCCGGCCCCGGCCGGGGCCAGTGCGGGGGGCGAGAAGAAGGGCGGCTCCGGACGAGGGCCGACGATCTTTCCGTCGCCCGGCGAGGATACCCGCAAGGCGCTGCGCGGCACCTACGGCTGCGCCTATCCGGACGCGACGGGGTTGAACCGGCGCGAGCGGGAGGCTTGCTCGGATCGGCCGGTCCGCCAGGTGTCGCCGATCGCCGCGCCAATCCCCGGCGCCAAGCGCAAGGCCTGGGACCAGGTCGCCGCCAAGCAGCAACGGGACCGCGAATGGCGCGAGAACCCGACCATTCCGACCGGGACCAGCGAGGAGCAGGGACCGGGGTATCCGGCCGGAGTCGGGCCTGGCTCGCCGAGCCACGCCCCGATCAAGACGCCGTTCTAGCTAGCCCCAAGGCAGGACGGCGCGCAGGCGGGCGGCCTCTCCGGCGGCGCCGTTGCGCTCGGCCCGCCAGAGGCGTTCCGCGAGAACGGCGCGTTGCTCGGCGCCGAGCCGGTTCCAGTCCCAGCCGGCGTTCGGCACGCTGTAGCTCCAGTCGCCGGGACGCAGGGCGTAGGAGAGCCAGCTCATCCGGCCGCTGGCGAAGTCCAGCACATGCTGCAGTTCGTGCTGCAGCAGGGCCATGGCGACGGGCTGGGCCGAGCAGTCGTCGGGGGCGCGGCCCCAGAAGATGCGGTCGCCGAGGGTCAGGACGGGCGTGTGGCCGCGCCAGAGGTGGGACAGGCGGGCGAGCGGCGAGGAGGCGGCGACGATGCGCGGAAAGGCCCCGGCGGCCATCAGCGCGTCCCACAGGCCGTCGGAGAGCGCGGCGCGCTCGCTGGCCGTCAGTGATCTGGTTACCCCCGGTCCCATGGCGCAAGAGATAGGGCGCCTTTCGCAGGACCCAAACGAAAACGGCCCGGGATCACTCCCGGGCCGTCTCGATAGGTCTGGTCCGTCCGACTAGTCGGCGAGGACTTCGTCGGCGATCTCGACGGGCAGCGGCTCCATCGCCGCTTCGCGCGAGGCGGCCAGCTGTTCGTCACGCTTGGTGGCGATCTTCTGGAGGTTCCGCAGGTAGGAGCCCGTACCCGCCGGGATGAGACGGCCGACGATGACGTTTTCCTTGAGGCCTTCGAGGGTGTCGACCTTGCCGTGGACCGAGGCGTCCGTGAGCACCCGGGTCGTTTCCTGGAAGGAGGCGGCCGAGATGAAAGAACGGGTCTGCAGCGAGGCCTTGGTGATGCCCAGCAGAACCGGCTGGGTGATCGCCGGGCGGCCGCCGCGGGCTTCGGTCTTGGCGTTCTCGATGTCGAATTCCGACTTGTCGAGGTGGTCGCCCTTGATGAGGCCGGTGTCGCCGGGCTCGAGGATTTCCACCTTCTGCAGCATCTGGCGAACGATCACCTCGATGTGCTTGTCGTTAATCGGCACGCCTTGCAGGCGGTAGACTTCCTGGATTTCGTTGACCAGGAAGTTGGCCAGCTCCTCGATGCCCAGGATGCGCAGGATGTCGTGCGGATCCGGGTTGCCGTCGATGATGTACTCGCCCTTGCGGACGATATCGCCGTCGTGCACCGCGATGTGCTTGCCCTTGGGGATCAGGAACTCGACGGGTTCGCCACCGTCCTCCGGGGTGATCTTGATCCGGCGCTTGTTCTTGTAGTCGCGCCCGAACTCGACCCGGCCGTCCATCTCGGCGATGACCGCGCAATCCTTCGGACGGCGGGCTTCGAACAGCTCGGCAACCCGCGGCAGACCGCCGGTGATGTCGCGCGTCTTGGCGCCTTCCGTGGGGATACGGGCGATGATCTCACCCGGCTTCACCGTGTCGCCGTCGGCCACCGACAGAATGGCGCCGACCGACAGCAGGTAGCGGGACTCGCCACCGGCGGCGAGCCGCTGGTAGGAGCCGTCTTCACCCAGGACCGCGAGCGCCGGACGCAGGTCCGTGCCCTTGGAGCCGGTGCGCCA